>DAOTVD010000120.1:0-3527 GCA_034437075.1 Anaerolineae bacterium
CGGGGGCGTGGGTGGTGCTGGGGCTGGGGTTGTGAGGACGGGCGTGGGGGTGGCTTCCGACACGAATTGTAATAACGTCCCGTGGATTAAATTCGCCTGCACTAAGCTGCGTAATGGGTCGAGCACGGCGGCAATATCTGCGCCGCTTTGCAGGGCACCTCGCAGCGCGTCATCCGAGGCTTGTAACCAGCTATCATCGCCGAGCAACAACATAGCCCCCGCTGCCAGATCGAAGCGGGTGAGTTCGGCGCGCGGTTCCATACCGCCCCCCAGGGGTGGCGCCAGGGTCAGGAGCTCGGCGGTGCGCGTCGCCGGGAAGGTGGCGAGTGTGCTACGCGCCAGATAGACCCCTTGCATTGGCCCACAGCGCGCCAGGTAAAGCTCTTGCTCGCGCATGACTGCCGCAATCAGCCCGGCGCGAAGCGGTTGCATACGCGCTTTTTGTTCGCTCAGGATGGTTTTATTGAGTTGGGCGAGCGCGTCGCGCAGCCCGTTGGTGATGCTGCCCGAGGTTTTGAAATACGCATCTGCGACTTGCTGGCTCCAGGTTTGGTAGGTGGCGGCCTGGGCGCGGACTGTGCCGTTCGGGACAGTCAAGATGAAGAGCGTTTCGGTCTGGCGGGCGCGGTTGGCGCGGCGTGGCGCAGGGTATGCTAAGGCGCCGGGCGGCGGGGCGTTGACGGCGCGCCCACCGACGATGTAAAGATAGGTGACGAGGGCGTCAAATTCGGCTAGGGGTTCCATCAATCGGTTTGGGGAGCGTCATTCACCAGGCAGGGCATGGCCTGGGTGTGAATGCGCACGGTAATTTTCGAACCTTCGTTATCTTGCATTTCGTGCAAGGTGTTTTCGTCATCCGCCAACGAGACTAGCAACTTGGCGAACAAACGCCGCCGCACTGGCCGCGCTTTGCTCTGGTCTTTTAGGCGAAATACCGTGCTGACCAGGGCATTCCCAGGGGGGTAAGATAGCGTCGCTAGGGGCGTGCTGCTCTCATCGAAAAGGTATTCGTGCTCTGCCACAGCCTGAAAGATGCCGTCAAAGGGGGTGCGGATGCCGTTGATTTCGAAGTAAAACGGGCCGACAAGTTCGCCTTGGTCGGGCGTTTTCATGTATAAGCTATGCAGGAAAATCTGCATGCGGTAGCGTTTGCCATACAGACAGGCCAATATTTCTTCCAGGACGATGCTGGCCTGTTTGAAGTCGGCATGTTGCAATAAGAGCATCTGATTGGCGGCTTCGGGCAGAAACACCCCGCGCACGGTGCCATCGAAAAACGGCCCGACGGCATTGCCGAAAAAGTTCAGGATGAACGTATTGTGCGGGATGTCGGGCGTTACCACCGAACTGCTCCCCGTGCCGACTTTTTCGGTGTTTTCTGTTTCTGGTGGCACATAAACGCGGTAGGAAAAATGGGTGCGCGTGTGCGGGCTGGCTAACGTAAACAGATAGGCAATGTGCGGCGCGATTTCGGGATGTTTGAATAAAAAGCGCCGTGCCAAAACGCCCCCTGTAGAGTGGCCGATCAGCACGAAGTCGCGGGTTAGGCGGTGTTCTTCCAGCAGAAAATACATGACCTTCAGCAAATGTTTGGTGGCGTTGCGCAACGATCCGCCATTTTGTATATCGGGAATATCAATCGCGTAGAGCGCCCCGAAGCCGTTTTCCCACAGATAGGCGGCCATTACATCCCAGGTGCGGTGGCTCGTCATGGGGCCGTGAAGCATCACAATGGGGGCCTGCGCGTGGGCTGGTGCGGTATGTGGCCCCGCATAGCGATACAGGGCAAGTTCGCCACGCACAACATGCCAGGCGTTTTCGGTGATTTCGAACATAGGTCGTATTGTACTTGAAAGCAGACCCATGGGCTACTGTGGTATAGTTCGGGGCCAGTCTAATAACCGCACGATCTGACCTGTCAGATCGCAATATGGAGGGCATACGATGGCAACCGTTGGATATATCGGCCTGGGCTTGATGGGC
Organism: Anaerolineae bacterium; assembly: GCA_034437075.1. Lineage (GTDB taxonomy): Bacteria > Chloroflexota > Anaerolineae > Aggregatilineales > J027 > DAOTVD01. Next base: position 1,984 of record DAOTVD010000120.1, read on the forward strand.
GCGTCGATGGCACGAAATTTGCTGCGTGCTGGGCATACGTTGGTGGTGCATAACCGCAGCCGGGGGATTGTCGAGCAATTGGCGGGCGAAGGCGCCCGCGCGGCGACCTCCCCCGCCGAAGTGGCCGCCCAAGTCGATGTTGTGTTTACCAATTTGCCCGATTCGCCCGTGGTCGAACAAGTTGTGTTGGGTGAAAACGGCATTCTGGAAGGCGCGCGCGAGGGGCTCATTTTTGTGGACAATAGCACCATCAAGCCGGAGACCGCGCGCGCCTTAGCCGCGCGTTTGGCCGAACACGGCATCGCCGCCCTGGATGCGCCCGTCAGCGGTGGCGACATCGGCGCGCGGGAAGGCACCCTGACGATCATGGTCGGTGGCACGGCGGAGGCTTTCGAGGTGGTGCTGCCGTTGTTCGAGGCCATGGGCCAAACGGTCGTGCATGTGGGCGCGGCGGGCGCGGGCCAAACGGCCAAAGTCTGCAATCAGATCATCGTCGGCGCGCAGATGGTCGGCCTGGCCGAAGCGCTCATCACGGCCCAAAAATCAGGCGTCGATCCGCAGAAAGTTGTCGCAGCTATCTCGAATGGTGCCGCACAAATGTGGGCGTTGGATGTGAAGCCCCCGCGCCTATTTGAGGGCGAACGCGCGCCGGGCTTTAAGGCGTATATGCAACTCAAAGACTTGAATATTGTGTTAGAAACCGCCCGCGCATATGGCATCCCGCTGCCCCTGACCGCTGTGGTGACGCAACTCTACCAGGCGATGATCCAACAAGGGGATGGCGAGCTCGATAACAGCGCGGTCTTAACGGTGCTCGAACGCCTGGCCGATACCCAGATTGGCCCTAAGGATTATCGCTAAGCCGCGCACGACGAAAACAAAAACGGCGGCCCGCAAGGGCCGCCGTTTGCTGACTGAACCCCAGCGGGCTAGTCTTGTTCTTGTTCGGTGGTGGCAGACTCTTCCTCGTCGTCTTCGATGAGTTGGAAGGTCAGCTCGTCTTTTTCTTCGTCGTAGTCTACCAAGATCGCACTACCGAGCGGGTACCTCCCGGCTAAGATGCCGTCCGAAAGCTGGTCTTCCACCAGGTTGGTGATGACCCGGCGCAGGGGCCGCGCGCCATAGTCGGCATCGAAGCCTTCGCGGGCCAGGTAAGACAGCGCGCTTTCGGTAACATCCAGCGTCAGAGCATGCTCGATGATGCGTTGGCGCACTTTATCGAATTCTAGGTTGACGATCTGGTTGATCTCGTCCTGGGTTAGCGGGCGGAAGACGATGAGGTCATCCACACGGTTGAGGAATTCGGGCTTGAAGGTGCGCTTGAGTTCCTCCAGAACAGATTTTTTCATGTCGTCGTAGTTCTGCTGGTTGGTTTCGTCTTCGCCGCGCGGGATGCCAAAGCCCAAGCTGCTGCGGCTCTGCATCCGGTTGGCGCCGATGTTGCTGGTCATGACGATAATCGCGTTGCGGAAATCGACCTGGCGCCCGCGCGCGTCTGTCAGATGCCCTTCTTCCATGACTTGCAAGAGCATGTTGAAGGTTTC
>DAOTVD010000121.1:0-8752 GCA_034437075.1 Anaerolineae bacterium
TGCACAACATCCACATAAAGTTGAACAGTCCCAGATTGGTGCCGATGGGGAGGGCTTGCACTAGGTGGCTAAGGATCGTTATCATGGTTTGGCTTAATGTGGGCATGTCGCATGACCTGTTGGCTATGTTGGAGAACTTAAACCAACAGATGCCATGCCTACATGTTTTTTACCAGAACCAACCCTCATTTAGCGGAAAGTAGAGTTGCTATGGCAACTGCAAAAAACCCTACAGATCGCTTTGGCACGGCGGTCGAATTACATGACGCGCTCACCACGCCAGATGGTATCAGCGATACGACAATTCACATGCCCATAACCCACAGGGCCACAGATGACATCGCCATCAAAACGCCAAATACAGTGACGGGGCGAAATCGGCTTGCGATGCTCAAGAACATACGCCATACCTGGATAGAGGGTGTTTTAGAGGGAGCATTACATCATACGCTTCAGCTTACCCTTGGGATGAAAACGCAGTCTGGCGCTGTGAACTCCCCCTGGGACATCCTAGTTCGAACACGTTCTGGAAGTGAACGTATACTGGATCATTCCATTATCGAGGTATTTGACCGTCTAAACGGCAAGCTCCTCATATTAGGTGAACCCGGAAGCGGCAAAACCATTACACTTCTGACACTAGCGCGCTGTCTGCTGGAACGTGCCGAAACCGATATGGTTCATCCTATTCCGATAGTCCTCAATCTTTCATCATGGACTGAAGCGTGCCTCGCGCTAGACGTGTGGATTGTTGAAGAACTCAAACGAATCTATCAAGTCCCGCGTCGCGTCAGCCGTGCCTGGCTACAAGATGATCAAGTGTTGCTCTTGTTAGATGGTTTGGATGAAGTGGATATAAAGAACCGCGCAAGCTGTGTGGCCAGTATCAATGCCTATCGTGAGGATAATGGGTTTGTCGATATTGTGGTCTGTAGTCGCACCAAAGACTATGAGGCCCTGACCCATCAACTCGTTCTGAATGGTGCTATTGTCATTCAGCCTCTAAGCCGCGCTCAGATCGAGGCTTACTTGCGAGACCTTGGCACGGATTTCGAGCCCATTGTTGCCCTATTGCATGACGACCCTGCACTCCTAGAGTTATGTCAATCCCCATTGATGCTGAGTGTCATCGCCCTAACTTATGGTTCCGATGATGTGGCCTTACCTATAGAGAATGATGCCGAGGCGTTGCGGAATGCTATTTTTGACGCCTATGTGAAGCAGTCTTTTCGGCGAAACGAGAGTAACACGCCCTATACAATGGCCTACACATACCAACAGCTCAGTTGGCTCGCTCGCACAATGCAAACGCACAGTCAGAGCATATTCGAGATCGAGAATTTGCAACCAACTTGGTTAGGTGAACAAGGGCTGCGTGAGTTCATTTGGGTTCATCGCACGGTTGTCGTCGTAATTGGTTGTGTTGTATGGGGCGGGGCGCATCTAATGTCCCAGGTCGCAGGCGGCATGCCCCTTTGGAACGCGCCTCTAAGCACGCTGGCCTTTATGACTAGTGGGGCACTGTACGCCTTCCTGATGACCGGACGCCGATATGCCCATTGGTTGAATGGGGTTGTGATTGCAGCAATCATGTCTGTGGCCTTCGTTGGGCGTGGCAGTACGCCGTTTGAAGGTATCCTGTTTGGCGTGATTTTTGGGCTCATTTATCTGGTCTTCGCTACAGTCTTGCAGCGACAGGGTTATCATCCGCACGCCGTGCGGCCAATCGAAAAAGTACGCTTTTCTCGAACAAACGTCAAGCTGTTACCGGCGGTTTTCACGGGGATTATCGTTGGGATCGGCATCGTAAATGCTCAACAGCCGATTATGCACCCCACACGTCTACCATTAGCGTTGATTGCCGCAGTCGTCCCCCTCACCATTGTGATCATGGTATTGACCGGGTTGACCAGGAACACCGTGGGGACTGGCTTGCACCCTAACCAGGGCATCAAGTATTCTTTTCGGAATGGTTTACGTATCGCTTTAACCTATACAGTCTTCATATTTGTGGCAATATTCACAGCGCAGTTTTTGCTGAACGGCTTCTCGCAAGCGGCGACCGAAGCCGTGGGCACGTCTCTCTATCAGTTTTGGGTAGTGGCTTTTGTGTTTGGGCTGGCACCCGCCATTCAGCATATAGTTTTGCGTGCCCTGCTAAGACGCAATTTAGGGCTACCTTGGAACTATGCCGCATTTCTGGATTATGCTTCGCGTTTGATTCTGGTGCGTCGTTTGGGTGGAAGCTACATTTTCATCCATCGATATCTGTTGGAATATTTCGCCGCACGACACGAATCGGAACCCGCCCGTCGTGGCAAAAAACCGCGTCTGTGGGAGATTTTGCCCTAAGGCTTTTCCAGAAAAATAATTACCCCTCCCCGAACTCAGGGATAGGTTATTATGCGCACGAGTAAGTTCACCCCGAATTCGGGAGGAGCTAGAGGTGGGGTAAAATCAAGACTGTATCCTTTTCGACGAAAGCAAGCGGCATAGTTAAATACTTGGAAAACCTTAGCGCTTGCTGGCGGCGAACGACATCGTCCGATCAGACGATTCTGTGATGCAGCGAGATTTCATATAATTGTAAAAATGATGAGATTAGAATTATGCTGACATGACTGATAAACGCGAGAACAGTGCCATCATGACGTTGGATGCTGATTACAGCATCAGCGATGAGGTTCTGCACCATATTGCGTTAGGCACTGCCGCAAGAAGTGGCGAGAGCTTTTTTTGTGCGTTAGTAGAGCACATCGCCAAAGCAATCGAGGCGGATATGGTGTTTGTCACCAAATGTCTGACGCCTGATCGATCTGAAGTGAAAACACTCGCCCATTGGTTCAAAGGAGCTCTTGCCGACGATTTTGAGTATGAAATAGCCCCCTTCCCATGTACCCATGTGATGCAGGGCAAAGTCTATATCCAATTCTCCAATCTGCTAGACGATTACCCCGAAGAAATGGAAGAAATGGAAAGCTATATCGGCATCCCACTCGTGAGCACCAAAGATGAAATTTTGGGGCATATCGTCGTCATGAACGAGCGTTCGCTTGAGAAACAACCCAAAGGCTTATCTGCCCTGCGCATCTTCGCAACCCGGGCCGCCGCAGAACTAGAACGCTTGCAGTCCGAGGAAAAACTCAAAACATCAGAAGAACGCTATCGTTTGCTTTTTGATGCCAATCCTCTGCCGATCTTTGTGTTTGATGTCGATACATACGAAATATTAGATGCTAACCGTTATGCTTTACGCGCCTACGGCTATGATGAGGTAGCGATCAAAGCTATGCGGATGAATGACTTTGTTCCACAAGAGGAGCATGAACGCTTTGATGAGTGGATGAAAAAACCCCTCCAACCCAACCAACCGTGGGATTGTGTGTTTACCCATCGCACAAAAGACGGTCAGCAGTTGACCGTGCAATTATCGCGGCGTTTCTTACGATTCGAAGGGCGCGCCGCTTGCCTGAGCCTGGTGAATGACATTACCGAGCGCCGTCGCATCGAGCAAGAACGCGATGAAGCGTATCAATCATTAGAACAGCGTGTGATGGAACGCACATACGAGATTGAACGTCGCCAACAAATTGCCGAGAGCTCGCGCGATGCGCTAAAAACCATCAACTCGCAAGCAAAAATCGAAAATGTGATCGATCACATCACCCAGCAAGCTACGATATTGCTAGGCGCTGATGCTGTGGTGACATGCCAATATCTGGAAGATGATAAACGGTGCATCTTGCAAGCTCAACACGGTTTACAGACCGTACTGAGTGCCGATCCACCGCCCGGTTGGCAACTCATCCAAAATAGGGTCGATGAAATGGCGCCGATTGCCATCAACAATGGCAAGATTTTCGCAAGCTCGGCTAGCAATGTTGCCTACCAACAACAGTTTCAAGCGCTACTCGCTGTACCGCTGACTATTCGGACATCTGCTTATGGCTACCTGATTTTATATTATCTGGATCCACGCTCGTTTTCAGAGGAAGAAACGCGGCTCGCCGTGACATTTGCCGACCAGATGGCGTTGGCGCTGGAAAATTCTGACCTACGTCAAGAAGCAGAAGCCTTTGCCGTTATGGAAGAACGTAATCGCCTGGCCCGCGACTTGCACGATGCCGTGACGCAAACCTTATGGTCGGCTAGTCTGCTGGCAGATGTCATCCCCGACATCTGGCACAAGGATCAACAACGTGCCCAAACACGCTTGGAGCAACTCGCGCAGTTAAACCGTATTGCACTCCAAGAGATGCGCGCTTTGCTGTTGGGTTTACGCCCGAAGTCGTTGGTGGAGACCAAAATGGAAGACCTGCTGGGGCAGTTGCTAGCAACGTTGCAAGAACAAACCCAGGCACAGATTGAATTAGTCACCTCTGGAGAATTGAGAGACACCCCCGCAGACGTTCAGATAGCCTATTACCGCGTCGCACAAGAAGCTCTCAATAATGTCATTCGTCACTCTGAGGCAACGCGGGTGGTTATGCACCTTGCTTGCAACGATGGTCACGATTTAGTGTTAACTATCGAGGATAATGGTAAGGGCTTTGACCCAGAAAACATTACCCCCAATCACTTTGGCACCAAAATCATGCGTGAGCGTGCTGCTTCAATCGATGCCGATCTGAAGTTATTAAGTCATGTTGGCACGGGCACCAAAGTTGAAATGACATGGTTATACAAGAAAGCGAGTTCATAGTGCTCCCAAATATTCGTGTCATGTTAGTTGACGATCACTCGATTGTGCATGTTGGCATCACTGGCATTATGGAAGCCTTTGACGGTATCGAACTTATTGGCGAGGCGGCGTCTGGTGAAGTAGCCGTAACGATGGCAAAAGAACTGCAACCGGATGTCATCCTGATGGACTTACGCCTTCCCGAAATGGATGGTATCGAAACCACACGCCAGATTAAGACCCTGTATCCTGAGATTCAAGTGATTGTCTTAACCAGCTATGAAAATACCGCCGATATTCAAAAAGCCCTGTCGGCGGGTGCGGTGGGCTATCTGTTGAAAAATGTGTCTGCCACCGAACTGGAAAGCGCCATCCGTAGCGCGGCGCAGGGGCATAAAACCCTCGCACCCGAAGCCGCACAAGCACTCATCGAGTATTCGCATATCAAAGAAGTCGCAGGCAAAAATCTCACGGATCGAGAGATAGAAGTGCTTGGCTTTTTAGCGCAGGGATTCAGCAACTCGCAGATCGCTGCAAAGCTCGTTGTTAGCCCTTTCACAGTTAAGGCGCATGTTAGCAATATCCTGGGCAAGTTGGGGGTCAATACACGTGCCGAAGCCGCCGCCTATGCCGTTCAGCATCATTTGGTACAACTTGATTAACTCGGCGGCGATTGGCATAAATGGGCGAGTCGGTACCCTGACGCGCGCGGCTGAATGGTTATCTGAATGCATAAGGAGTATGGACGATGACGGATAATGGCAGTGGCGGCGGATGCCTCAATGGGTTGTGGATGCTCGTGTTGGTGCTTGTTGGGGCGATCATCATGCAGGAGCGAACGACGCCAGACATCACCGACGATAACGCACAAACGCCGGATTTTCCGGCGGTGGAAGTCGTGCTAACGCCGACAGAGACGGGTGTCACCTGGGACGAGTTAACGGCGGCTCACGATAGTCTAGATCATCGCTTGGGGACACTGGCCGCAGGCGGGCAGATTATGGGCGGATATACGCTGGATAGCAACCTGCTCGACATGACCCTCGTCATACGCTTCAGCGAGGGAACAGCGTCATATGAAGATGTGTTAGACGTGCTGCTTGAGTCGGGTTATATCGAATTCGTCGATCTCAGCGCTGTGGAGGCGTCGGCTTTGCAAGGCTATGAAGGTCAGGCCATTGCCACCAGCGCGAGTGTCGAGCGGACGGGCGATGCGCGCGGTCAAATCGTCTTTCCGACCATCTTAACGCATGAAGACATCCAACAAGCAACCGCTACGGGCATGGGGGCGGCAGATGGCCTGGGCAACATGATGGTGCAGATCGACCTAACCCCCGACGGGGCGGCCCGCTTAGGCGCATTTACCGAGGCGAACATTGGCAGCGGGCTAGCAGTGGTGCTGGATGGCGTGGTGCTGACCGTGCCAATCATTCAAGGTCGTGTTGAGACGCCCGTTATCGTGACGGGCGATTTCACCGAGGCGGAGGTTGTCGCGCTGGCGGCGCAGATTAACAGTAGGCCGCTGCCCATCGCGCTGACCGTGCAGCGGGTGACCCAAATTGGCGCGCCCTAGGCGCGGTGACGGGGTTAAGCAGACTCGGCACCTAGATCGATGAGAGATCACAGGGAAACAAGATATAGGAGAGGCTAAATGATTCAAGGTCTTCCTACCCAATATCGCTTGCTGTCCAGGACAGCCCACCGCGAAAGGACAAGCCCGGCTCATCCAGCAACACGCTTTGCCCAGAACCATCTGACCGCATCAGGTTCTACGTTGTGGCCTGCGCTGGTCAAATGGGCAAAGTAGGCCCCCATCCGCCAACCCTGCCGAGCTGACACCCATCATTGCTGGGGGCACGGTTTATTCCTGTGCATTGGCGCTTCAGGACGCGGAGTGAGAATTGCGATTATTCGGTGCGTTACCCCGCGCCGGATACCCGACGCTGGGTCGCGGGGATCACCACTTGCGCAGCAAGTGATGCGTGACGCAGGCACACATACCCCATCCTGGCGCATGCCAGCATGCGAGGCGTTAGCCTCGCGCCACGCGCCGCATTCGGCCCATATGATGCATCCCTGGTGAGGCGGTGCTGCATCGGAGCATCACCGCGCGCGGCGGTGCGCCTGCGGCGTAGCGGGGCCGGCTCCAGGCCGGCCCTTTTGGGCGTGTGGTGCGGATGTGGTCAAGTGGTGCCCGGTTGGTAGTATAACAAAATATAACAAATCACCATGTTAGAAGTCGTATGTCATGCGAGTGTCACCAACCAGGCATCACAAAAAAAGGCGACACGAACATATCGAAGCGCCCCATGTATCAGAATAGCCAGTCGAAAACTTTACGGAATTCGGGAATTTGTCACTTTATGAGAGCCGAACAGTGTATAATGTCTGACATGCGCTTTGAAAAAGAAGAGAATTTCAGCCATGGCAAAAGCAGAAATTTACCAAATAAAGATAACGCTAAACGGCATTCGCCCGCCCATTTGGCGACGTATACAAGTTGCCAGCAACACAACGTTACAGGATTTACATAATATCTTGCAGGTAACCATGGGGTGGATGGGTGGACATTTGCATATGTTCACGGCTAGCGGTGAACAGTACAGCCTCGCTCCCTTCTACGAGCCTGACTCTAGCTTTCTTGATGAAATTGACGCAAAAGATAGTAGTCGAATCAAACTCAATAAGTTGGTAACGGGTGAAGGCTACAAGATGTTGTATGAGTACGATTTTGGAGATGGCTGGGAGCATGTGATTTTAGTTGAAAAAATCCTGCCCATGACCCCCGATACCAAACTACCTGTTTGCATCAAAGGCAAGCGCGCTTGTCCGCCAGAAGATGTGGGTGGCATTTGGGGATATGAAGAATTCTTGCAAGCCCTCCAAGACCCCGATCATCCCGAACATGAGATGTACGCGGAATGGCTAGATTACGATTTTGACCCTGAGTACTTTGACAAAGACGAAGTCAATGTCGTGTTACAGCGCCAATAGCAGACTCATGGTCTATCGCCAAGATGCTCCAAAATCCATAGGCAAGCTCGTTTTGCTACGTCTAATTTTTACCTATGACTGCTTGTAGCGCTTCAAGTTCTGTTGTTGGCATCTAGTCTTCAGCCTCGTCTGGGATGTAAGGAATGAGGCCTTTTTCAAAGGCTAATTCTTGAATCTCTCTGGGCAAATACCGCGCATCCACGATGAACCCATTGACGGAAATCGTCCATGCCATGATGTTGTCATCCATGCGGCTCGGTAATGTCCATTCTGGCTCCATCATGCCGATCTTCAACATATCGCGGATAGATTTTGCTTTATTACTGGCGGTGCTTTGGGCGACATCAAAAGCATCGGCTAATTCCGTAGCGGTCATGTGGGGTGTTTGGCTTTTATCAAACAAGAAATTGACTTGACCAACCGCATAGGTGATTGCGGCTGCCCAAGTGTTTGCGTAACCTGAGTCGAGTGGGGATGGGCGCTTACGGGCAAGCTTGGCGGTCATTTGGCGACAAACCTGAGCGTATTCGTCATTGAGATGTTCTTGGCAAACCGCATCCGTCAATTGAGTAATTTGATCATAGCGGGCTTGCATTTTCTTAGGAACTTTTATGGTCATCTGCCCTCCGATTGAAACATAGAAATGAGTGTCTGTCCCGTATCACCAGCCTTATAAGGTGACCAAACTTCGTATGTCATCCCCGGCACCAGTAGCGCGTCTTCCTGGGTGGCTAGGTCTTGTGCCAGGGCTTGCATGATGCGCAACTTATCGGCTCGGTTGAGTTTGCGCAACTCAACGACAAGTTCTTCGAAGGTTATAGGGGGTTCTCCTTTTTGAGCATTGTATCAGAAATTGTTCTGCCGCAAATCCCCGGCATTGTTCAATCCCCGAACACAGGCTAAGCCTTTGCCCCGGTATGCTGATGCCATCGTATCTTGATCGTATCTTGATGGAGAACACCAGCATGCAACATGCCAACCAACCGGAACATATCGAATACATCTCGCCCACAGCGAGCCAACTTGAGGACTACGCCTACGCGGTCTGCGAGGGCCTCGGCGGGGACTATACCGACC
>DAOTVD010000122.1:0-7222 GCA_034437075.1 Anaerolineae bacterium
GCGCGATGCCGATATAGATAAAAGTCATGACCGCCGGATTGGTGTTCTCTTCGGGCGGGCGTTCATGACGTGCTTTTTGCTTGGGGCTAATTTCCACGACGCGCCCGGCATCGCGCGCTTTGGGGCTGTGCTGCGCGACAGTCTGGCGCGCGTCTGCGGGATTGACCAACCCGGCTTCGAGCAGCCATTGTTGCACGGGCGTGTCGTGTTCCATCAACGCGATCAACAAATGCCCGCCATTCACCACCCGATGCCCCATGCCTTCGGCCTCGGTGCCCGCGCGCAACATCACCGCGCGCAGGTCGTTCGCCAGGCCGTCGATTTGATCGAGCGGTTCGGGGCGAATCTGCCCCAGGTTGTTTTCGACCGCACTGCGTAGCGTGGTGCGCTGTTCGGTGGTAAGCAAGCGCGCGAGTGGGTCGTTTTGAATGCCGAGCAACCCCAGGAGCATGTGCTCCACATCAGCGTATGTGTTATGCCGGGCGCGGGCATCCGCGATGGCGGCTTCTAAGGCAGCTTGGGCCTCTTCGGTGAACATAACAGAACTCATGAATGATCCTCAATGCGGGCAGCAGGTGCTGCTAAGTGGATTTGGGTTCGTAAATTTCTAGAAAAATAGTGTCTTTCTTGCCGCCGAGATTGCTGAAGAATTGAAAAAGTCGTTTTTGCAAACCGTACTTTTTGTTCAGGGCGCGGTCGGCTTGTTGGCCGTCGGCTTCATCGCCAATGATGTAGCATTCGGCGGGCACATACGCGCCCTTGGGGTTGCCGCGCACATCGCAAGGCGCGATTTCTACGCGCGAAGTATGCCGCAGGCGCTTGGCCTTGCCCGAGTCCGCCAGCGTGAGCACCACCAAGCGGTCGGCATCATGCGCAAACCAGACCGGGGTCGGCACAGGCGCGCCATTTTTGCGAAATGTGGTCACGCTAATGTAGTTGTTTTTCCTGAGGTGTTCAAAGGCCATCGGTATTCCTTCTGACGATTCGGTGCGTGCTGTGATTATACGGCCTGCCGGGCGCGGTGCCACACCCAAGCACCTGAGAATATGATGAGCATCAGGCCGATGGCCCCCGCGCGCACCGCAGAACCAGGTAGGGCTATGATGGGCGCATCGCCAGGATGGGCCGCGTCGATTTCGTGCAGAAAGACGCGCTCGGTTTCGCCGCTGGCCAGGTGCAAGCGTTCATACAGCGCATCCGAGATTTCATAGGCCACCGAGGCGCTGTCTTGGCTCCACACCGGGAAGCGCTCGCTGCGGCGGGGCGTTTGGGTCAGGTTTTGCGGGGTGGTTTCGCCCGCCGCATCGACCAGGTAAATTTCCCAGTTACGTTCGTGATAGCTCGCGAAGACAATCGAGGCCCCATCCGGCGACCAGCGCGCCCAGGTATCATCGCCAGGGGTGCGCAGCAAGCGCTGCGGTTCGCCGCCATCCACCGCCACGGTGTATACATCCCAGCTTTGTTCATCCTGGCCATAGTAGACCAGGTGTTGCCCATCCGGCGACCAGCTTGGCGAGCCGTCGAAGGTGGTGCTCAGGCGGCGCGGTGGGCCGCCCGTGGCCGGGATGATATGTACGCTGTAATCGATATAGGCAATCCAGCGCCCATCCGGCGACCAGGTGACCGTGCGGTATTGTTCGTATTGCCCGGTGTCGCGGCTCAGGCGGAAGACATCGCGCGTATCGCGCCATTGGCGGTAAATATGCGGGCCGTCGCCTGTATCCAGGATGAGCACGCGCGCAGGGGATCGGGGGTCGGCCTGGCGAGCATCGTATAAGACCCCGGCGAGCATCAGCGCACACGCCCCCAGCCCGAAGATGAGCAGCGCTATAAACGTTCTCATGCGCGCGGTGTTCTCCCCGGCCACGGGACGACCGCCAGCGCCAGCAAAGCTAATCCGCCCCCCGCCAACAGGGGTAGCGACCAGGCCAGGTCGATGACTGGCGCCCAGGTGGGGCGCAGTTCATGCTCACAGATGATCTCATCCGCCGCCACAAGATAGCGGCAAACGCGCCACTGTAACCCCTCTAGGGTGGAGAATGCTAGCCAGGGGGAACGGGCCTTAGGTTGGCGCGCCACGAGTAGGATTCCCGCCATGATGATTACAACGACGCCCGAACTCAAAAGCGTAAATCGCAAAATGCGCCGCATAAACACCTCCGCAGATAGTTTAGGGCGTGTGGTCGCCGAAGCGATATTCGAAGCTGGCTCCCAAAAGATTGCTCGACCATTGATGTGCCCGAAAAACGTTCAGAAAATGCTCTGCTTCGGCTTCACCCGCCACCACACTTGTGAGGCGATAGCCATTGATGCCCGCCTGGCGCAAGTCGTTATTGGTGACGGTGCTCAGGGGCAGCCAGCCTTGGGCGGCATCTGCTGCTGGGGCACCATAGGCCCGGGGACCGTCCTTGTCAGCATGGAGGATGACCCCCATATGAATCTTACGGCTGGTGCGCACTTGCATAAACACCCCCGCGATGGCATCAAAAGGAATTGTGTGGGTTGTGCCGGGTTGGCGAAGTTTCAAAAGCCGTTCGCCTGCTACGAAGCGGGCATGGTCGGTAATGAGGTCGCCATCTTCTGCCAGGGTGTAATCTTCTTTTACGATGGGCCCCGCGCCACTGCGTAACCGCTGGCGTAGGGAGTACAGCGCGAAGGGTAAAGCTAAAATAAACGCTGCCAGAAAGGTGAAAAAGTAGGTTGCGGCCATAAATGTGTCATCTGAGATCGTTATATTGTGACAATATGTTGTTCAAAATTGTAACCCGGTCTGGTGTTCATCTGCTAAAATTGGTTTGTGAAGCATTGTTCAAACGTTTGTTTTGCCCTGATGTTGACGAGGATCAAAAAGAAATGTCGATGTTTGATACAGGTGCCTATAGCGAGACGCCTTCCGGTGGCGGATGGCGGCGCAGCTTGCGCAGTTGCGCAGTCTTTGGGCTAACGTTTTTCGTCTTTTTCGGCGGGGGTACAGTGTTTATAGACCAGACGTGTATCAGCCAAACCCGGACATACATGCCCCTTTACCCGAACGCGGAAGTGGTCAGCGAAGAATATACCTATTTTCGTCCTTTCGGGATTGGCGAAACGCGCGTTATTATGCGCACTGCCGATGCTGAAGGGGCTGTGCGGCGCTGGTATCGCGAAATCCGGCGCGAGGCCTATCGCGAAACGGGCGAAGGCATGCCCGGCTTGGCTCAAATCCGCATGGGCGTTATCGAGGCAGATGAAAGCGGCACGACGCTCTCGCTGAATTCGTTTTGTGTGACCCACTAACGCGCGTTTCATTAATTTGTCCTTGACAAAACCGAGGCTTTCACTATAATCAGCGGTTGCGGTGTGTATGGTGTAGCCGACAGTGGAAGTGTCCCACTATCCGAGACCGAAAAAAACACAATGGTAATCCGCGACGCTTGTGCGTAAGAACAAGCTATCGTACGGCTCATGAGTAGATGTTCATGTGTCGCTTTTGTGTTTTTGGGGTCATCCATGCATGTTGTAGTGTGAATGATCAATAGCGAATCATGAGCGGAGGTTCCCCCCTTGGAAGCAAAAGATTTTAGTGCGCTGCGGATCAGTCTCGCTTCGCCCGACCAAATTAAATCCTGGTCATATGGTGAAGTGACCAAGCCGGAAACCATTAACTACCGGCGCCTACGCCCGGAAAAAGACGGCCTCTTTTGCGAAGCCATTTTCGGCCCGGCCAAAGATTACCAATGCTACTGTGGCAAATATAAGAACATCCGCTACAAAGGCATTATCTGCGACAAATGTGGTGTCGAAGTGACCAAGTCATCGGTCCGGCGCGAGCGGATGGGACATATCGAGCTTGCGGCGCCGGTGGCGCATGTGTGGTATACCCGCCGTGTGCCTAGCTACTTGGGCCTGCTGTTGGATGTCAGCCGCCGCAACCTGGATCGTGTCCTTTACTTTGCCCAATATGTCGTCACCCATGTGGATGAAGAGGCCCGCCAACGGGCTCTGTCGCGCCTGCAAGATGAACGTGGGCGTACTGAAGATGAACTCGTGGGTGACTTGGATGAGCGTATTCTAGCGTTCCGTGAAGAACGCGACGCCATCTTGCAAGAACTGGAAGCGCGGCGTCAGAGCTTGGACGAAAAATATAACACACAACGCGATGAAATCGCCGAAGAAATTGTGGCGGATGGCCAGCGGTTGCAGCGCCGTATCGAAGACCATATCGAGTCCGGGCGGGTGTATGAAGATGACATCATCTTCCCGCGTGGCGAGGTCAAGATCGCGAGCGCGAACGAGGCCCCCGATTATCATCACGTAGAACTCGTGCAGGCGGAAGTCACGGCTTCTCTAAACGAATTGCAGGCGGAAATTGAAGACCGCCTGGCCGAAGAACGCAATCTATTAGACCGCGAAGCGGACGAGCAGACGAGCCACATTGCTGAAGAGATCGAGCGTTTGATGGGGGAACGCGCCGGTCGGATCGGCCAATTGGGCGAGCGCTACGCGGATGCTGAAGATGAACTCAAAAAGCTGCACGTGTTGCAGTTTCTCAGTGAAACGCGCTATCGCGAATTGCGCCAGCGTTTTGGGCCGGTCTTCCGCGCGAACATGGGCGCCGAAGCACTGCTAGATGTGCTGCGCTACATGGACTTGGATGCAGAGTCGGTGAAGCTCTGGCAAGAGGTGCGCGAAACGCGCAGCAAACAAAAACGCAAGAAAGCCACCAAGCGCTTGCGCGTGGTCGAGAGCCTGCGCGGCAGTGGCAATCTGCCCGAGTGGATGATCCTGACCGTGTTGCCGGTTATCCCGCCCGATTTGCGCCCCATGGTGCAGTTGGACGGTGGGCGCTTTGCAACCAGTGACCTAAACGACCTCTATCGGCGGGTGATCAATCGCAATAATCGCCTGAAGCGCTTGCTAGAACTCGGCGCGCCGGATGTGATCGTGCGGAACGAAAAACGCATGTTGCAAGAGGCCGTCGATAGCCTGATTGACAACAGCCAGCGCGGCAAAGCACTCAGTCGCCGGGGCCGCCGCGAATTGAAATCGCTCAGCGATATGCTGAAAGGCAAGAAAGGCCGTTTCCGCCGCAACTTGCTCGGTAAGCGTGTCGATTACTCGGGCCGTTCGGTGATCGTGATCGGCCCGCAACTGAAGCTGCATCAGTGTGGCTTGCCCAAAATGATGGCCTTGGAATTGTTCCGGCCTTTTGTGATCGCTAAATTGGTGCAATACAACTACGCCAGCAATGTGAAAAGTGCCAAGCGCATCATCGAGCGCGAGCGCCCCGAAGTTTGGGAAGTGCTGGAAGAAGCCATCAGCGAGCGCCCGGTATTGCTCAACCGTGCGCCGACCTTGCATCGCCTGGGTATCCAAGCCTTTGAAGCCCAACTTGTGGAAGGCAAGGCCATTCAGATTCACCCGCTGGTTTGTTCGGCCTTTAACGCGGACTTCGACGGCGACCAGATGGCCGTGCATGTGCCATTGCGCGACAAGGCCGTGGAAGAAGCCCAGGACCTGATGCTCAGTACGCGCAATCTGCTGAAGCCGGCGGATGGGTCGCCTGTGGTGGCCCCGTCTAAGGACATGGTGCTGGGCAATTACTACCTGACGATGGACCCGACTGCCGAGATCGTCACCTTGCCCAACCGCGCGGATGACTTCCGCAGTTGGGAGGTCCTGCGCGAAGGTGGCTACCGGGTTGGCGTGGTCTTCAACTCGGCGGGTGAACGCCAAGTGGTGCACCGCGAATTGATTTACACCAACGAGGTCGTTTCGTTCCGTGAAATCATCGAAACGGACGAGGATGGCCTGATTATCCAGCGCCAGGATGCCGAAGACTTGGCGTTCGAAGCCTTGCGCGCGGGTGAAATCGACTGCCTGGTACACAACGCGCTGGATGCAATTGCGTTTGCCGAGCGCAACCAATTCGAGATCGAACTGGCCAACTTGTGGGAACGGCGCCATGTGGTGGATATGGATGAGGTCGATTATCTGTATAACCTGGGCATTGTAGGCTTGCATACCCCCATCTTATTGGGCAACTACTACGATGACCCCAAGCGCCAGCCCCCCGCCGAGCCGGAAATCACGACCGTTGGACGCGCGATCTTTAACCGCATTCTGCCGGATGTCATGCGCTTTCATCAAGAAACGCTGGATAAGAAACGCCTGCAACGCCTGGTGGCCAAAGCGTATCAGGTATTGGGCCAAACCGAGACCACCGAAGTCGTGGATCAGATCAAGAATTTGGGCTTCCATTACGCGACCATCTCCGGCACGACGATTGCCGTGCACGACCTGACGGTTCCGCCAGAGCGTGACGCCATCTTGTCGGCGGCGGAGAAAGCCGTGGATGGCTTCGCGCGGAGCTATCGCCGGGGCCTGATGACCGAGCAAGAACGCTACCTGAAGACGGTCAGCAGTTGGAACGACGCCAAAGACCGTTTGCAAGATGTCATCCGCGATACGATTGACCCCTTCGGCCCGGTGGCTGTGATGGCTATCTCGGGCAGCACGAAAGGCGGCTTTGGGCCGATCACCCAATTGGCGGGTATGCGTGGCTTGATGGCCGACCCCTCGGGGCGCATCATCGACCTGCCGATTCGCAGTAACTTTCGCGTGGGGCTTACCGCCCAGGAATACTTCATCAGCACGCACGGCGCGCGTAAAGGCTTGGCCGACACCGCCTTGCGTACGGCGGATGCGGGTTATCTGACACGGCGCTTGGTGGATGTGGCGCAAGACGTCATCGTGAACCGTAGCGATTGCGGCACCAAAGCCGGTATCTGGATTATGAATCCGCGCCACCCCAACAACGCGGGCCGCGAAGAGGCCGATGTCGCTGGGCAGTCTTTGCAAGAGCGCATCATTGGCCGCGTGGCCTCGCGCCCAGGCATTGACCCCGAAACGGGCGAAATCATCGTTGAGCGCAACGAGATGATTGACGAAGCTATCGCGGATCAACTCGTGGATGCGGGGGTCGAAGGCATGATGGTGCGCAGCCCCATGACCTGCGCGCTCATCCACGGGATTTGCTCGCTGTGCTACGGGCGCGACCTAGGGCGCGGTGAATTGGTTAGCATGGGCGCAGCGGTCGGTATCATGGCCGCGCAGTCTATCGGCGAACCCGGCACGCAGTTGACCCTACGCACGTTCCACACGGGTGGTACGGCGGAGAAATCCGGCGACATCACGACCGGCTTGCCGCGCGTGGAAGAACTCTTTGAGGCCCGCCGCACGC
>DAOTVD010000123.1:0-21545 GCA_034437075.1 Anaerolineae bacterium
ACACATACCCCGAAATTGGCCCGTATTTAGCCCTGGGCGATCATCTGATTGTAGTGGTGGACGGCCAAGCCTACGAAATTCAGCCTGAATAAGCAAAAATTCAGCAAGTGTTAAGAAAATGGGCGCTCCGGTATGTTAGTATACCTAAAAGGAGCGCCCATCATGCGATATTTAATAGACGGCCACAATTTAATCGCCAAGCTACCCGACATTGATCTGGCAGACCCGGACGACGAAGCCAAGCTCGTCTTGAAGTTGCGCGGGTTTGTGGCGCGCACGGGCAAGCGCGTGACCGTGGTCTTCGATGGCGGCATCCCTGGGGGCTTTGCGCCACATCTCTCTAGCAGCCAAGTGACGGTTAAATTCGCCTCCGCTGAGCGCATGAACGCCGACGAGGTATTGCTGAGCCTGATGCGCAAGATCAAAAATGTCGACGTGTATACGCTTGTTTCTTCAGACAGTGAAATTATCGACGCGGCGCGCGGCTACGGCATCGCCGTTTTGCGTGCGGAAGGCTTTATCGAGAAGTTACAAAAAGTTGGCACCCCTAGCGCCAAGATTATCCCCGAAAAAGACGAGAAGGTGCGCTTGAGCCCGCGCGAAGTGGATGAATGGCTGGCGATTTTCAACGAGCCCCGCCCCGCTAAGCGCAAACGCCGCTAATCCCCTAAATGTTGGGTCGCCAGGTTGCGGATCGAACGCGCGCTGAGCGGGCCGCGCGCCACCTGCAAAATCGTCCCATCTGGCCCAATGACGTAAGTCGTCGGGAAGGCCGCCACGGCGAATTGATCGTGCAAGCGCCCGTCATCCAACACAAGCGGCAGTGTATAGCCTTCTTGCTCGCTATATTGCGCGATATACTCCGGCGGGTCGATGGCATTTACATTCAGCACGGTCATGCCTTGTGCGGCGTATTCCTCATATACCGCTTGCAAGCCCGGCGCTTCTTCGCGGCAGTACGGACAATCCACAAACCAGAAACGCAAAAACACCAGATCGCCTGCGTAATCATCCAGCGTAACCGGGGTATCGTCGGCGGCGAGCGTCGCGCTAAACGCGGGCGCACGATAGCCCCTGCGCAGCCCGACGGGCGCATCCTCGGCAGTGGGGGGCGTAATGCGCACATATTGCGCCATGGCCGTCAGCAGCGCTGCATGTGCGGGGCTCCAAGCACCCAGCGGCGCGCGCATGATGAGGTTGGCCGCGCCAAACTCGGAGGCCCCCAGCGCGCTAATCGCAATGCCCGTATGGGTAAAGCTTTCGAAGGGCTGGGCCTGCGCGGCCAAACCGCCCAGGATGGTGTCATAAGCCTGGCTTTCGTCCACTTGAGAGAGATAATTGACACCGAGCGTCCGCAGCACGAAGGGCGGGTCACCTTCGCCAATGAGGTCACTCCGAAAACCGGCCTGAAACCAGACTTCCGTGCCGGCTAATTCGCTTTCGGGCGGGGCTGTCCATTGTACGAAGCTAGAAAACGTGCTGGATGCCCACCCGGCAGGCGCACGCATCGCCGCCGACCAACCGCGCGGCACCTCTGCTACCTGGGGCAAAAAAATTGCTTGGTTCAATAACCCGGCGACTTCATCAACTTCCCAGTTAGCCGCCGAACCAAAAGCCAACAAACGCACCCAATGCCCGCTCTCGGATAGGTTAAAGACGCGCATCTGGAAGATCACCTGGTCCGTAGCGCCGCTATAGTGCGTGCCGCCTAGGCCCCATTGTTGGATCGGCGCGGCGGTTACGTTCGCCACCTGCAATCCATGGTCTTTTAGGGTGCGGTCAACAAGTTGGGCAACATCCGGCGGCGTTTCAAATTGGTTAACATAGGCATAGATCAACGTATCCCCTGGCCCGGTTGGCGTGGCCGCGCGCTCGGGGTTCGGCGTGGCGATGAGCGCGGTCTGGCCCGGCACATCGCTATGCGTGGTCGTATACCAATCGGCGGGAACGCGCAGGGTTACGAGCCCATCCACATCACTCACGTGGAGCATCTCGGGCTCTTGCGCTCTGGTAACAGGCACCAACAACCAGAGCAGAATAAGTGCAAAAATGAGACGCCGCATGATCTTCTCCATATCGCGTTGTGTAGCTAAGTTGTTCGTATTGTGGCATACACAGGCTTTGGCCAGTGTACGCTTTAATAACACTTTAATGCATTGCTCAGACCGTGCTTACCCCCCCGGCGTATATTGGAATTATCCATCCTTGGTACTTCGCGATGGTTGATGTAGTGTGCAAATGTATTGTAAGTCTTCATACCAAGGATGCGATAAGGCGACAACCACGGTAGTGAACTGTACCGTTAGATAGAGAATAAATCCGGACTGCTATGCGCCCCCCCCCCTGCCATACAGTCCGATTTATTTTTGGTACAATATCGTCTTATGGTAGCTATGTTGAAACCCATCTATCCCCAACTCCTGATGATGCTCATATTGTTCCTGGTGGGCTGCGCCACCGGGGAAGACGTATCGCCCAACACCAACGAGGACAATACGCCCCGGGCGCGCGTTAATGTCAGCGAAGCAACGGTCTTTCAGGCGCCATCCCGCGATGCGGCGGTCGCTTTTCGGCTCATCCAGGGCGATACGGTGCCCGTGGTCGCCCAAACCACATCCGATGAATTTGATGTCGTGTGGTATCAAATCGGCCAGGGCCAGCGTTTCGGCTGGGTGGCGGGCTCGCAAGTGACAACCAGCGGCGATTTGTCCGTGGTGCGCGTGGTGGATTTAAGCACCGAACTCCCGACGCCAACCCCCTCGCCCCCACCAGCAACGCCTACCCCGCGCTTGGTCGTGGTGCCAGATGACGACATCCCCGCGCGGGTAATCGTCTCGGAAGGCATCGTCTTTCAGCAGCCCAGCCGCGATGCCGAACAGGTGGATCGTCTATTTGAAGGCGAAATCGTGGAGGTGATCGGACGCTTACCGAGCGAAACATCCGGCGACCAATTCTATTTTGTAGGCCGGAATAACACCGTGCTGGGGTGGATGCTTGCCGCCCAGCTAGACGTACAGGGCGAATTGTCTAACGTGCCATTTTTGGAAGATGCGGACGTCGCGTTAAGTACCGTCATGCCCGCTGCCACCGACCTCGCCCAAGTGCCGACCGCCGCTCCGATGGAGGAATCACCTTCACCAGCGCCGACAACAACGCCGCCCAGCGCTTCCCCCACAGCTACCACCATCCCTTTTAACCCCACCGAAACCCCAGCCGCAGTGGAAACCGCCCGCGCCGCCGCCACCGCCACCCCGCTAGAGGAACCGACCCCAGACGGCCCAACCCCGACCCCTGGCCCGGCCCAAGGCGAACCACCGCCCCTTAGCATCGATCTGCCCGCCGGGTGGCAGCAAGCACATTTTGTGGTGCCCATCACTACATCGTACTTGCAAGGTGCGCTGCCTATCTCGTTGTATCAAGGGCTGTTGCCGGGTAACTCGGTAGGGTCTATCTGGTTGGTATATGGCTTCCCGAACGTGACCAGCCCTAGCGGCGAAATTAATCTGCTAGGGGATGGTGTGCAACTGTTGCGCGGCCTGCTGCTAGACCCCACAACCTGCCAAATTGGCCTGAGTGACGAAGTGCGCGAGTATCGCGTAGGCGAGCGCGAAGCCGTCGGCACGATCTATTCCGCTGTGAATTGCGCCAATAGCCCCGATATGGCCGGATATTTTGCTGTGCTGCAAGTCGGCGGCGGCAATTTCGCGTTCTTCGTGGGCGTCGAACCGCCGGATACGGTCGAGCAAGCCCTGCCACAAATGCAAACCATTCTGGAAAGCGTTGAGTTTGATGAGGAGTTGATCGAATGAACACGCTGCGCGGTTTACTGGTGCTGATTGTGCTGCTGGGCGGGATGCTAGCGGCGCCGGTTCTGGCCGATAGCCAGGTCGAAACCGCCGAAGGAACACAGATCGACCTGCGCTTTGATGGCATCCGCCAGGGCCGGCTCGGCACGGTGGACGTTCGCGGGGCAGATTTAGCCCATGTTCAGGCGGCATTATTGGGCGCGCAATTTCGCTTTTTCCCGGTGAGCGGCGAAGATGATCTGTTTCGCGGGTATATCGCCGCGCCGATGGACGCGCCCCCCGGTTTTCACGACCTGGCAATCCTGGCGATTTACGCGGATGGCCGCGAAGATTTTCATCTCGCAGAAGTGCGCATCCTGGCCGGGGGCTTTGCAGAAACCACGTTTTCGCTCCCGCGTGAGTTGCAAGACTTGGCCGACCACAACCTCTATCTGGATGAATTGGCCCTGCTCAACGCTTATATCCAAGCCGGGCGGGCGGCAGAGGGCAGTTGGCATCAACGCGGCATCGTGCCGCCGCTAACGCGGCGCTTGACGGCAGGCTATGGCACTTTTCGCTATTTCAGCGGCCCGGAATGGCAGCGTCATTCGGGCGTCGATTACGCCGCGCCAGAGGGCACCCCGATTCCGAACATGGCCAGCGGGCGCGTCGTCGCCATTCTGCAACTGCCCTTGCGGGGTAATTATGTGCTCATTGACCACGGCGGCGGGCTTTTCTCCGGCTATGCGCACTTGCTAGAGGTCACGGTGCGCGCGGGGGATTTCGTCATCCCTGGCGATGAAGTCGGCACGCTAGGCAATACGGGGCGTAGTACCGGGCCACATCTGCATTGGGAAATTGCGCTGGGTGGCGTTTGGGTCGATCCGCTGGATTTTGCCGCGCGATTTTCGGCAGATTAAGCTAGACAGGCCTGCCTCAATCTGCTAAAATAGAACAAGTGTTTTGGTTGAAGAAGGCATACCATGGTTGTGGATAGTGATAATTTAGAAGATTGGTTCCCGCGTGGGGATGGGCTGGTGGGGCACCCTATTGGCCAGCGCCTAGGCGTCGTGGTCGGCGGGTCGCTCAGCAAGGGCTTAGAGGTCAAGCTCGACCGGGGCACGTCTATCGAAGACCTAGCGGTGGGGCGCTATGTGGTCGTACACGGCGCGCATAAACGCTTCTTTTGCATGGTGCAGGATATTTCCCTGGATAACACCAATCCCGCGATTAAAGCCGACCCGCCCGACCTAGCCGACCCTTTCATGCGCGAAGTCTACGCCGGGACGGCGGCTTTCGGGACAATTGACGTGGTGCCGATGCTAACCATCGACGAAACCGGGCAAATTTTGCCCGTGAAAACCATCCCTAGCCATTTTATGCCTGTGGCCGTCGCCACCCTGGAAGATGTCGAAGACGTCTTCGGGCAAGAGGACGCCACGCATTTTAATATTGGCGCGCCCCTAGAACTAGAAGAAACGCAGATCAACATCGACCTAAAACGCTTGACTGAACGTTCGGTGGGCGTGTTTGGCAAAAGCGGCACGGGCAAAAGCTTTCTGACGCGCGTCCTGATGGCGGGGATTATTCAGCGCGACGCCGCCGTGAGCCTGATTTTCGACATGCATAACGATTACGGCTGGGAAGTCTCCGATGAGCGTGGCGTGGCGGCCAAGGGTTTGAAACAGCTTTTCCCCAGCAAAGTTTCGATCATCACGCTGGATGAAGAATCTTCGCGGCGGCGCAATGCCAAATACGATTGGGTCGTGGAATTGGGCTATGATGAGATCGAGCCCGCCGACCTGGCCATGCTGAAAATGACCATGGACCTCAGTGACGCCATGATCGACGCCGCGTATGCGCTGCAAAAAGAATTCGGCAAAGAATGGATCACGCACTTTCTGGATATGCTGGAAGATGACCCCGCTGGCACCGAAGAATTCGTGCGCAATAAAAGCCTGAACTTTGGTTCCATCTCGGCCCTGGCACGGCGCCTGCGGCGCTTCGAGCGCTTCGGCTTTCTTAAGTCTGGCGGCACGCCAGATAGCGTCTCGCGGGTATTACAGACCCTTATCGAGGAACAAAAAAGCGTGGTGCTCGAATTTGGCCGCTATGGCAACGACCTCACCGCGTATATTCTGGTCGCGAACTATTTGACACGGCGTATTCATGAGCAATACGTTGAACTGGTCGAAAAATCGCTGGGCGACAAGCGCATGCAGCCCCCGCAATTGCTCATCACGATTGAAGAAGCGCACAAATTTTTAGACCCGCTCATCGCGCGCCAGACGATTTTTGGCATCATCGCGCGCGAATTGCGCAAATATAACGTTACGCTGCTGATTGTAGACCAGCGCCCCAGCGCGATTGACGAAGAGGTTATGAGCCAGATTGGCACGCGCGTCACAGCCTTATTGGATAACGATAAAGACATCACCGCTGTTTTAATGGGCGTCAGTGGCGCATCCAGTTTGCGCGAAGTGTTAGCCCGTTTGGAGACCAAACAACAAGCCATCGTCATGGGGCATGCGGTGCCGATGCCCGTGGTCATGAAACCGCGCACCTATGATGCAGATTTCTACGCGGCGGTGATGAACAATAACAACGGGAATGGCCGCGCGCAGCTTGGCAGCCAACGCGGCGACCGGCGCTTGTAACTATCGCTGCGCGTCGTACCAACCGCGCCCCGCTGGGGGCGATTCCGTTTCGCCGTGGGTCAACGCCATGCCCATGCGCCCCAGGGTCGCGTTGGCGTGCGCTTTGGCCAGGCGTGGCAGATGTTTCCAATCTTGCGCGCCCCCTTGCCCTATTTGATGCGCCCGCACGCGATTCACCATCCAGCGCGTCGCAAAACTGTAATAGCGCCGCGAATGCCGCCCCGCGACCATCAAATCCCGGTCGGTGATGTCTTCCCAGGCACCCGGCGCGACGATGCGATCCTTGACCGTTTCATAATACGCGGTGCCCTTAATCGGATACGCCACCGTCGTCAGAAAAATATCGGGGTTGGCGGCTTGTAAATGCTGCACTGTGGCGTCGAGGTCGGCTTGCGTTTCGCCATCGTAGCCCAACATGATGAACATCCCCGTTTCGATGCCGCGCGCTTGTAAGGCGCGCGTTTTCTGCTGAACGTCGAGCGCGTCGGCTTTGCGCTGCATGGCGTCCAATATGCGCTGGCTGCCACTCTCCGCGCCAATCCAGCGCCGCTGGCAGCCCATTTCGGCCAAAAGGTCGATGATGCCATCGTTCAGGCGATCCGCGCGCGAGATGCATTCGAAGGGTACGCGCAAGCCGCGCTCAGCGAGTTCATGCGCATATTGTTTTAACCAACGATGGTTAATCGTAAACACGTCGTCCACATACCATAGTTGATCGGGGCTGTAGTCGGCCACAATCGCGGCGACATCCTCGGCCAAGCGGGCGGGGGAATGGCGGCGGTGGCTCTCGCCAAATACGCTATGGCTACACCAGGTACAGGTATACGGACACCCCCGCGCGCCGATGAGATTCAGGCTGCTGGCGCCGTGGTGCGTTTTCCAGGCATCCAGATAGGCCGGAATATCAATCGCGGCGCGGTCGGGGGGCGGCAGGCTGTCCAAGTCGCTGATGTAGGGGCGCGGGTCGGTACGCACGAGAGCGCCGGATTCGTCCAAAAATGCCACCCCTTGCACAGTGCGCAAAGCCGCCCGCGCGCCGCCCGCTTGCAAGACGGGCACGAGTTCATCCAGGGTATATTCGCCCTCGCCAATCACCACCACATCCGCGCCGCGCCACAGATATTCCTCGGCATAATGGGGTGGCTCCGGCCCACCGAGCACGACCCAAGCCCCGGCTTGCTTGGCCAGGCGCATCATGTGCAGGACTTGCGGTTTGGTCATCAGCGTGGCGTAGAGCCCCACTACCGCTGGACGTTCGGCAGCAAGTAACGCTTCATAATCGGCCAGCGATGCGAAGGTACTATCAAAAACGCCGACTGCGTAGCCTTGTTGTTTGAGATACGCCGAGATATACAGCAACCCCAGCGGGGGATAGGGCTTCATGACCGCGCGTTCGTGCGGGTCATCCCCCAGGAACCAACCATGGGCCAGTAAAATATCCATGGGTTAGTCTCCCTCAGTAGAAAGCGGTTGCATTTGGGTGGGTTGGTGCGGTTGGCGAGCCTGCCATTCGAGCGCTAGCTGGGCGGCGGGCAAGGTCAGGCGGTGATAGACCATCGCGGCCAGGGAACGCGCCTCGCGCAACCGAAATTGACCGCCCCGGATGCGCTGCCAGGTGCGCCGCGAGCGATAATCTTTGTGCACTACCCGATGAAGTTGACGATAGAACGCGGTCGGGAATGGCCCGCGATACAGCATAGCCAGGTCGGCGGAGTCTTGCCAGTTGGTTTGTTGCAAGTCGTCTTTCACGCCCTCATAGAAAGGCGTGCCGGGCAGCGGATAGCTTACGCTGATGCCGATGTCATCTGGCAGGCAATCGCGCACCATTTGAATCGTCTGGGCAATCGCGGCGCGGTCTTCGCCCGGGTATCCAAACTGCAAGAACCAGGCCACGCGCACGCCTTCTTCATCCAAAAGCCGGGTGGCCTCGCGGATTTGGTCAACTTGGGTGCCTTTTTGCATGGCGTCCAGGATGTGTTGCGCGCCACTTTCGGCGCCAATCCACACGATGTCGGCCCCGGCACGGCGCAAGGCGGCGACCGTCTCACGCTTGGTCAATAAATCTGCCCGGCTGAGGGCCTTAAACGGCGTGCGAATATCGCGCGCTTCGATTTCTTCGGCAAAGGCTTCGACCCAACCCGGTTTCAGGCCGAATATGTCATCCGCAAACCAGACATGATCCGGGCCGACATGTTCGCGCAGCCAGGCAAGCTCCGCCGCGACGTTCTGCGGCGAGCGCATATGGTAGCGCTGCCCCCAAATGGGTTTGGCGCACCAATTGCAATGGTATGGGCAGCCGCGTGTGGTGACCATATTGACGCTGTAATAACCGTGGCGTTCTTGCCAAATGGATTTATAACGCTCGACATTCACCAAATCCCAGGCCGGGAAGGGCATCTCATCCAGGTTTTTCATGATCGGGCGCGCGGGTGTCGTTTGGATGTTCCCGGAGGCGTCCCGATAGGCTAAGCCAGGGATTTGCTCTAAGGTAAGGGCGGATTTCGCTTCTAGGTGAGCGAACAGTTCCACCAGCGTCACCTCGCCTTCGCCTCGGATCACGTAATCCGCGCCGTGCTGGATGTATGTCGCGTAATGGTCGGTCGCATCCGCGCCGCAGATGATAACCGGGATGCCGCGCTGGTGCGCTAGGCGCGTCATCTGGAAAGCGGCTTCGCGCATGTTGAGCAAACACATTTTGCTCAGGTAGTTAAAGTTATCTTCAAACAGGATGGCATAACGCGGTTGGTGAAGGTGGAGCGCTTCATCCCAAGCGCTGACTTCATCGGCCAGCATGGCGTCAAACAACGCGACCGCATAGCCCGCTTCGCGCATGGTCGCCGCCGCATAGAGCGTCCCCAGCGGCGGATAGGGCATCATCGCGTCATAGAGTTTGGGGTCGAAACGTAAAAAATAAGATTGGCCGAAGAGGATGTCGGTCATAGGGGTGCCTTAATGGTTAATGTGTGCTATCTCCCATTATAAGGGGTAAGGCACCCCGCCGAAAAGCAGACCAGGGTTTACTCCGCGCGTACCAGGCGATAAACGCCGTCGTTGGCGAAGTCCAGCAGGTAAAGTTCGCCATCGACATCCAGGCCAAACGACGTAATCGACAAGTCCGTTACCAAAAAGGGTTCGCTAACCCATTCGCCTGCCGCATCGCGCGCTAGCGTCCAGATTGTGCCGGAGCAATAATCGCCGTAGATGTACTGGCCAACTAGGTCGGGGTGTTCCGTGCCCCGATACACATAACCGCCCGTCACGGAACAATGCGCGGTGCGGGTGATGTTCGTTTCTACGATGGGTATGGTGGCATTATGATTGTATTCCACGATTGGGAAAACGAGTTCCCCCACGTCATTGACGGCGGCATCTTCAGTGAAGCGTTCGCTCCCTTCATAGGGATTCCAGCCGTAATTCTGCCCGCCCGCGCTTCCGGCAGGCTGAAAGTGGATTTCTTCAATCGCGCTCTGGCCGACATCACCAATATACAGATCGCCTGTTTGGGAGTCGAAGCTATAGCGCCAGGGATTGCGCAGCCCATAGGCCCACACTTCCGGCGCGCCCGCTTCGCCATCAACGAACGGATTGTCCGCTGGGATAGCATAAGGCATTTCATCGACATCCAATCGCAACAGCGTCCCTAATAGGGTATTGGGATTCTGGCCATGTTCGAGCGGATCGCCGCCGCTACCGCCATCGCCCAGGCCCGCGTAAAGATAGCCATCGGGGCCGAATTTCAACAAACCGCCATTATGATTACCATAAGGTTGCTCGACTTCCAGTATAATTTGCGCGCTGGTCACATCCGCGCGATTCGGATCGTCCGACACCGCATAGCGGGCGATGACTGTCCGGCCATCGGGCTCAGCCGTATAGTTCACAAAAAAATAGCCATTCTCGGTATATTCGGGATGAAAGGCCACGCTGAGCAAGCCGCGCTCGTTGGCCGAGTCATCCACTAAATCGCGAATATCCAAAAAAGGCATTTCTAGGCGATTGTAATCCTGATCCAAAACATGAATCAGGCCCCGCTGCTCTACGATGAACAAGCGCTCGTCCCCTGCATGGGTCAGGTATAAGGGGCGGTTGAAGCCATCAGCCACACGCTCAAATTGATAGATTCCTTCGCCAGAGGCATTATGGTCGGCCAACACACGATCATAAAACAAGATACCGCCAACCAGCAGAACAAATGCCAACACGCCACCGCCGACTAGGACTCCCAGGGCTAAGCCTAAACGTTTCATGCCAGTGCTCCGTACTACGCTATTCGTCGTCCGCTGCCGGGGTCAGCGTGACGCTATCAATAATCGCCTCGCTGAGTAGGGCAAAAGCTGGGAAATCAGCGGCAGTGGCCAGGATGCTGATATAGCGTATACCATCGTCATCTGTGGCCTGGATGGCCCAGATTTGCCCCTCATAAGGCGAGTCGCCCGGGACTTCGAAGGCCACGACAGCGGCATCATTGCCTGCCAGGGTCATATCTTGCGGTTCGCCAAGGTTCACGTCGCCATGGGGGATAAATTGGCCGTATTCTTCCAGAAAAGCAACCGGGTTGTTCGGCGTTTCATCAGCATCATGCAAGATAATCCGCATCCCGCGCTGCTCACCACTCAAGGCTTGCATGTCGGTGTCCATCAAGTCCATCGCTTCTTCACTATTGCCCAAGTAGGACGTCGTAGAGCCTGGGCTTGCGAGCCAGCCGGCGGGTAGGTCAATCGTCAGCGTACCGGTATCATTGGGCAAATCAATGGTAATGGTTTGTTCGAGTTCGGGCAGGCCGGATATTTCATCCCCTGACGCTTCATCATCGCCCGCCAAAACGCTATCCAGAAAGACCGCGCCCACCGCCAGCGCGCCCAATAATGTGAAGACCAGGGCCAGCACCCCGCAACTGAGCAGGGTTAAATTCAAGACTGTTCCGTTTTTCATGGTGTCCTCATGTTAATCCGTCATTTTACGCGCTTATAAGTCTAGCGCATGCTGCCTTAGTTTGATAAGGCTTTTCCAAGTATTTAACTATGCCGCTTGCTTTTGTCGAAAAGGATACCGGCTTGATTTTACCCCCCTCTAGCTCCCCCCGAATTCGGGGGGAGAACTTACTCGTGCGCATAATAGCCCCTCCCTGAATTCGGGGAGGGGCTGGGGAGGGGTAATTATTTTTCTGGAAAAGCCTTATTTTTTATCTGGAATAGCCTAAGACTAATCGACGCGGAAAAAGAGCGTATCCACCAGTTCGCCATCCACGCGCACTTCTACCCGATAGCGCCCGCTCAGCCATTCGTTGGGGATGTCTTGGCGCGCTTCGTAATCAACACCCATCACGACGGTGCCAATATCACTATCGGCCTCGGCTGTAATTTCTTCGAGCACATCGCCATTCGGGTCAATAAAGCGCGTATTGATGATCACAGGATCACCCCGGCGCGAGAGCTTAATGACCACATTGAGATCATCATTCCCCAGGAATTGCTCAGTTTGGTTTAAGTCCCTTTCGCGATTGCCGTCTCCGCTGGCCGTATACGCCCGTTCGTAAACATCCCCGGAACAGGCTGCCAGGGCTCCCACGAAAAGTAATCCGATGCACATGACGCGAAAGATACGGGATTTCATAATGTCCTCTGTTTCGAGCTTCGATCATCACGCAAGCCGCGCCCCATTATCCCGCGCTCGGCAAAAAGAGGCAAGGCTTATGCATGTTGTCAGAAATGACCAACTTGCAAACGTTTACATTTTGTGCAATCCTTGCTTTTGGTTAAATTTTGCTTATAATGATAGATAAGGTTGTGAGGTTTGAACAAAAACGACGACCACTACTTAGTACAATTCGCCCCGTTTTGACAGGTCAATAAGACCTGCATAAAAAAATCTCCCCCCATCGGCAAAAAATTTGTCCCCCCGATGGGTTTTTTTATGGTTAATCACCACAACGCTGTATTATTGCCGGGCGCCGCTTTTGTTAACGGATACCGTTGACCATATCACCCGGATACGTGCTGGCTCAGCGCACATAATGCGCGGCGACCCAAGAACGCGCATTAGGGGGGCGGGCTGGCGCCGCATGCAGATATTTAATCGACGAGATGGGCGTATCGAGCCGCAACGAGAACCCGCGCCCTTGGTCGAAATCTTGCACGCGCACCACAACCCGCACACGCTGCTCGGGCCAGAATATCAACATATTGCGAATGCGCCCGGCCAATTCCGTTTGGATGAAATAGTATTTTGGTGGGCCAAACGCCAAGAGCGCATCCGCAAGGCGCACACCTTGCACGCCGATCATCAATTCGCCGCTACCCGCTAGCCAGGTAACGGTATGGGTATAGGGTGCCTCGTCGATATGCCAGGCGTTACCCACGCGCGCGGGCACGGTGTCGGGCAAACGCGCCAGATGATACGCCGCTTCGGCATCGGTGGTTTGCCCAGGCCAGATACCCCGCCAACATGGCACCGCGCATGTGTCATCCGGCAAGGCGCGCGCCACATGGGCTGGTGTTTGGGGCGCGTGCCAGGCCAATAAACCCAACCCGAGCCCTATCCACAACCCCACTGCGCCCAACAACACACGCAACATGCTTACTGGGGAAGATCAATCACTGCGTTCAAGTCCCCGGGTGAAATAGTCATCCCGTTAACGCGCATGGTCAGCAAAGTGTTGAACCAGGTTTGCAAGGCCAATGTTAAACCAGCATCGGGCGGGTCATTTATTTGCCGTTGGTACAACACCGTCAGCAAAGCAGGCGTCAGCGAGAGCCGAACCATGATGATCTGGACCTCGATCGTCTCATCGTCCGTTACGACAGACGCCGCCAAGGCCGGGAGCGCGCCCCACTGAAAAGCCGCAGGCCCTTCGGCAAAAACCCACTGTTCAGCCATTTGGCGCGCATCGAGCAGATCGGCCAGTGTGATCTCCTCGTCATCCGGCCAGGGCGTCAGCGCCAGCGTGATCGTCGCGTGGCCTTCTGGACTCGTCAGGATCGCGCTAGCGCCATCGTCAAATCTTTCGAATACCCAATCTTCAAACTGGACGAACTGAACCTGGTTGGCCTCGGACTGGATGTTTTGGGCGATACCCGGCGCCCCAAGCGGCTCCGGCATAGGGTCTGCTGCGAACGGCGTAGGTGGTCCCTGGCGCAGGCGGTCTAGCAAGGCTGTGGGGGATAAAAATTCCTCGAACAGGCTATCTGGATCGGCGGCAAAGGCGGGGCTGCGTCCGTTAAAGGTTAACGTTTGCAAGATGTCTCCCCAGATCGCCAGCAACGGCTCGCCGCCGGATGACGGCCCCTCGAATAGCATGAGCGCTAAATCGTTGCCGGGGAGGTCAAACGCGATGGCCAAAGACAGCGCATAGCGCAAGCCAGCGTCAAAACGCGGACTCTCCATGCGTTCGACGTATAGCATGGCCGCGCTCGTTTGGTTGGCATCGCTGGTGATGACGGGCGCCGCGAAGACGCCTTCATTGGCCGCGAACTGGGTGCGGGCGTATTGCTGTAGGTAGCTAAAGGGCACGGATTCGGCAAAGGGGTCTATGGGGTTATCCAACAAAGGATTCAAGTCATCCATATGCCGGATAATTAGTTGCACCTGGGTCGGAAGCTCGGCCTCGGACGCCGCCAAATTATCCATCCGGGCAAAGGGCAGGTCAGGATTATTCAGGACTTCGGCCCGCCAACCGGACGGCACTTGCAAGCGCAGGACCTCGTCCGCACGCTGCACCTGAATAATCGGCGGTGGCGCGTCCCGCTGCGCCTGCGCAGGCCCAAAGGGCATCAGCGAGGCGATGAGGCTCAACACAATCAGGCAATGCGAGCACGATAATAATTTTTTCAGGATCATGGGCTAACTTCCTCGGTAGGGGATATATCGATTTGCGGGGGCTCAAAACTAGCAATCTCCAGCGCCCGCGCTAATGTTTCGGGCGAGACGGCTACATCATTGATGAGCATCGACGCCAAACTACTCGCCCAGGCAGGCTCCAGCGCGCCCCACTCGGCCAGGGGGGCATAAAAGCTGACTTGCACGAGCGCATCATCAACAGTCACTAGCAGCAGATGCCCGGCCCAGCGCTCGCCAAAACGCAACGGCCATAGCAAAGCCGGGTAATCCTCGCCCCAGCGAAATTCGGTTGGCGTGCCAAACTGAATATCGGGCCGCGCAGTGACCAATAAGGCGTTCAGATACGCCAGATTCAGGTCGGTCGTGTCGGGCGGGGTTTCCAACCGGGCCAGCCGTTCTTGCAGCACGACAGTCCCCACCAGGCTAATTTGCATATAGGGCCCGCCCGGATTATCCCCCGGCGGGATGCCGCGTAAATCCCGCTGAAAGAAATAGACTGACGGATAATGGCGGGATTGCGTCACCGGGCGGCGTTGCCAACTCTGGGGACCCACCAAGCGCACCTCTGGCCCATTGGCCAAACGCAAGGCGGCGACGGGCGCTTCATCTGGATTATCGGGCGGGGTGGCGCGGCGTAAGGCCGCTTGGGGGGCCGTGCGCGGTAAATTGACATTATTGATCGTCAACGTGCCCGCGATACGGTCAAAAAGCGTTGCGGTGCGCGCGTCGGGTATTGCCCCGGCGGGTAGGGTCGTGCCCAGTTGGAGCAAAAGCGCCGTGTCGTCATCCACCTGGACGGCAAACCAGCGTGCATAATAGGCTGGCCCGTTCGCTGTGGCAGGCGCATAGGCCAAAACCAGCGCAGCGGGAAAGTCGCCCCATTGAAAGCGCACGACCTCGCTAAACTGGTGGGGGGCATATTCTGCGGCATTACTTGGCAAGATGCCGATTAGCAAGTCCATATAGCCGCGCAAGGGGTCAGCGGCGGGCAACTCGCCAAACGGGGCCGCCAGCGGTGCCAGGCGCAAGGTCGCGCGCTGCGTGTCGGCGCTATCTGTGGCTGGGTTCAGACGTGCCTCCACGGTGCAATTGGCCCGCACGGGTAAAAGATTCCATTCCGGCGGGACGGCCACAGCGGCGCGGTGCACCCCTTGCGCAACACGCAACAATGCCGGGTCATCCACCTGGGCAGCGGCAACGCGAGGAGTGCTCAGTATCAGCATCATAAGACAACAACATAGATAACGCATATGATTCGAATCTTAGGCGTCTTGCGGGCATACCGCAATAGCCAGCGACAAAAGCGGAGGCTTTCCAGTAGAATATAGCGGGCTTATAAAGCACAGATTAAGGATGATCCGGCATGGCACAATCGACCCCTCATAACCCGGCAGCGCCACCCCCAGCACGGCGCCTCGTGCGGTCTATCTTAGTGGTGATGGCTGGTTTTTTGTTGACCAAAAGCGTCAGTTTTTTACAGACGATCATCATCGCGGCGGAGTTCGGCGCGGGGGCCGAATACGATACGTTCGTGGCGGGGAGCCTCATGCCCGATTATATCGTGCGGCTGATTGGCGGTGGGGCGTTGGGCGTGGCCTTCATCCCGGTCTTTAGTGCGTTGCTAAACCAGGACAATAATCAGGGCGCCTGGCAATTGGCCAGCCAGGTCTTTAATACCTTGTTGCTGGCGACTTTAACCCTAAGCATTATCGTGATGATTTTTGCCAAGCCACTGGTCGAGATCATCGTAGCGCCGGGGTTAGACGCGGCCCAAACCCAGCAAACCGCCGAACTGATGCGCATTCTCAGCATCGCCTCGATCATCTTCAGCGTGAGCGGGATCATCTCGGGCGTGTTGCACGGCCATAACCATTTCTTTCTGCCCGTCTTGGCACCCGTCTTTCAGGATTTGGGCTTGCTGTTTGGCGTGATCTTCTTCATAGGGCCATTTGGCATTTACGGCCTGGCTTGGGGGACGTTATTGGGCGCGATGTTGCATTTTCTCATCCAGGTGCCCGGTCTGCTGATGTTCAAAGTGCGCTGGTGGCCCAAACTGGGCTGGGGCGATCCACAATTGCAGCAAGTCGTGCGCTTGATGCTGCCGCGTATCGGCATCGCGGTCGCGTTTCTGATTAACCTCACGGCCATCACGAATGTCAATTCGCGTTTGGGCGAGGGCGCCATCAGCGCCTTTGGCTGGGGTCTGCGTTTCATCGACATCCCCCAGGCATTGATCGGGACTGCCGTCGCGATTGTGGTCTTCCCGACGCTGTCGGCCCTCAGCGCGACCAACCGCACCCAGGAGCGTTTAGCGGCGTTTTCCGGCGCAATGCGCTTTATCTTGCTAGCCAGCATTCCTGCGATGGCCGGGCTGATTCTGGTTAGTTACGACGCGCTGCGCTTGCTGTTCACCGAACGCGAGTCGGCGCTGATTTTCACGGTCATTCAGGTCATGAGCCTGGCCATTATCCTGCAAAGCCTGCACGAAATCCTGACGCGGGCATTCTACGCCGGGCAAGATACGATCCGCCCGCTGATTTATTCGGTCGTGGCGACGGTGGTCACCGTGGTGGTCGTCTTCGGAATGTTCGCGCTATACGATGCCCAAGCCGACATCGACCAGGTGATTATCGAGCCGCAAGCCATCGGCGGCCTGACGACCTACGACCTGAGTGTGCGCTACGACCCGCCTTTGTACTCACCCTGGGCCGTGGGCGGGCCTGCGGTGGGCTATGTGGTCGTCTTTTTGGTGGAATGCGCTTTGCTGGCCTGGTTCTTGCGCCGTCGCTGGGGAGACATCGCGCTGCCAGAGATGGCACGCACAGCGGGTAAAGCGCTGCTGGCAACGTTGGTCATGGTTATTGCGGTGCTCGTGGCTCGTGCGGCCCTGGTGAACGCGGGCTTCGACACCTTCGCCACGCGGGACATCATCGTGCGGGTGGTGGTGGATGTGACCGTCGGCCTAGTCGCGTTCGCGGGGATGGCCGTCTTGCTGCGCATGCAAGAACTAGAAGAAGCCTGGCGCTTGATCCGGCGTCGAGCGCACCAGGCCACCGAGCCCAGCCCCGTAGCGGGCGATTAATCCGCCGGGCGGGTGTCTTCGTCGCCTTCGGAATAGACATTCACGGGGGCGCTGGTGCGCGAACTCGCGCCTGGGATAATCGCCGTTGCGCTGATCTGCCCTAGCACCCATTGCGGCACCGTCCACGCGATAGACGCCCCGTTCGCTGGGTTGGTGTCCGAGCCAATCAGGCGGCGTGTACCGTCGCTGTCGGCCAGATAAAATTCCACACGCGAGGCGCTCGTCGGCGCATTGCCCCAGGTGACCGTCACGGGTTGGCCCCATTGCAAGGTGTAGATGCTGCCGTCGAAGCCTAGGCTAGGCGTGATGCCCGGCGCGCCACTGCCGGTTTGCAAGTCTGGATCATAGGTAATGGGCAAAACCGCGCTGCGCACGTTGCCAAATTGATTTTCGGCCACCGCCCAGAAAAAGAGCGTTTCGCCCTGGTCAAAGGCCGCGAAGGTATAGGTCACGGGCGTGCCATCAAACGGATCGTTATCCGTGGCGAAGTTAATCGGGCTGGTGTCGTCTACGCCTGTGGGGCTGACAAAAAATCGCACAGCATCGGCATCCGCCACAACGCCAATATCCAGCGCGATGGTGTCTTGCAAAGTCACGAGCGAGCCATCGGCGGCGTCGATCACGGGCTGGGCGCGCAAGCTGGTCTGAAAACGCGGGACGTTGGCCTCGTTATCATCCGCATCATCGTCACCCGCATTGCCATTCCCACTACCGGGATCATCGCCTGTGCCGCCATTATTATTGCCATTTCCGCCATTTTGGCCCGCACCATTATCCACGGCGGGCAAGGTCGGCACACGCAGGCTTTGCCCTACAAAAATCGCATCCGGGTTGGTCAGGCAATTGGCGGTCACCAATTGCTGGATGGTCGCGTTGGTGTTGGTCGCAATCACGCCTAGCGTATCGCCTGCCACCACTGTATAGGCGGACCAGTCACTACGAACGGTGCAGTTCACTAGCGTGGGCGGCGGCACAGCGGTCGATAATGCCTGGGCAGCGAGCGTCGGGGTGGCTTGGGCGGTCGGTGTCGCGGTTATCACGTCAGGCGTTGCCGTTACGATCATGGGCGTTTGAGTGGCCAGGGGCAACGGTGTAGGGTCTGGGGTATCCTCGCCGCAAGCGACCAATAGCCCAAGCAAGGCCAACATCATAATGCTTCTGAAGCCAAACATGGTATTTCTCCCTGATTAGTTAGCGGCTGGCACATTGACCCTCGCCACGCTTCCACGGACAATGGTATCTGACATGATACAGGGGCGTTCGACACCTTACAAGCAAAATGCCCCACTCAAACAATAGATCGCACACAGAAACAATCAACAGCGAAAGGTTTTATGACATGCGTCGTCCATTCGTCCGATATGTGGTGCTTGCTGGCCTGGTGTTGTTGCTCGCGCTAGCCAGTTTGCCCGCCGCCGCGCAAGATACACCCGAACCCGTGCGCGAAGCCGCCATCCGAGACTTGCAAAATCGTATCCCCAGCATTGGTCGCCCGGTAAACTGGTCGCACACTATCCTAAATAATGTAGACAACACTGCACTGGGCTGCGGTCTGCTCGATAGCAGTGCCGCCAGCG
This sequence comes from Anaerolineae bacterium, assembly GCA_034437075.1. Classification (GTDB taxonomy): domain Bacteria; phylum Chloroflexota; class Anaerolineae; order Aggregatilineales; family J027; genus DAOTVD01. The sequence goes on from DAOTVD010000123.1 coordinate 18,938, forward strand.
AAATTCAACCAACCAATGTATATGTCGTTTCCCTGAATTATCCGAATACGACATATATTTACCATGTGTTGCCCAACGGCCAGACGCTGACGCCTTGCGATGCTCAATTGCTCGGCGCCGCTCAACCCACGCCCGCCGTTCAGCCCCCCGCCCAAACAGGGACATGCACCGCACCGACGCCTATTCGGGCCAACACGCAGGCCGAAGTGGTGTTTAGCGTGGCCCTGCGTGCCCAAGCCCAAGACGATGCCGCCATTTTGCGCACCTTGTCGCCCGGCCAAATTATCACCGTGCTAACTGATACGATTTGCGTCGGCAATCAGTTTTGGCGGCAAGTTACGGTCGATGGCACCGATGCTGCTACGGGTTTTGTGCTGGAATATGACCCCGATTTGGACTTTTTCCCGTTGACGACGGCGGGCGCGGCCACCCCAGCGAACGCGGCTGTCGATACGGACTATGTCAGCCAGACGTGCCCGGCTAATTTTCAAGGCTACGCCCCGCCGCGCCTGGCGCTAGGCATGACGGCCTTTGTCGAATCCGGCGGCGTGAACAACATTATTCGCGAAGATTATGGCCGCAGCAGCACCTCCACGGGTGTCGAGATGCCCCCCGGGGCCAGCTTTACGGTCGTCGGTGGGCCAGAATGCACGGGTAACCCCGGCGAACGCATCGTTTGGTGGCAAGTGAGCTATAACGGCACCGTTGGCTGGACGGCGGAATCGCTGAATGATGAATATTTCTTGCGCCCGCCGGATGCCCCGCTCAGTAGTGGTAGCAGTGCCCCCACAGCGCCCGCTAGCCCAGGTCTAGCGCTGGAAGACGCGCCAAGGGTGGGGGTTGAAGCTGCCGTTACGCCCCTCAACCGCACGAATGCAGGCAATCTCAGCCGCCTGGGCCAAATGATCTTTCCGGGAAATGCCACAAGAGTTGACTTGACCAACGATGGCACCATGGCCGTTTATGCAGCGGACATCGACCTGAATGCGCTCATCGTCTACGAGGGTGCCAACAGTCAGAATATCGTCCCCGAACAGATTCGGAATCTGGGGCCGCAGGATCAGTTTTACGTGCTCAGCCGCAATGGGCAGGGCTACGCAGCCATTAGGCCGCGCCAGTTCGGCGGCGGGGATGATCTGGGCGTCTATGAAATCATCTCCGGCGATTTGGTCTTCGACATCCCCGAACCCGAAGGCGTCGCTGTGAACGCTGTCGCCATCGATTTTGCCGACAATGGCCATGCGTTTAGCTATGCGGGGAATAATCCCGATGCCGGGATATTTGGGGCGCAAATCTACTTCCGAGGGCAAAATGTGGTGCGCGATTTGGGCGTCACCGATATTGTCGTGGATTTGGCCTGGAACGAAGACGGCACCCGCCTAGCCACGTTGGATGTCGCTGGTACGGTGGATATTTGGCGCGTCGAGGGCACCACGGTCACGGGCGAAACCCGTTTCTTGACGGGTGTTTCCGCCCTCATAGGGGAAGAATTCGCCTTTAACAATGCCGGGGATCGGGTGGCTATTGGCGCCGGGGATGCCGTCCAGGTGTGGGATGCCACGACGGGCCAACAGCTACGCGAACTACCCGTCAATTTCGATACGACCGTGGAATATCAGATTGGCGCGATGGCATTTAGCCCCAACGGAGAACTGCTGGCCGCCGGGGGGTTCATCGATCCACTTTTCGACAATGCCGGGAATTCCGTACTGGTCTTTGATGTCGCCAGTGGCGAACAACTCGCCACGCTGATTGGCCATGACGTGGTACTGACTTTGGCCTTCAATACCCAGGGGAATTTGCTGTTTAGTCTGGATGATGACTTGATGTATGTCTGGGGCTTACCGCAGTAAATTGGGTAAAGCCGAGGGGCGCAGGATGTATCTCTGCGCCCTTTTTTTATACGCCGCGCGTTAAGTTTCGTCGCCTTCTTCTTCGGCGTGCCCGGCTTCCATTTCGCGGTCGAGCAAATACAGCCCAGGCGAGAAATCGCCAATGAGCTTCAGCTTCCGGATGGCTTCATCCACCACTTCTTCTTCTTCGACTTGCTCATCCACGAACCATTGCAAGAAGCTATCTGTGGCCCAGTCGCCTTCATCACGCGCCAAGCGGAAGATCTCGTTAATGGACTTAGTGACCTTTTCTTCGTGCTTTAGCGCGTCCTCGAAAGCCGCCAGAGGCGAGGCCCACTCATGGGGCGGTTCGCCAAGCGCTAGCAGCTTCACCCGGCCCCGCCGAGTATGCACGTAGTCATAAATCTTCATAGCGTGCACCATTTCTTCTTCGGCATGCTGGTACATCCAGGTCGCGAAGCCTTTAAGGCCCTGGTCTTCGAAATACGCCGCCATGGACAAATAGGTATAGTAGGCGCCCATTTCCATGTTGATCTGTTTATTCAAAGCGTCTTGCACGGATGCTGGAAACATATTGTTCCTCCATGAATCGATATAAAAAGGACTGTACCATATATCTACTGCGCCGCGCGATAATCCACGGCTTTAATCACCCTTCCATTTTCGCTACAATTACGCCAAAGACATAGAGAAAGTATTGATGATGGCTGAAAAAACCTCTCGTGATGTGGTCATTTTGAGCGCGGCGCGCACGC
>DAOTVD010000124.1:0-7706 GCA_034437075.1 Anaerolineae bacterium
GAAAGATGCCGCACGCACGCTCATGCGCAACACCGACAAGGCCCAGGTTGTGGAATTGACCGAAAACGATGTATGCTGCGGTTTTGGCGGATTGTTCAGCATCAAAATGCCGGACGTGAGCAACGCCATGCTTAACACGAAAATGGAACACATCAATGCGTGCGCCGCCGAGTGTATCATCACGGGGGATGCCAGTTGCCTGACCCAGATGAACGGCGGGCTAGCACGCCAAGCATCGAGCAAGCGGGTTCGGCACTTGGCCGATGTGCTCGCGGATGCGTTGCCTAGTAAGGAATAGTATCATGCAGATGAATGCCAACAATTTTATTCCCGTTTCAAAAATCAATACCGCTAATGAAGACCTGAAAGCGGCGGTCGGCAAGGCCACCCGCACCGCCTACGACAAACGCCTGCATGCTATGTTTAGCGAAGGGGCCGAACACGGCGAAGCCCTGCGCCAACAAGCCGCCGAGGCCAAGCGCCGCGCATTGCTCAAATTGCCCGCCTTACTGGAACAAGCCGAAGCCAACATGACCGCCAATGGTATTCTCGTCCGGTGGGCTGCCACTGCCGCCGAAGCGCAGCAACTCGTCATGGCGATTGCTAACGAGCATGCCGTGAAATCGGTCATTAAAGCCAAGAGTATGGTTAGTGAAGAACTGCATATTAACCAGGTCTTAGAAGAAGCCGGTATCCAGGTAATCGAAACAGACTTGGGCGAATATATCATCCAGTTAGCACATGAACCCCCCAGCCATATCATCGCGCCGGTTATCCATAAGTCTAAAGATGACATCCGCGATTTGTTCATCGCGAAGCTAGGCATGCCCTACACGGATGATGCGCAAGAGATGACCCGCTTTGCCCGGCGAACCTTGCGCGATGCCTTTCTGAGCAGCGATATGGGTATATCCGGCGCGAATTTTATCATCGCAGAAACCGGTACGCTGGGCCTGGTCAGTAACGAGGGCAACATCCGCCTGACCACGAGCTTGCCCAAAGTCCATGTGGCCTTGGTCGGCATCGAAAAGTTGGTCGAAACGGTTGAAGATTATGTGACCCTGACGCAAGTATTACCGCGTAGCGGCACAGGCCAACAAATGTCCGTCTACACGCACATGATTAACGGCCCCAAACGCGCGGATGACGCCGATGGCCCCGAGCATGTATATGTGATCTTTGTCGATAATGGGCGTAGCGAGATTTACACAAGCCAATATGCCGAGGTGCTCTCTTGTATTCGCTGCGGTGCCTGCCTGAATACCTGCCCTGTCTATCGTTCCACAGGTGGCCATACCTATGGTTCGGTTTATTCCGGCCCGATTGGCGCCGTGCTGACCCCGCTCCTGAATGGCCTGAGCAACGCCAAGCCGCTGCCCCATGCTAGCAGCCTGTGCGGCAGTTGTAAGCAGGTCTGCCCAGTGGATATTAACTTGCCGAAGTTCTTGTTAGACTTGCGGCATGATCTTGTGCAAGCGGGCGAGCGCGATATGATGATCAGTGCGGGCATAAAAGGCTGGGAACTGGCGGTGCGCTCTCCGGCCATCTTTCATTTGGCGGGTAAATCCGCCCAAGTGGGTCAAAAGATCGTGGGGGATCAGTTACCCCAGCCGCTGGGTAACTGGACGGAATTTCGCGAATTCCCAGATTTCGCCCCGAAACCTTTTCGTCAACTGTGGCAAGAACGTCAAGAACGTATGGAAGGCAAACGATGAGTGCCCGCGAAACGATCCTAAACCGCTTACGCGCTGTGGCTGCACCCGATATTCATCCGCCGGATGTCACAACCCGGCGGGATGTCGTGCCGCATAAAGATGTCGATTTATTGGCGTGTTTTGTGGCCGAAGCGCAAAAACTGACCGCCAGCGTTCATGTGGCTGCGTCTGAAGCCGATGCGTTTGAGGCCCTGAAACACTCTCTGGGTGGCACGCAGCAAATTATCTGCTGGGATGCTGCGTATATTCCCCTGACGGACTTTGGCGCGTGGCTTCAGCAAGCGGGCATCGAACGACGGCCTGCGGATGATGGCCGCGTCAAAGTGAGTATCACGGGTGCGGATGCGGCGATTGCGGCCACGGGTAGCCTGGTAGTGATGAGCGCGCCCGGCAAACCGCGCAGCGCCTCGTTGACCACCGACCGGCATATCGCCATCATTCGCGAGTCACAGCTTGTATACAATCTTGAAGATTGGTTTCGGGCCCAAAAGCACGATCTAGAAGCATTTCGGCGCACGGCCAATATCGCGATTATATCCGGCGCGAGCCGCACAGCGGATATTGCCATGGAACTCGTACTCGGGGCGCATGGCCCCGCTGAGCTTCATATTATCGTCCTGCGCGATTAGCAGGGCTGTAGATGGCTACCAGAGCGCATACCACATTCTAGCGGATGCTTCCTGGGCACGTAGCAACGCGCAGTCGCAGAAATTTCGTTGGTATCAAGGCAGCAAAACGCGCTGGTATTGTTCTGTAATCGCCTGCTGGGTAAAGCGTTGAGCGCTTGCTTGCAAGGTTGCCTTATCGGGCGGCTGGGCCAACGTAGTGCGGATCGCGTCAGCTAGGGCCTGCACATCCCGCACCGGAACCAACGGCCCATAGCGCCCCTTATCGAGGATTTCACGCGGGCCACTTTTGCAATCGGTGCTCACCATTGGGCAACCGCAGGCCATCGCCTCGGCCAACACATTCGGGAAGCCTTCGTAAATGGGACACAGACGCGAGTACATCGAGTGCGGCCATCATGCGCGGTATATCGTCCCGTTCGCCCAACAGATGCACCCGTTCTTGCAATCCCGAGGCCGCGATAGGTTCCCAGAGCGCCTGATGCGTGGGTAGCACATCCCGGCCCGCAAGCACGAAATGCACATCTGGGCGTTGTTGGTGGATGAGCGCGGCGACATGCAATGCACCGGCTTGCGGCCTGTGCTGCGTCGTGTGGGGCTGCAACGCAGCAGCGTGGTTTATCAAACAAAGCAGAATTGGCCCGAATGGGTCGCCGCAGCGGAGCGCGCCGGGCTGTGACTGGCCGAAAAGCAGGTGTATGTGCCCTATGTACTGCGGCGTTATAGTGCCCTGTTGGATAATCCGCTGGGGCAATGGGCCATTTGCAATCGCTATCATCTAGCCTTTGTGAAATAGTCATACCGGGTGACGCAGCATCTCGCTAACGGCGGCTTAACCCAGGGGCTACGCCAGGCTCGGAGCCAATAGATCGGCGTGATGCAAAAAACATTTTCTGATACTTTAATATTTTCTTTAACTCCTTTGCCGAATTCTTATATTTTTCGACGCGCATCAATGTTACAGTTAACTTGGTCGCGATGTGCGGCCAAAAAACAACCATGTTGAAATTGCAATTGATGAGAGAGGATACAGAGTACATGCGTAAGTTCATGCTTCTCGGATTAGTGCTGGCGTTGGCTGCCCTGGTGGCCCCCGGCTATGCGCAAGACCAGACCATCGCCGAAATTGCCGCTGGTAACGAAGATTTCTCCACCTTGATGGCGGCTGTTGAAGCTGCCGACCCGTCCGTGGCCGAAGCGCTGTCGAGCGAAGGTGAATTGACCGTCTTTGCCCCCACCAACGATGCTTTCGCGGCGACCTTCGAAGCCCTGGGCCTGGATGCCGAAACCGTGCTGGGCGACCAAGAACTGGTCACCGCCATCCTGACCTACCATGTGTTGGGGATGCCCGTGATGGCTGAAGACGCGATTGCCTTGGCTCCAGCCAATGTCGAAACCTTGCAAGGTGAAGAACTCTCCGTGCGTTTGTCCGGCGAGAGCGTGACGGTTGAAAACGCCACGGTCGTGGCGACCGACCTGGAAGCCAGCAATGGTGTCATCCATGTCATCGACCAGGTGATCGTGCCCCCCAGCATTCTGCAAGCGTTGGTTGCTGACGCCACCGACCTGGGCACCGAAGATGACCCGCTGACCCTGCTGTTCATCCCCAGCGAAGACGCCCAAGAAGTGGCATCCGGCGCTGACGAATTGGCCGAATTGATCGAAGCCGAAAGCGGTTTCTCTGTTGACGCCAGCGTCTCCACCGACTATGCCGCCGCCATCGAAGCCCTGTGTGGCGAAGAAGCCGAAATCGGTGCGCTGAACACCTTTGGCTACATCCTGGCCAGCCAGCGTGGCTGCGCCGAAGTGGGTGTCGTTAGCGTGCGCTTCGGCAGCAGCTTCTACGGCGGCCAGATCGTCGTGCCTGCCGATAGCGAGATTCAAAGCCTGGAAGACATCACCACCGATACCGTTTTCTGCCGCCCCGATCCGCTGAGCACCAGCGGTTGGATCGTGCCCAGCATCGCCATGCGCGCCGCTGGTGTGGATGTCGATAACCTGAACGTGGTGGACGCTGGCGGTCATGATGGCGTCATCTCGGGCGTGTACAATGGTGAATGCGACGCTGGCGCCAGCTTTGTGGATGCCCGTGGCAACATCGAAGAAGAAAACCCGGATGTGTTCGAGCAGGTGATCGTTATCGGTGAATCTGCTCCCATCCCCAACGACACCCTCAGCTTCCGCCCCGGCGTGCCGGAGGCCATGCAAATCCTGCTGGTGGAAACCCTGCTGGACATCGCCGCCGATGAAGCCAACGCCGAATTGCTGGATCAGGTGTATAGCTGGAGCGGCCTGGCCCGCGCCACCGACGCCTTCTTCGATGACTTCCGCGAGCAGCTCGACGCCGCTGGCCTGAACATTGAAGAACTGCAATAACCTCCCCGTTTCGCGTGACCACGCTTAACGTATAGCCACCAAGAGGCGCTCCGTAGGACGCCTCTTTTGATTCTACCAAGCCGAAGATATATACCCAACCGAGATGAAAATATGGAAAATAGGTAACTGCTCAGGCTATGCCAATTCTTCCCCCTCTCCCAGGGCTGAAAGCCCGTTTGGGAGAGGGGTTGGGGTGAGGGCTGAGTAGTTACCCCCGGTGTTAGGCTATCAATGGCACCGCAAGGGCAGCGCCCCAGCGTCTTGACCAATAGCGGGCGTCATTTGAACTCGCTTTAGCATATGTTGAGATACATGGTGGTGCCTGCTATCTGTCAGAAAGCATACATAACGACAACCAGCTACCGAAGTGACCGAAGCCGCACCACCACGATCTCACATAACTGTTATTTCGTCGCTGTGGCCAGCGTCGCAAAGTGATCCGCCAGCCGATGCGTCCCGGTTTGCGGTGCGCTGCTTTCCAGCCCGGCGGACGACACGAAAAAATCCAGAAGTTGGGCGGTGTGGCGGCGAAACGGACGCAGCACATTGACGCCAGCGCGGGCCACCGGCAGCGGCAGTCGCGTGATGCGGGGTGGCTTACCGACGGCGGCGAACGCAGTCTCCGCAATCTGGTCCCAGGTGAATATCTCTGGTCCGCCCACGTCGATATCGGTCTTGGAAGCAGTGACCGCTTGCAGGCTGGCAGCGGCAAGGTCCGCGCCGTGAACCGGGTTGATGCGCAGTTTGCCGTCACCGAGCAGGTACACCCGCCCGGACTGCGCCATCTTCAAGAAGGTGCCCAGGTCGGAGTAGTAGCCAGTCGGACGCAGCACGACGTGATCCAGACCAGAGGCGGCCAGGTCAGCAGCAAAGTCCTCATGGGCCTTCACAATGGGTACGGTCATCATCTGCGCGGCGTTGAACACCGAGATGAACACGAACTTTTGCACATGGGCGGCCTGTGCCTCCCGCAGAATGTGAACGTTCCCCAGGTAATCGACATCGTGCCAGGTGAGGCCGCCCGCCTGTCCCATGAGACTGACGGACGAGAACACCACATCGACACCGTCGGCAGCGCCGCGCAACGTCTCCGGCTGGGTAACATCCCCGATGTGAATTTCGTCGACACAATCCGCCACGGCGGGGGCCAGGCCGTGTCCTGGCTGTGACAGCTTGCGCTCGCTGCGGACCAATACGCGCACGCGGTAGCCCTCGGTTTTGAAGGCACGCACCGTGTAGCGCCCCAGGTAGCCGGTCGCCCCGGCGATAAGTACAGTTTTCATTTGAGTTTCTCCTACCCTGGCATAGATATAGGCTGGGTTAGGGCGCAGAGTTGAGCGCCCAAATAAAGTACGGTTGTGCTTAGCTAGTAGATGGGCGGTAGGGTTCCTCATAGAGCAGGTGGCTCGTGAATAATTTGATGTAATACAGTGGTAGGAACCATTCGAAGTTTGTAGGAACGCGAAGTCCGTAAAGACTTAGGAAGATACCTCCGATCAACAACAAAAATGCAATCGGGCGTTGCAGGTATAAAGGCATCAACAGAATGACCAGTGCGCCGAATAGTAGATAGGCATAAGCGGCTATGGCAAAAGTCCAGTTTCCCGGGTCATACAACGCGATAATCAGAAACGGATGCACATGGATCAAAACGAACCCCATGTGTGCTACGAATCCCTGCCCGTGCCGGTGATACCAACGTTTGGCGCTGCTGGTCGCGTTCGTGATGACGCCCCCGACGAGATCAATACTGAACACCACTATGAGAACAATTTGCAGCGTGGACCACCCCCAGTTACCGGATAAAGCTACTATTGGCCAGGCGGTTGCAATCAAGATTGTCGGCACAAATTGCACCAGTAGTTCGGCGCGTGTGGCACCAGGCCCGATAAAGCGATCCAATAGCCCCCGTGGTGTTGGGTAATCCCACGAAACGATAACGCGGTTCGGATTACTTGTGTTTTGCATGGCGTATTCTCCCAATAATAACTAACCGTTCGGTAGATTTTTCTGGCAAAAAAAATTCAGGGCCGCAGCGCATCGAGGTAAACCCTCACACTGCTCGACATGAGCTTGTCTAGTGGTTGATCCAGATTCTGCGCGATTAGAATGCAGCCCTCGATCAGCGCCACCAGCGCCAGGGCGGTTTCGGCGGCGTCCAGGTCAGCGCGCAGTTCACCTGCGGCCTGCCCCTGCTCGATGATTTGCGTGAATGCCGCCGTATAAGCCTCGAAGTGAACCCGCGTCAGGTCGCTAATCACCGGTCGGCGCATGGCAGCAGCGTAGGTTTCGGCAATCAGGGGGTACAGGTCGGCATTGCGTGCTAGCAACCGCACTAGCTCGGCAGCATATGTTTGTAGCCGTTCGGGGGCCGTCCCCTCCGCTGCGACCAGCTTCTCCAGTGTCGGTTCGTCTTCCGCGAATAGTCGTCGCGCCAGCGCAATCACCAGCTCGTCCTTACTTTCGAAGTAGTGATAGATCGTAGCCTTGCTGACATCGGCGGACCGGGCAATTTGCGACATGCTCGCGCCGTCGATACCGTGTTCGCTGAACATCTGAGCAGCGGCATCCAGTATTTGCGGAATGCGCTCATCGCTGACATCGGGGCGGGGCATAGCGGCTCCTTAACTGACCGGTCGGTTGATAATACTCTACGACATCTTCAGATTTCTGTCAAGCAGATTTACGGTATCCCCTCAATAGCGAGTGAAAATTGGGTATAGACCATGTCGGGCTTCGACCTCAATCAAGGATACGGCGAGAAACAACACGCTGGGAATCACCCGTTGGGCTAGACTTGAGTAAAAGCGTCTTAGGCTTTTCCAAGTATTTAACTATGCCGCTTGCTTTTGTCGAAAAGGATACCGGCTTGATTTTACCCCCCTCTAGCTCCCCCCGAATTCGGGGGGAGAACTTACTCGTGCGCATAATAGCCCCTCCCTGAATTCGGGGAGGGGCTGGGGAGGGGTAATTATTTTTCTGGAAAAGC
>DAOTVD010000125.1:0-4346 GCA_034437075.1 Anaerolineae bacterium
CGCGCCCTAAGATAGCGGCCAAGGTTTGAAGCTGCCCATATTGCGGATCAACTTGCCTCAAGCGACGCTGCATCAGGTCTTGCATATTCCCCGTGAACACCACCTGTGGCAATTCCGCCATCGTGACCTTGGCCAGACCGCCGCTTTCTTCGGCAAAAGCACGGATGGTTTCCACGATAAAGAAGGTATTGCCTTCGCTATTGCGCTGGACAGCTTCGACCAACGTATCCGTCACGCCGCGCTCACCGATTATAGAGGTACACAAGCTGCGCACGGCATTGGGCTTGAGCCGTTCCAAGAGCATGAGCGTCATGCCCCCCAGGGTATAGGGTAATTGGGGCGCTTCATCATTGCGGTAGTTGGCAACGATCATCAACGTGGGCAACTGTTCTTGCACCAACAGGATTTGCTTGAGCGGCTCTAGGCTTTCATCGACCCATTGTAAATCTTGGAGCAGCAGCAGCAGGGGTTGTTGGACGCCGCGCAAAAGGTCAACAAGGGTTAGCACGATGCGGTCTTGATAAGCTTTACCTGTGAGTTCTGGCGCATGGGGCACCTCACGCCCGAGGAGATCAGCCACATCCGGCACGAGGTCTTTCAGGACGCCCGCTTGCAAGTCGCTTACATCCGTCATCAGCAGCAAACGCCGGGCGATGTTGCGCCACAGTTGAAAGGGCAAGCCACCGCCCTCAACCGCCTGACCGCGTAGCACGGTGACCCCTTTGACCAAGGCTCGAATGCGTAATTCATCTAGCAAGCGGGACTTACCCACGCCGCTTTCGCCACCGACCAAGAAAAAGGCGTTTTTCTTGGCGAGCGTATCCAGCGCAGTCGTTAGCTGTTGCAATTCAGCCTCGCGCCCCACGAAGGCGCTGGCTTGCAAAAAACTCTCGCGCATGGTCTGGTCTTCGGGCGGCGCTTCAACCCCGACCACCTCATAAAACGCCATTAAGGCATCATACGCAGTCGGGTAACGCGCAGCGGGGTCTTTATCCAGCAAGGTAGCTAACCACGGCACAAAATCACCGGGGATGGCGCTCATATCCGGTGTATGCGACATGATGCGCATGAGCGTTTCGCCAATGCTGTCCCCCGCGAAAGGATGCTGGCCGGCCATGATCTCATAGACCATCACCCCCACCGCAAAAAGATCGGAGGCGATGGAGGCACCTTTGCCTTGCAGCAATTCAGGCGCCATGTAGTTGATGGTACCGGCGATGCTTTGGCCATCCTCGCTAGACTGCGCCTCATGCGGTTTCGCTAGCCCAAAATCCATGATCTTGATCTGTTCGTCTTTGGTCACGAAGACGTTACCGGGTTTGAGGTCGCGATGCAGAATGCCGCGCCGATGCAGGTAATGCAGGGCGTGTAACATCTGCCCCAGTAAGTTAATGCGGCGGCCCATACCTGCTGAGATGCTCCTGGTATAAGTTCGGACATCTTGCGCATCCGCCAGCAAGGTCATGGTGTAGAAAGGCTGTCCGGCGTCATCAAAGCCGTAGTCGAGCACGCTGAGAATATGCGGGTGGCGCAGGGTTGCCAAAATGCTGAACTCACGCGCCAGGCTGAGGCGCAGTTTATCGGTATCATCCGTGCCCGCTTTGGAGGCAAAGTCGAGGTCATGCGCGCCGAGTTGCACCTGTTTCAGCGCGATATGCTGTTTTTCGAGGCGATCATAAGCTTTATAGACGACGCCCATGCCGCCTTGGCCGAGTTGGTCGATGAGTTGGTAACGATTTTGAATGCGTTTGGGGGCAGGCATGGCGGATACAAAGGCTCCTTGCGCTGAATGACAGCTGACAGTGACATCATCATTATAGATGCTTGGCCTGTGGGCCACAAAAGCCGCCCAATAATGGAGTGGTCAGATTATTGAATAGGGCCAAAACTTCGAGTTTCGTCTGGTTTTTGGCCTCTTTGGCGTAGTTTTCGCGCCACCAAATCCGCTTGCGATGCCCGATGGGACACACTGGCTAACCCACGCTCCAGACACGTTGAAGGCAGTCAAACCGCTTTATCATGAGATTGACATAGAGGCCATGCAGGTCGCCAATGAGGACACCCGCTACGCCAAAGCCGGCACGTAAGCTCCTGTGGTTAGCTCATGAAAACATCAGCAAGAAGTGGACCATCTCCATTCAAAAGTGGGCGCTCATCTTGAACCAGCTCGCCTTGCGCTTTGAAGATCGGTTCCCCATCGATGAACTCTAGCCGTTTACACATAACTCTTGACACTCCCCCAAAAAGCCGAAACAATTATTGTTGCCTCGACGGGAGAGGAAATTCGCTACACCGTTTGCAATCGGACAGAGGGGCGACTCATCGCGGGTATTGGTGGCTTATTTGTGGGGCTAATCTCTACAGGATTGGGTGAATTGAATGGTTACTTTTTGCTTCAACGTTGCCGTGTGCCGAGTAAGGTTGCGGTGGCAACCAGCATCTTTGTTGTAGCAATTACCGCATTAACAGCATCGTTAGGGCATTTGGCACAGTTTATTCAAGCTGGTGGAGAAGAATTGAATACCGTGATAAATATCACCATTTTTACCGTGCCGGGAATCGTTATAGGTGGGCAGATTGGGTCTATCGTTGCGAGCAAAATTCCGCAGAAATCACTAGAAACTTGTTTGGGATTACTGTTCATTCTTATCGCATTACTGACCTTGGCTGAGGTCATGTTTTGACCCGAAAGGAAAAGGAAAAAACAAATGACAGTGGAAAACTTAGGTCATCATGTGACACGTGAATATCTTTATGATGGTCAGATTGTGGTTTATACCGTTGTTGGCGGTGGACAAAATATTACTGATGCCTGGGCAGATGCAATGATTGCTGAAATAAGCGCATGGGATGTTGCCAAACCCTATCTATCATTGCAGGACATGTCGCAGTCTGGTATCTCTGCTTATGGCAAGAAGCGAACCGATGACATTATGAAAAGCATTCAACCCGGTATGCAAACACATTTTGCCATTCTTGTCGGGGAAACGTTATTCGGGCGATTTATAAAGATGTTGACTCAAAGCCTTGCTAATCTTCATAAAGAAACCGAGTTTCATTATCAGTTTTTTACAACTCGCCAAGAAGGATTAAGCTGGCTAGAAAGTTGCCTGAAATAATGTCCTATAAAATCTATCATGGGTATATTCCCTATCTTACCGTCGAGCAAATGATAGAAGTTGATCGTTTGATGACGGAAGACTTGATGACGGAAGACTACAAAATAGGTGACTACTCAGGCAGGGCAACAGGCATAAACGGATTGCCGGCCAAGACATCATAGAGTGCTTGCATGACATCATGGCCTTGTTTTCGCACAGTTGAGATATAACTGCGGATGGCACAGAAGGTCTCAGCGCCACAGCGCGTGCGAAACGTACCGGAGACTTTCTGCTTGACCTTAATCATACGGATATCACGTTCGGCCAGATTATTGTCAAAGGGCACGCGAAAATCGTACATGAAGGCCAAGGTTTCGGCTTTGTACTTTTGAAGTCGATCCAGAAGGTTCTTGGGCGGGGATTGCTTCTGGCGTCCGCGTTTCTTGGGCGGTGGGGTCGCTGGGGGCGGGTTGGCGTCAAAGCCTTGCTGAAGCAGATCATCGTACCGTTGTTCGTAATGGGCCAATCGCTCTGGCGGCAAGGCCATCGCATCGGTGGTTTGGTCAACCTCATCTTTGATGGTCAACAAGAGGTCGATGATATCGGTGGCCCACGCTTGTTCGTACTGCTGGGCCACAAAAATCAACTCCCGCAGATGATGGGCATTGCATAAGCCATGTTGGCAGTTGTCGAAGGTGAAATAGGATGCCCAGGCATCGTGTATGGCTCGCCCGCGCAAGCGCGGTAACAGCCCGATGTCCTGCATGGCCTCTTGTCCGCGCTTGGGATGCACCGCGTAGTAGGTCAAGCCGTGGGTCCCCATGCTATGCAACCAATTCAGTTTGCCCTCGACTCGTAAGCTGCTTTCATCGCAGTTCACCACATCGGCACCGAATCGCCGAATAGCTGACAGATGCGCGCCCAAGGGAGCAATTGATGGCCGTTTAAATACACGGCTTGCGCTTTTAGGCGTGGCCCGTATTGCACAGCTTGCGTCACCTGTGCCGGGAAGTCCCCTTTGAGCCGTTCGCCACACTCGGGACAGCATTTGATCTCGGCTTGATGTTCCGTCATGTCCAGTTTCAGCGGCGGGACATCAAACACTTGGCGCTTCTCAACCCCCTCAGCCTCAATCGTGCTCAAGTCGTTCGTGCAATGCGGACAACGATCTACCGCATGGCGCACGATATGATCGGGGGTGTCCACCATGACCAGGGTATGGCCATCATGACCCGGTTGGCCACC
>DAOTVD010000126.1:0-58067 GCA_034437075.1 Anaerolineae bacterium
ATTTCCGCATTCTGGATGACCAGTTCGTTGAAGGCTTGCACTGTATAGACATTGGGCAAAAAGCGGCTGACAATCCCCGCCGTAGAGTAGTTTATATCCGAACGATAGTCCAGCGCGCGCAGGGTTTGCGTGGCCGCGCTGGCCAGCGAGCGATCCACCCGCACGGTGAGTTCGCCCCGGCTGGTGTCTAGGCTGGGCGGCAACACGACGATCTCGCCGCGCGAACCACTTTCGGGCATGACGCCCGCCGTGCCGACCGTTTCCGGCGCGCTATAGCGATACACGGGCAGCAAATCGTCATCGAAAGGCGCGGCGGTGGGCTTGGTGGCGTCCGTGAACTGGCCATCGTTGCCATCCGCGAAGAAGGTCAGGTCAACCGCTTGGCTTTCCAGGATGCGCACGCGCCAATTCACACGCTCGCGGCCCCCAGCGGGGATGTCTACCGTCTGGGTCAGATTCACCCCCGCCAAAGGCTCGAAGCCCGTGCCCTGAATGGAGACTTCGACGCTTTGGGCTTCGCCCGTGTTGTTATTGACCACCGCGCCCAGTTCGGCCACATCTCCGACGACGAAGAAGCGCGGCGTCAGAGGCCGCACCAACAGCGGCTTGGTGCTCAGCAAATCGGTGGTCGTTTGGCCGACGAGCATGGGCGCGTCGGCGTCGCCGCGCGTGATGGCCCGCGCATCCAAGCGCCAGGTCGTCAGGTTATCCGGTAGCGTCAAGGTATATTCGGCTTCGCCGTTTTCATCGGTCACGAGGGTTGGTTCCCAACCGGGCGTATCGACAAATTCTTCGCGAATGTCAAAAATGCCGGATTCATCGCCACCGCCGCCACCGCCCTTGATGGTGTCGATGATGGTCTGCGTCAGGCGATCCACCGAGACGGATAGCGAGGCGCTCGTGCGTACGCTGATTCCGCGCGTGGCGTAGAAGTGGTCGAGCAAGGTGCTGCTATTGGGCGGGGCGATGCTCAGCACCGACAAATCGGTGACGCTGAGCCCCACTTCCGCGCTGACGGGTTCGCCTTGCCAGTCCGTGGTGCGCACGGTGTAGGTGACCTCATCCCCCGGCCCGGCGAATTCATCCGGCGCGAGGTTGGGCGTCACCTCGATATTCATGGTCAACCGTTCGGTATCGACTTCTAGCATGGTCAGGCCCATGCGAAATTGCGCATAAGGGTGGTCCTCGTCCACGCCTTGCACGATGACCACCGACACGAAAATATTGGGCGCGTGACCGGGCGTGATGGGCAATTCATAGACCTGGCTGTTGCTTTCGAGCGTGATAACCGCCTGTTGCAAGATGTCGCCACGCTCCACCGTCACCAGCGCGGTGGTTTCCCCCTGGAAGGGGCTGGCGATGAGGATTTCGGCAGTATCACCGACCTCGTAGCTGTCCGCGTCCGCGATGAGGTCAAAACGGTTGCTGTTCTGCTGCCGCCAGGCGACGTACTCGCGCCCACTGATCCACGTAAAGGCTGCCGATTGCACCGTGTTGCCGTCTGCGTCCTCGCCCCGGGCATAGACCTTATACGTCCCGGCGGTGGGCGGCACAAACGTAATCCGTCCGGTGCCGTCCGCGTCCGTGGTTAGCGTTCCGATGCCATCTTGTAGGGGGATTTCTTCGACTGCCCACGTCCAGACCGTACGACCCAGTTCGTCTTCTTCCTGCACAGACGACCAACGCCGCTCCACGATTTCATATTCGATTTCGCGGTCGGGGGCGGGTTCGCCTTGTGTATCGAGCGTCTGCACCAAGATAGCCGTCTCTTGCTCCGCGTTGCCGATATAGCTCTCCGGGCGCAGGCCAGTGTAGTACGCGCCCTGGTGCACGATGACCTCCGCGCGCCCGGCCACTAACTGATCGGTTTCGTCAATCACGCGCGCCTCGATGGTGTAGCGCTGGCTCTGGTTGCTCGTGCCCAGGTCGGCGGGCAGGGTGATCATGTAATTACCTTCGGCATCGGTCGTGGCTTCGCCGCTGGCGATTTGCTCGCCAAAGGCCCCACCCCGCGCGCCCGGCCCGGCATCCACGTCGAAATCCGTGAAGCTATAGCGCCGGAAGCCCTCCGGCGAGAAGGCATAGGGCGCACTGAGCACCGACCACTCGACCCGCGAGTCGCTGACCGCACCGCCGAAGAAATAATCCGCCTCGACTAACACGTTGATCTCTTCGCCCTGGATGACTTCATCCTGGTCGGGCGTGACGTTCACCTGAAATTCTGGCGCGGTGAACTCCGCGACGTTAAAACCTAAGCTGAACGTATCGCGCCATTCGCCGGGCGTCAGTTCCACGGCCAGGCGATAGAAACCCAGCGCGGCGCCTTCATCCAGCGTGAAGGAATCCGCGAAGGTGCCAAAGGGCGTCAGCGGCAAGTTGCCCTCATAGACGATGGCATCCTCGGGGTTATACACCACCACGAACACACTTTGCAGATTATCCGGCACGGTGAACTCGACATCATCTTGATTGCGGATCATGCCCCGGAAGTAAACTGGCTGGCCGGGCCGATAAATGGGCCGGTCGCTATACAGATACACGGTGCGCTCGCGCGGTTCGTATTCCGAGGGCAGTTCGAATTCCCAGGGGGCCAGGCCACGATCCCAGCGCGCGCTGGCGAACGCGAACACGTCTTCACTTTGCACGGCGGCAAACAGCGAGTTATACAGGCTGTCCATTTCGGGGATTTCTAGCACAGCGACGCCGTCCGCGTTGGTGTTCAAGCGCCCCAGCAAGCCAAACTCGGCATCGTAAAATTCTACGGGCACATCGGCCAGGGGTTCACCCGTCTGCAAATCCGTGACCCACGCCAGCGCGCTATCGGTGGAGAATTTGAAGACGATATTCGCATTGGCCACCAGCGCCACATGTTGCAGCGGGTCGTGCTCGCGGGCGGCGGTTTCCTCGCCTTGCACGGTTAGATAGTAAAATCCGGGGTCTAGGGCGGGGAAGTCCGCCGCATCGAGCACTTCGGGGTCGGTGCCAAAACGCTGCTCAAGCCCCATGAAGTAATCATCCGGCGTGCCTTCAGCCGACCAACCCGCTACGTCCTGGCCCTCGACCGTGATATTCCACCAGATGAAACCATCCGCGCAGATCGGCCCGCCGATGACATCGAACACGGTTTCCGGCGGGATTTCCGTCAAAATCTGGCTTTGCAGATTGGGTTCGGCGCGCACACGCAAGGGCGCCGGGTCATCCGGCACCACCACGCCCCGATCCCCAACTTGCAAACGGGGCGGCGGCGCGCCCAAACATTGGATATTGCCGATGCCATCCGGCCCGCTCTCGCTCAGCCGCAGCAGGTCGTAGCGCCGGATATTCTCCGGGCTACGCACATCCACCGACCAACGGCGCAGCAATTCCTCGTCAGAGGGGCTATACCCATCGCGCGTATCAAAGCCGGACATCAACTGCGTCACCTGTTCGGCGTCAATAGTATATAGCGCCGCATCCAGGCGGCTGACGTTGCGATGCGTCACGAAAACGCGCGTCGTCTCGTTATACGCGCTATACAGGCCGACGAAATCCGGCACATTCAGGTTTATATCGGGATCATAAGGCCGCGTAGAGAAGCGAATCACGGTTTCTTCTTCGATGCGATTACCATACGGGTCTTCGATGCCCGGCGCGATGGTGATGGTGTAATCCGTGCTGGGCTGGATGTCAAAATCCAGGCTATAGCGATTATCGTAATCGTAGTAAAAGGTTTCGAATTCGCGGAAGGGCTCTGGCTCTATCGTGAATTTGCCCTCTAGCGTGTCGGGGTCAATGGGCGCGTTGAAGTAAATCTGCACGCCGCCGAAGGGGTTGGCATCGTTTACGCCATCTTCGGGATTACTGCGCGTGATGCGCGGTGCCGGAACGGTGCTGAAGGCCGTCCCCCATTGCTCGGCCAGGCGGGCGCCCGAGGCACTCCGCGCGACCTCAATATCAATGAGCAATTCGTAAGCCGTGCCGAGCTTTAAGCGCTCGTCGGGCGTGATGACCACACGCCGATTATCATCCTCCCATTCGAAGCCCAGCGCCAGTGGCGGCCCAATCGGCTGGATGTAATCGGCCACGCCCAGCCCGGCCAATTCAAAGAGCGAGATGGCCGCTTCGGTGGTAGCCCTGTCCATGGGTTGGGAGAACGTAATGCTCAAATCGGCATCCAGCGGCACATTATTCGCGACGGGTTCCGGCGAGGCTTCCACCACGATGGGCGCTTGGGTGCTGAATCCCCATTCGTAAGGCACCGCCAAGACGCCCCCGCCGATGCTTTCTAGGCCAGCTTGCACGATGACCGTATGCTCGGTGCCCCCCGCCAGGCCATTTTCAGGCGTAAAGACGTAAATCGACGTATTCAGCCATTCGCCCTCGCCGGGCAGGTCTGGCGAGATGTTGAGCGGATTGGGGAAATCTTCCATGTCGCCCAAGGTCGCCAAGGGCACCACGGGACGGTTAAAAATCACGGTGATCAGGCTATCCACGCCGATTTCAGTCGCGCCGGGGCGGGGCAGCACCTCGGCCACTTCCAAAAAGCCGACCACATTCAGACGCGCCGCGAAGGCTTCGTCCAGGCTCACACCGTCAGCGGATTCGGCCTCGGCGCTCACGCGCACGTCTAAGGCCGCGTCGCGGGGCCAGTCGCCCTCCGGCGAGATGACAAGCGTTTGCGCATCGTCCCATTCTGTCGCAAAGGTCACGGCGGGCAGGATGGCTTCGCCCTCCGCCACGGCGGCACGCGCGAGCGTCAGCGCCTCGTCAACGCTAGATTGATCCATCGCTTGGTCAAAAAAGAGCGTAATGGGGTCATCCAACCCGAGTTCGGCTCCGGCAGGCGGTGTGATCTCCACCACACGCGGCGGGATGCCATCCGTCTGCGCGACTGGCTCGGCAGACACCAATGCCACGGAACTGCACAGCGCCAACAGCGTGAACAGCAAACCTTTGAGATAACGATACATATGAGCATATCCCCCTGTATATTTTGACTTCAGTATACGGTCAACGCCCAGAGGACACAATTGGTTGACCGCTACAGGGGGCGCAGGAGTGCTATAGCGTGGGGTATTTACCGGCTAATCTGGCTAGAAAGCGCCGCCCGGATGACCCGCAGTAGCGTGGAGGTCGTCACAGGCTTATGCAACATCTCCACGACCGCATCTGGCAAATTGGGGCGCCGGTTTTGCACAAACCCGGTCAGGACAATGATTTTGGCTGCCGCACCTGTCGCCTGCACATATTCGATGACCGTCGCGCCGGGCGCATCCGGCAGATTCAAATCCAGCACGATCAAATCCGGCTGGAACTCATCCACCGCCGCAATCGCTTCGCGGCTACTTTCCACCGATAAAACATCATATTCTTCTGCCAGGGCATTATGATACATCCGCTGCACGGGCAAATCATCTTCCACAAGCAAAATACGCGCCATCGTTCAACCTTCCGGGTGCCGTTAAAGTTGATATTAGGTTAACACAAAGTTTGAATTTTGCGAGAAATTCTAACCGAAGATGCACATGCCATGGGGAGTCATCCCCATGGCAACGAGGTATGGAGGGTTGTAGCCGTGCGCAGCCTGCCTAACGGCGCCGCAAAAAGGTTGGGATTTCCAGGTCGTCAGTCTCATAGGTGACCTGTTTGAATTCTTCTTGCGGATTGGCCGGTTGTTGCTGGGGCACTTGTTGCTGAGCAGGCGGTTGTTGCTGAGCCTGCTGCGGGTAATCCGGCGCTGGCTGGGGCGCTTGGTATTGCTGCATGTGCGGGTCTTGGATGGGCGGCTGCTGCGGCATGGGTTGCTGCGGCGGCTGCGTATAGCCCTGCTGCTGTGCCCCCTGGCGCGGGCGAACCACCACCCGATTCTGCTCGAAACCCGTCGCAATGACCGTAATGCGGATTTCGTCGCCCATGTTTTCGTCGATCACCGCGCCGAAGATAAGGTTTACATCCGGGTGCGCAGTCTCTTTGATGATGGCGGCAGCTTCGTTCACGTCGAACAGGCTGAGGTCTGGCCCGCCCGTGACGTTGAACAGGATACCCCGCGCGCCGTCGATGGTGACATCCAACAGGCTGCTGCGGACGGCTTCTTCGGCGGCCTTGCGGCTGCGGTCTTCGCCATTGGCCCGGCCTACGGCCATCAACGCGGCGCCGCCTTCGCTCATGATGGCGCGCACGTCGGCGAAGTCTAGGTTGATGAGGCCCGGTACGGTAATCAGTTCCGAAATACCCTGGATACCCTGGCGCAGGACATCATCGGCCAGCCCAAACGCATCTTGCAAGCTGGACTTTTTATCCACCAATTGCAGCAAGCGGTCGTTGGGGATGACGATGAGCGTATCTACCTGGCCTTTGAGTGCCTCGATACCCGCTTCGGCGGATTGCGTGCGGCGCGCGCCTTCGAAGTGGAACGGGCGCGTCACGACGCCAATGGTCAACGCGCCGAGCTCGCGCGCGACCTGGGCCACAATCGGCGTAGCGCCAGTGCCCGTGCCGCCGCCCATGCCGCAGGTAATAAAGACCATATCGGCCCCGCGCAGCACTTCATACAATTCTTCGGCGCTTTCTTCGGCGGCTTTGCGGCCAATTTCTGGGTTACCGCCCGCGCCCAGCCCGCGCGTTAATTTATCGCCGATGCGAATTCGTTCTTTGGCTTTGCTCAGCAACAGCGCTTGGGAATCCGTGTTCACCGAAATAAATTCGACGCCGCCCAGGCCTTCTTCTACCATGCGGTTGATGGCATTCCCACCACCGCCACCGACACCAATCACTTTGATGACGGCATAATTGTCTTGTGCATCTAATAATGGCTGATGATCAGTCATCAGGTAAACCCTCCGTGTGTCTGCGGATGAGAACGTGTCTTCTCATCGACCTCTTATCATTGTAAGCAATTTGTCAGGTTTGTGAAAGCAAAGGAATCCATTCCACCTCTACGGGTTAGAAAATTCACACCAAAAAGCCTATTTCTAGTGTGCAATATTTAATTATCCTCATCAAGGTTGGGTGTGAAACGCTTAAAAATGCCCCCCAGGGCCTTGCCCAAGCTATTCGCCAGGGGGTCTATGCTGTTGCTGGGCGCGCCGCGTTTGCGCATTTTGGCGCGGCGGTCGTCTTCCATATCCATGATGAGCCCCAGGCGCAACAGCCCCACCGAGGTGCTAAAGGCCGGGCTGCGCAAGGGGTCGGCCATGCCGGAGATGGCTTCGGGCTGGGCCGTGCGCGCGGGCATGTTCATCACCCGGTTGGCCACCGCCTTCAGCCCTGGCAGCAAGCTTGTGCCGCCCGTCAGCACCACCCCCGCCGGGAGCAACCCATCGTAGCCACTACGCTTGACTTCCACCAGCACGAGTTCGAAGATTTCGCTCACCCGTGCGTTGATGATGTCCACCAGATCGGAGCGCTTCACCTGGCTGATATGTTCTTCGCCAAAGGGCTGCACGGGGAACATTTCCAGCGGCGTTACCACGCGCGTGTCCGCGTGGCCAAATTCCAGCTTCACCGCTTCGGCCAATTCGTAAGGCAAGCTCATCACCTGGGCAATATCGTTCGTGATGTTATAGCCCCCCACGGCTACCACGCCCGTATGCCATACCGTGCCCTCGATGAAAATGGCGATGTCGGTCGTTCCGCCGCCAATATCGACCACCATCACGCCCGATTCGCGTTCGGTGTTGGTCAGCACCACATCCCCCGAGGCCAGCGGATTCAGGATGAAGCGATCCACCATCACCCCTGCCGCTTCGACGCATTTATTCAGATTTTCCAAACTGGCGCTGGCGGCGGTGATGACATGTGCTTCTACTTCCAGCCGATAGCCATGCATCCCCACTGGGTTGCGCACACTTTGCTGCTCGTCCAGGTTATAGCGCCGGGGCACCACATGCAGCACCTCGCGCCCATAGGGCAGCGCAATCGCGCGGGCGGCGTCCATCGCGCTGCCGATGTCGCGCATTTCGACCGCGCGCTGGCCGTTGATGGCAACCATGCCTTTGCTGTTCATCGACTCGACATGCTTGGCCGAGACGGACACAAACGCGCGCCCGATCTCGTAACCGCTGCTGCGTTCGGCCTTGTGCACGCTGGATGAAATGCTAGCACTTAGGGCGTTCACATCCGTGACCATGCCTTTTTTCATGCCGCGCGTGGGTTCCACGCCCACCCCAACAATGTAGGTATTGTCCTCGCGGACTTCGCCCACGATGGTGCACACTTTGGTCGTGCCAATATCGATGCCAACAACGAGTTCAGCCATACTATCCTACTCTTGTATTTCCGAGCGCCGCCACAAGACGGTATACACGGGGTTATCCGGGTCAGAGACATCCACCTCACCGAATTGCACATCATCCAAATTGCGTTGGACTAGCGCTTCGTAGACCACGGCCTTCATGACCATGTTATCGCCCACGCCAAACCAAGCCATCCAGCCGCGTGGGTCGCGCCAGCCCAATCCCTTGACGGGATGATACAACAAAACGTCAATGCTGGGCAGGCGAGAATGCAACAGTAACGCGCCCTGGACTACCTCCGGCGGGATGCGTGTAAACGGGCCGATGGTGGTGGACGGTTGCGGCTCGTTGGGGTCGTAGACCACGCGCAACAGGTCGGCGCGGTCTTCGCGTTGGAACATCACCACGCCATTGACATCCACCCACACCCGATCTTGGTTTTGCTCCCACACGATAGCCGGCTCGCGTTCTTGCACCAAAATTTGCACCGGGTTCGGCGGCCAGCCAATCCGCACTTCGGCGGCGGCGATATTGTTATTTTGTTCCAGATCACGACGAATGGTGTTGGCATCCAACCAAAATAAATGCTGCTGAGACGTGCCCGAAAAACGAAAGACATCTTCGCGCGTCAGGTAATTGACCCCGCCCACCGACACCGAGCGCACGTAAAAGGCATCGCTGCTGAGCAGCAACACCAAAATAATCAGCGAGACGGCGCTGATGATCGCGCTAACCCACCGCCACGACAACCACACGACCCCACGCGGGCGCACGCGCTCGGTGGGCTTGCCCTCGTGGCGCGGGGTATAGCGTTTGCGCTTGCGTTGGGCGACCCGCTCGGGGCGGACAGTCATCGGTTGGGGGGCCGCTTCCGAAGCAGTCGCCGGGTTGATGGGCGGGCGCAATTGGCGCGACTCGCGCCGCGCGCGGCGGCGGCGTTCGGCGGCCCGCCGACCGGCTGCCGGGCGAACATGCCCGCTGGCCTCGGTTTCTTCGGCTGGGCTTATTTTCTTGGGGCGTACATGCCCACCATCACGGTCTATAGAAGACATACCAATACGTCGCTCGCCTGTCCATATCGACCATCATACTATAGTCAAGCAGGAAATGCGCGGGACGGTCAGTCCGGCCAGTGGCCAATTCGCTCGATTTCTGGCTCTAGCCAGACGCCAAATTGCGCGTAGACGGCCTGCTGCGCGAGGTCGATCAGCGCGGCATAGTCGGCGGCAGTGCCCCCGCCCAGATTCACGAAAAAATTAGCATGTACGGGCGAAATCTGCACCCCGCCCAGGCGCTGCCCCTTCAGGCCCGCCGCTTCGATGAGCCGCCCGGCATAATCGCCCGGCGGATTTTTGAAAATGCTGCCCAGGCTGGCGCCGGGCGGTTGGGTACGCTTGCGATGCGCGATAAATTCATCCGCGCGCGCGGCCAGCGCGGCGGAGTCTTGGCCGGGTTGCAAGCTCAGGCAGGCGCGCAGCACGACATAGCGCCCTGGCGTGGCTTTCAACAAACTATGCCGGTAATCATATTCGAGTTCGGCGGGCGACCAATCGCGCACATCGGCGGCGGGCAAATCCAGAATGCGCGCGCTATGTAGATCACCCGCCATATCGCCGCCATGGGCCCCCGCGTTGTTGACCACCGCGCCGCCGAGCGTCCCCGGCACGCTGACGGCCCATTCAAAGCCGCCCACGCCCAAGGCCATCGCGCGCCGCGCCAAGGGTGCCAGATTCGCGCCGCTATCCGCGCAGACGCGGCCCGTCTGGGCGTTAATGTCCACCGTACGCGCGCCATTGACGATCAACAGCCCATCGAAGCCCGCATCGCTGGCCAGCACATTGGCCCCGCCGCCCAGCAGCCGCCAAGGCATGCCGCGCTGATAGGCCCATAAGCAGGCAGCGTGCAAATCCGCGACCGAGCCAACGCGCAGCACCGCCCGCGCCGCGCCCCCCAAGCGCGCGACCGTATAGCGCGCGAGCGGTTCGTCCCAGGCTAAGGCCTCGCCGAAGCGGGCCCGCAAGGCTTGCTTGTGGGCCTCATCCATCGGCGAATCCTTCTCGCTTGCGCAAGACTTCCAGCAAGGCGCGGCCAATCAGCGGCGCATCCCCCGCCGACATAATCAGCACCACATCCCCCGCGCGGACTTCTTGCGAAAGCACCTGCGCGGTGGCGAACAGGTCGCCGGAGTAGCGCGCGTCCGGGTGGCCGGTCTGTTGAATCAGCTTGGCCAAGTCCGGCGCCAGAATGCCCGGCGTGGCGACTTCGCGGGCGGCGTAAATATCCGTCACCAGGGCATAATCCGCCGCGCCGAAAGCGCCCGCGAAGCTGCCCGCCAATGTGCGCGAGCGGCTATACGTATGCGGTTGCCAGACGGCCCACAGGCGGCCTGGGTTTTGCTCGCGCCAGGCGCGCAACGCCGCCGCGATGGCGGTCGGGTGATGGGCATAGTCATTAATGACGCGCACGCCCGCCGCTTCGCCCATCAGTTCAGCGCGGCGCCCTGTGCCCGCGAAGCTCGCGAGAGCCTCCGTAATGACCGTAAAGGGGACGCCCAAATGCATCGCCACGGCAATGACGGCCATGGCATTGCTGACGTTATAGCGCCCCGGCATCGGGAGCCACGCCTGGCCGATGATGCCGCCGCGCGTGGCACCATGGCACACCGAAAAACGCAAGCCGCCCCGCGCGGGTTCCAGGTCTACGGCCCACCAATCCGCGCGCGGATTGCCCAGGCTATAGGTCTGCACAGAGCGCATGACCGCGCGCCGTTCGGCGGCCAGGGACGCGGCGACATCATCATCTAAGCACGCGACCAATAAACCATCGGGCTCTAGCCGTTCCATGTACAGCCGAAAAGCCAGCAGCATATCCTCCGGCGCGCGAAAGAAATCGGTATGATCCCATTCAACGTTCGTCACAACCGCGATATGCGGTTGCAAGCCCAGGAACATATAGCCGTATTCGTCCGCCTCAATGATGAAATGCTCGCCATTGCCCGCGCCCGCGTTGGTGCCCGTGTTTTTCAAAATCCCGCCCACGATATAACTCGGATCGTGGCCGCTGTGCATCAGGACATGCGCCAGCAAGGCGGTGGTGGTCGTTTTGCCGTGCGTGCCCGATACCCCGATCACACTCCGATTTTCTAGCCAGGTGGCGATGAAATCGCGCCGCTCTTGCACGGGGATCGACGCGGCGCGGGCGGCTTGAATCTCGGGGTTATCTTTGGGGATGGCCGAACTCATGAGCACCAGTTCCGCCCCGGTGATGTGCTCGGGCGCGTGGCCCATGAACACCTGCACGCCGTCGCGCTCTAGCGCATCGAGCAGGGCGTTCCGCTCGCGATCCGACCCCGACACGGTATAGCCATCCTCCAAGAGCACGCGCGCAATGGCCGACATCCCGAAGCCGCCCATGCCGACGATGTGAATATGCTGGCCGGGTATCAAAATCGGGTCCATACAGCACAACCTCTAAACGTTAACGAAAGACAATCACCAACAAGAACAGCCCCACCACCAACCACAGCAGCAGATTCCCCTCTTGCAGCCACACCAAAGGCAACAGGGTGACAAAATCCGCGCTGGTGGTGCCCACCAGGGGTTGCATAAACAGCGGTTCCAGCGGATATTCGAGTTGATCCATGAAATACCACAACGAGCCCACCACCAGATAGCCATTGAAGGCACCCACCACCGCGCCCAAGGTGCGCTCGCGCCAGGTATCCGCCCCCGGCAGATTGACACCCCGCGCGCGACGGTATGCCCGGGGCGCAAAGCTGACGGGCGCTTGCTCATACGCAAAATACGTCAGCGCGATGAGAAGCACCGCCGTCACCAAATAGCGCTGGCGCGCGCCCCCCCCACCAATGAGCAGGTCAATGACGATATCGAACTCGGTTAGCACGAACAAACCCAGCAAGATACCCGCCAACGCCACAAACTCGCGATAAAAGCCTCGCAAATAGCCAATCACCGCGAAGAAAAATACGCAGATTTGTAGAAAATAGGACAACTCCATCATCGCGGCATCGGCCCCTCAGATGATCGCGATTAGGATGAACAGAAACAGCCCGATGACGAACAGCGTGAGCAAATTGCCTTCCAGCAACCAGGCCAGCGGCAGGTTATCCAGCCAAGCTTCGCTGGCGGAATCTGGCACGGGGGGCTGGATGTCCTCCAGCGGATAGCCTAGATTATCCAGAAACCACCACAACGACCCAAACACGACATAGCCGTTAAAGCCGCCCGTCAAGACCCCCAGCAGGCGATTCTGCAAGACATCGCGCCCGCGCCGCGTATTGCCCGCCATGCGCGAAAAACGCCCCGGCGGGGTTTGGTAGGCAAAAAAGGTGACCAGTAACAAGATCAGCGCTTGGACATAAAATAGCGTACCGCCGGGTTCGTCCGAGCCAGAGGTAAGGTTCACGAAAAAGCTATCAAATTGTTGTAACGTGAACAGCGCCAGCATAATCCCCGAAAGGGCAATTAACTCTTTATCGAAGCCGCGCAAATAGCCGATGAGCGCGAAAACGAAAATCGCCAAAATAAGCACGCTGGACAGTTGGATCACGTCATTTCCTCCACGATCACATGAGCGATGTGTTGCGCTCCATTATCAACCCGTAACGCCCGCGCGGCAAGTCGTAGCGCCTCGCGTTGTTCACGGTCGTCTATTAACATACGCACGGTCGGGGCCAGTTGCGCGGGCAAGTCCTCGTCTGGCAGTAGCAATGCGGCCCCGCGCGAGGCCAACCAATCGGCGTTGACTTTTTGGTAGCGCCAGGCATACGGATAGGGCACCAGCACGGCGGGCAGTTCGAAATACGGGAATTCGCCCAAAACCGACGCCCCCGCGCGGCTGACGACCAAATCCGCCGCTGCCATGGCCAGGCCCATATTATGCAAATACTCAAATAGATGGTAATGCGCGCGCACTTCCGGCGCGAGTTGGGCATAGGCCGTTTGTACATCCGGCCAATCGGTGCCGCCCGTCACATGGATGATTTGCACATCCCCCGGCGCCAGGATGGCTTGCACCTGGGCCAATAACGCGCGATTGATCGACCGTGCGCCCCGGCTGCCACCAAACACAAGCAAGGTCAAGCGCTGGGTGTCTAGCTCAAAACGTTGTATGCCCGCCGCGCGAGTGGCGGTGCGCACGTCCGCGCGCAGGGGGTAGCCCGTGGCGACCACCCGCCGCCTTGGGAAATAAGCAGCGGTGTCCTCGGTGGTGGCCGTCACCACGCGCGCGAAGCGCCCCAGGACCTTGAGCGTCAGGCCCGGCTCAATATCTGGCACATAGATGATGATCGGCACGCGCAGCAACCACCCCGCCACCGCCACAGGCACGCTAACCCAGCCGCCCGTGAAAAAGGCCGCCCGGGGACGTTGGCGCAGGATTATCCCTAGGCTTTGCAGCACGCCCATGCCCAGGCGAACAAGGCTCAGGGCTGCGCGCGGCAACGAAACACCATGCAATGGCCCGGCTTGCACCGTCGAATAGGCGTCAAATTGGGTGTCTGTCGCCGCGATAAGGTCGTGCTCTAGCCCGGTGGCACTGCCCACAAAATGCAGCGTGATGTCGGGCTGGTGCTCACGTATCGCGTTGGCGACGGCTAACGCGGGATATATGCCCCCGCCGGTACCGCCCGCTGACAGCAGGAGTCTCACGCGCGTTTTCCTTTTCCGCTTCCGATGGGGTAGCTGACGCCTCGGGTTGTTCGGCCAGGCGCGCGTCTAGGGGCAACGCCACGGGCCGTTCGGCGCGCTCGGGTGGGGTGCGGGCGGCCTGGCGTGAAACCGACAACACCAACCCGACCCCGGCCATGGCCGTCACCAGGCTGCTGCCCCCAAAGCTGATGAATGGTAATGGCACGCCCGTCGGCGGCACCAGGGCCGTCATAACCGCGATGTTCAAAATGGCGTCGTAGGCGATCCACAGCACCACGCCGGAGGACACCAGCGCCCCGAATAAATCCGGCGCGTTGCGGGCCACCACAAACCCCCGATAAACCAGCACAACGAACAAACTGAGCACTAAGAACGACCCCATCAGGCCCAGTTCCTCGCCAATGACGGCGAAAATACTATCCGTGTGCGGGAAGGGCAAACGCCCGAACTTCTGGGTGCCTTCGCCCAGGCCCACGCCGAACAATTGCCCGTTCAAAAAGGCTTCCACCGCCGCCTGAACGTGCTCATTGGCTTGGGTTAAATCCTGAATGGCTGCCAGATGATCCGCGATGCGGCTTTGGGCATAGGGCAAGCGGGTGATGAGCATGTAGCCCAGGCCCCCCGCGCCGCCCGCCAACAAACCCAACTGCAACCAATCGGCCCCCGCCAGGAAGAACAGCGTCAACGAGGTGGCCAAAATAGTCGCCGCCGTGCTGAGGTCGGGCTGCAAGACCAGCAAAAAGCAGGTTAGGCCCACCAGAATCCCAAAGGGCAAAAGCCCATAAGAAATATTCTTGAGTTGCCTTTGGCGACTGGCCAACCAAGCCGCCATGTAGATGACGACGGCCAGCTTGGCAAATTCGCCGGGCTGCACCGAGCCCTCGAACAGCGAACGCTGCGCGGCCAGGCGTTGTTCGCCAAACTGCAACACGATCACCAAGGTCAAAATGGTGCCGAGCATAATCCACAGGCTGAAACGCTTCCAGACGCGATAATCAATCATCACCAGCAGGGCCATGACCATGAACCCGATGACGAAATTGCGCACATGTAAGCGGAAAAAGTAGGTCGTGGTGGCGTCTTCGGTGGCCAGAAACGACGGGCTAATGCTGGCCGAATAGACCATCAAAAAGCCCATCGCGCACAGCACCGCCATGGCCAAAAAGAGATAAATGTCGAAATCCAGCGCAAACATGCGGCGCTGGGTGCCCGATTGCGATGATGTTGGACGGGTTAAGGCTGTATCACTCATGGCTGTATTATGCGCTCTTTATGACTTATCTTGCAAGCGCTGCACCAGATCGCGGAAGTGGTCGCCGCGTTCGGCAAAGTCCCGATAGGCATCGTAGGACGTGCCGCCGGGGCTCAGCAACACCACATAGCCAGATTGCGCGACCTTGGCCGCCCGGTGCACGGCTTCATCCAGGGTATTAACGACCACAATCCGCTGCAAACGCCCGCCGATGACGCCGCGCTGAGCGCGCTTGATGGCATCTGCGATGGCCATGCGATGGTCGCCGAAGGTAATCACCACGCGGCAGCGTTCCACCGCCAGGGCGGCCATATCGTTCCAGGGCAGGTCTTTATCTTTGCCGCCGGCCAATAAGACCAGCGGTTCTTCAAAGCTACGCAACGCGGCGCTGACGCGCTCTGGCGCGGTAGCGATACTGTCGTTGACCCATTGCACGCCGTTTATCTCCGCGACGAACTCCAGGCGATGTTCCACGCCAGAAAAATGGATAATCGCTTCGCGCATCGCCTCGGTGCTGACCCCCACGCGCCCCGCTAGGGCACACGCGGCCAACACATTCTGGATATTATGCGCGCCGCGCAAGCGAATATCGCCCACTTCGCACACAACTTTGGCTTCGTGCGTAGGGCTGCATATCCCGGCTACGGCCAAGCGTTTGCCCAGCAAAAACGCGCCATCCGTCACCATATGCTGCGCGGAAAACCGCGCCACCTGGGCCGGCGCCAGGTCTTCCAACTGTTTGGCCGCCAGGTTATCGTCGCTCAAAATGACCGTATCATCGCCACGTTGGTGCAAGAAAATGTTGGCTTTCGCAGCGGCGTAATTCTGAAAGCTGCCGTGTCGGTCGAGATGATTGGGCGTGATATTCAATACGGCGGCAATATCCGGGCTGATGTCGGCAATTTCCAGTTGAAAACTGCTTAACTCCATCACGACCACATCTTCCGGCCCTATGTCGGCCAGGTCATCCAACAGCACATGGCCAATATTGCCCCCGACCCAAGTCTTGCGGCCATCGGCGCGGCACATTTCGCCGAGTAACGAGGTGGTGGTCGTTTTGCCGGCGCTGCCCGTAATGCCCACCACCAGCGCCGGGCAACGTTCCAAAAAGAGGAGCGCATCATTCCGTACGGGTATATCTCGCTGGCGCGCTTCTTCGATAAACGGGATAGTCGGTGGTACACCACCCGAGATGCAGACCATATCGGTTTCTTCTAACAGCGCAATGGTATGGCCGCCCAAATCCAGCGCGACATTATCACCCAGGGTCGTCAGTTCGAGCATTTCATCGGCCAATTCGCCAAAGTCTTTACTATCCGAAAGGGTGACCCGCGCGCCCTGGGTGGGCAACCAACGCGCCAAAGCTTTCCCCTGGCGCCCGATACCCAATACCATCACGTGTTTTCCATCTAGCGAGAGCGGATCGTCGTTCATAAGCATACTTTCATCATGTTCATTCGGTTTCTATCGCCCTCGATTGTAACAAGGCTTGCGGCGGATTCCCGCTAATCGGCAAATTCGAGGCTCAAGAGCGTTTTGGAAAGGGGCAACACAAACGCGCGATAGCGCACGCCATCCCGCACCAAGCCGTCCAGATCATCCCCCACTACGAAGCGCTCATCCCCCAGCAGCAGGTAGTGCCCCCAGAGCCGCGCGGGCGCGCGCACACTGCGCACCCGGCCATCAATCAAATCGACCAGCAAGAGCAAGCTAGGCCAATTGGCCAGGGCATAGAGCACGCCCAACAAGCCGCCAATGAGCAAACCGACAATCGCGCGGTTGTCCTCCAGGGCCGCGCGGGGACTGATGCCCGTTTCTAGGCTGATGAGCGCCAGCCCCAACAACACCGGCACGCTCATCAAAACCAGGCCGCCGAGTAATGTCCCGATAAAGCGCCCCCACAGGCGCCGCCGTTGCCGCCGGGAAAGCCGCCGCTGACGATTGGCGCGGATGTCATCGGGCGTAAAGTTGAACACATCGCCCAGCGTCACGCGGTCATCGGATGGTTCCAGCATCATACTCATACAAGCACCAACGCAATCCCTACCATGGCCGACAGAATCGCCACCAACCAGAAGCGCTGCACGACCTGCGTCTCGCTCCAATCGCCTTCTTCGAAGTGATGATGCAAGGGCGCTTTGCGGAAAATCCGCATACCCCCGCTCCATTTGTAGTACGTGACTTGAATAATGACGCTCAGCACTTCGGCTACCGGAATAATGGCAATAAGCGGCAAGACGATCCATTGCCCGGTCATCAGCGAGACCGTGCCCAGCGCCGCCCCCAAAGAGAGCGAGCCAACATCCCCCATGAACATCTGCGCGGGCTTGGCGTTGAACCACAAAAAGCCGAAGCAGGCCCCCACCATGATGAAGCAAAATTGCACCAAAAACGCCTGGCCTTGCAAAGTTGCGATAACGCCATACGCCGCGAAGGCCGTCGCCGTAATGATCCCGGCCAGGCCATCCATGCCATCGGTCAGATTCACCGCGTTGGAGGTGCCCACGATAATCAGAATAGCAACCGGAATCCAGATGACCTGGGGCAGGCTAATCTCGCCGGGGATGAGTGGAAACAGCACCACATTCGCGAACTGAGTATCGCCAAAGCTCATCACCAACACCGCCACCGCCGCCAAAGACAACTGCCCCGCGAATTTCGTCCGCGCCGAGATGCCCTGCCCCAACGGTGCCCGCCCCAGGATGCCTTCGGCGTCATCATAAAACCCCAGCAGGCCGAACCCAACCAGCACGAACAAGGGCAACAGAATGCTTTCCCCGGTCAGCCCTTCGCGCACCAGCGCGACGAGATTCAGCCCGAGCGTGATGACGATGGCGGGCACCAGGATAATAATCCCGCCGGAGGTAGGCGTCCCCGCTTTGGCCTGGTGGGACTCGCTGAGTTCAACCCGGATTTTCTTGCCCCATTTCAGCAGGCGCAAAATCTCTAAAAAAGGATCGCCCCACATCACCACCAGCAGGAATGTCACCCCGCCCAGGGTCAATGCAAACGGCAGATCGTTGAGTTCCCCGGCCATGTTAGCTCCGCCTAATCCCGGTCAAAGGGCCGTCCGCCTTCTTGCATCAGCCCCAGGCGCACATCATCGGGCGGGATTTCCAGCAGCACGACTAGGCGTTCCACCAATTGCTGAAAGACTGGCGCCGCCGTCTGGCTGCCCCAATAGCCCGCTGGTCGGTCAAGCACCACCAGCACCGACACCGCCGGATCGTCCGCTGGCAAAAAGCCGATGAACGAGGCCCACGAATCGGTCTGCGAATAGCCACCCGGGATGGGCTGCTGCGCCGTGCCCGTTTTGCCCGCGATGCTATAGCCTTCTACGCGCGCCAATTCGCCAAACGAGCCCGGCGCTATCGCCTCGACCATAACCTCGGTGATGGCCCGCGCCACTTCGGCGGAAATAGGCCGCGAGATGGGCGTCGGCGTCGTGGGGAAGCGCCGTTCGCCGTCCATGCGTTCGCGCACGATATGCGGTTGCATCAGCAAGCCATCGTTGGCGATAGCGTTCGCAGCGGCCAACATCTGCAAGGGCGAGACGGCGATACCCTGGCCATAGCTGACGTTCAAAAAGTCCGCCTCACTCCATAACGTATCGCCGGGCAGATTCAGTAAGCCTTCGGCTTCGCCTTCCAGGTCAACACCTGTGGCCGTGCCAAAGCCAAATTCTTGCAGCAGTGGATAAACGGTCGAGGGGCCAACGGTCATGTACCAGGTGGCGGTGCAGGTATTCAGCGATTCGGTTAGGCAGCGCCGAAAGTCTACATTCCCCTTGGGGATGCGGTCGGAGTCACAGATGCGCACACCCACGGCCTCGAAACAGCCCGTATTGTTGTACGTCCAATTCAGGTCTAAGCCGGGCTCGTTGGCTTGTAGCGCAATGGCCGCCGTGATGATCTTGATAATGCTGCCGGGTTCGTACAAGCTGCTGACCGCCGGGTTATAAGTCACTGGGCCGCCGTCCTCGGGGCTTTCGGGGAATTCGCCGGGGCCAAAAAATGGATAGGATAACATGCCCAGTATTTCCCCCGTGCGCGGGTTCATGACGATGAGCGTACCGCCCTGAGCCTGCTGAGTTTCGATGGCGTCTTGCAGCACACCACGCAACAAAAACTGAATATCGCGGTCGAGCGTCAGCACCAGGCTTTGGCCATCGCGCGCTTCGGGCACTTCAGACACGTTAAGCAGCGTCCCCTCGTTTTCGACCTCGCGCGCGGTGCCCGCCAGCACCCGATTGTAATTGCCCTCGATGCCATAAAAGCCACGCTCGCTATAATTCACGAAGCCGAGCATCTGCGCGGTCAGTTCGCCCTGTGGGTAGGCCCGGCGCGGGATGGACTCAATCTGCAAGCCGAAGATGTCCAGGTCTTCTAGTTCGCGCGCGGTGGCATCGTCGATGGGGCTGGCCAGCAGCACGTACTGCGCGAAAACGCCGTTACGATCTGGCAAAAGATTCCGGTAGACCTCTTCGTCATTCAAATCCAAGACGGTGGCAATTTGGGTCGCGGCTTCGCGCCGATTCAACACCAGCGACGGGCTAATCCCCACGCGGTATTCAAACGTGTTCACGGCCAGCACCACGCCATCGCGGTCATAAATTTGGCCTCGGTTGGGCTGCACGGCCTGGCGCACGACACCTTCCGAAGCGGACGAGGTCTCGAATTCTTGAATGCTGGTGCTCAGGCGCAGTTGAAACGAGAGCAATTGCCCCACCACGACCGTTGCCGCAATGGCGAGCATGATCAATACCAGGGTAGAACGACGAGCAAAAATATCCATAACGGTTTCCTCTGGCTATTCGCGGCTCTGGTAGCTATTCCTGGCTCCAGGCCGTGAACAACGCGCGCAAGGCATCAAATTGGCGGGTGAGCCACCCCGCGAAATTATCATCATACACTTGTGGTGTGGGCGTCACCAGCACGGGCGTCAGCGTGGGCGCGGGTTGGTCGTATACATAGCCGTCAATGACAATATACTGAATGTCTTCTGGCCTAGCGGTGACGAACCCCAGTGCCGCCGCGCGTTCCATCAGATTCGGCACGCTGTTTAGTTCGGCGCTTTCGGCGCGCAATAGTTCGATATCGCGCAGCAGTCGGTCGCGGTCTTCGCGCATTTGCTGAATATCGCGCGCGGTCGTGACGGTGGTTGTCGCCTGCACCAGATACAGCGCGCCGATAATCAGCGACACGACCACGAACAAAACCAACACCGCGACGAACTGTTGTTGTTCGCGACGGAGGCGGGCGTTGCGCCGGGGCCGGGCGGGGTCTTCGGTATGGCGTCCATCTAACATACCCCCATTATACCGAGTCGGCCCGCCTTGCGTTAACCGCTGGTCATTTGGCGCTATGCTTTTAGACCCAAGCAGCAGCGCGCCGCTGATTTTCTCATGCGCGTGAATTTGGCGCTATGCCTTTCGGCCTGCATAATTGAGGGTAGATACGCGACAGGAGATGAGATATGTCGTATTTTAGAACGCTCAAAGACCCGACCCTCTACCACGGACACGGCAAAGACGGCGATTTCTTCGAGGGCTGGTACTTTAAGCTGGTCAACGCGGACGGCTCGCGCCGCTATGCGATTATCCCCGGCGTGTTCAAGCACGGCGACCCGCACGCTTTTATCCAGGTTATGGACGGCCTAACCGGCGACGCGACCTATCACCGCTACCCGGTAGACGCCTTCAGCGCGTCCGAAACCGCGTTCGACGTGCGCATCGCGGATAATCACTTCCGCGCGGATTGCCTGATTCTAGACATTGATGACGAACAGCGCACCGTCAGCG
This sequence comes from Anaerolineae bacterium, assembly GCA_034437075.1. Classification (GTDB taxonomy): domain Bacteria; phylum Chloroflexota; class Anaerolineae; order Aggregatilineales; family J027; genus DAOTVD01. The sequence continues at coordinate 20,935 of DAOTVD010000126.1, forward strand.
GCGAAGTGCGCTTCGAGAACCGCGTGCCCTATCCCTGGACATGGACAAGCCCCGGCATCATGGGGCCGTTTGGCTATCTGCCTTTTCTGGAATGCAACCATGGCGTAGTGAGCATCGACCATACATTGACAGGCACGCTGACCGTCGATGGCGAGACGGCGCAATTCTACGGCGGGCGCGGCTACGCCGAAAAAGATTGGGGCAGCGGCTTCCCCAGCGGGTATATCTGGCTGCAAACCAACCATTTCAGCAGCACGCCCACAGGGTTGATGGTCTCCATCGCCATGATTCCGCGCCTGGGGCGGCCCTTTCGCGGGTTTCTCTCTGCGTTTTACCACGAGGGCCAACTCTACCGCTTCGCGACGTATACGGGCGCGCGCATCCGCAACTTGCACCTGAGCGACACGCATGTGCGCTGGCATCTCATCGGGCGCACGGGGGGCGCGAGCTATCGCCTAGAAATCGACGCCGAACGCGCCAGCGGCGGCATCCTGAAAGCGCCATACGATGGGCAGATGGTCGAGCGCGTAGCCGAAAGCCTGACCGCCGAGGTCGATGTGCGCCTGGTGCGGCAAGAACGCGCGCGCGAGGTCGTCGTCTTTGCGGATCGTGGGCAGTATGCCGGGCTGGAAGTCGTCGGCGATTTAAGCCCCCTGTTGGATAGCAACGCGACATCCGCATGACCGACGGGCGCTATTCTGACAATTGGCAGCGCCTGGCGGATGATTTTTTCACCCGTTTGCCAGCCGTGCCCGCCGACTTGCGCGCGGAGGTCGATCTGCTGCGGCATTATAACGATGAACGCCAGGCGCTGGCGGTCACCATTCAGGAAATCCGCGCCGAACTCGCGCGCCAACGCGCCGCCAAAATCGCGGTCAAAAAGCGCGTGGATGCTATCGCGGCGCGGCAAAACTTCGAGGCGTATCTGGAACAACAATTGGCCGAATTGCGCCGCCATAACGCCAAAATGGCCCGCCTAAAACGCGAGATCGACCGCGTAACCGATAAGATCATCCGCGAGCTACGCCAGCGCGACGCCCAAGCCGAACGCGAGCGCCGCGCCCGCGAAAAGTTCGCGCAGATGGAACAGCGCCGCCAACAAGCGCGCGACCTAGCCGCCTGGGAGGCGTTCAAAGCCGGGTTGCTGGGCGAGCCTGCGCCCGAACCGGACGCCACAGCCGCCGAGCAACACGCCGAAGCCGAGCGCCTGCGCCAAGAGTACGAACGCATCAAAGCCCAAAAACCGCCCAACGAGGCCGAAAACCTAGCCGCCTGGCAGGACTTTGTGAACAGTTTATCCGATGACGACCCCTAAATAAACCGGAGGAAGCTATGGCCACATTCGCCGAATTTGCAGGCCAAGCGCCCGAACTCGCAGCCAAGTTACGCGCGCGTCTGGCCGAAAAACCGCTCGCCTACCTGGCGACCGTCCGCGAGGATGGGGCCCCGCGCGTGCATCCTGTAACGCCCATCCTCAGCGCTAACGCGCTGTTTGTCTTTATGGAGCCAACATCGCCCAAAGGGCACGATTTACGCCGCGATGGCCGCTACGCGCTGCATTCAGCCGTCGATGATAATGACGGCGGCGGCGGCGAATACCTCATCGAAGGCCGCGCGACCGCCGTGGACGACCCCGCGATCCGCGACGAAGCCGCCACCGCAAGCCCCTATTCGCCCGCCGAGCGTTATATCCTCTTTACGTTCGCGATTGAGCGCGTGCTGTTCACGCATTATCCCAACGGCCAACCCCAACGCGAACGCTGGAAAGCCGCCCCATGACCGACATCGCCACACAGTTTCAGCGCATTTTCGGCACTGCGCCAGCATGGATCGCTCGCGCGCCGGGGCGGGCCAACCTCATCGGCGGCCACACGGATTACAACCAAGGCTATGCCCTGCCCATGGCCATCGACCGCGCGATCTGGTTGGCAGGATGCGGGCGCCTGGATGACCGCATCAACGTGCATAGCCTGGATTTTGCCGCCGCCACGACCTTCGCGACAACTGATTATCACAACACCGCGATTCCGCATTGGGCGCGTTATATCGCGGGGGCGTGGTGGCTGCTCGCCGAACTAGGCGTCGATCCTCTGCCGGGTGCCGATCTGGTTATCGGCGGAAATTTGCCGCGTGGCGCGGGCATGTCCTCCTCGGCGGCGATGGGCGTGGGTGCGGTGGAAATGGCGCTAACCCTGGCGAGTATCATCACGACACAAAGCGAAAAAGCCCGCCTGGCCGTTCGCATTGAAAACGAGTTTATGGGCGTGCCCACCGGAAACCTGGATCAGATGGCCAGCGCATGCGCACAGCCTGGCGGCCCCATGTTGCTCGATTGCCGCACATTGGATATGAGGCCCGTCCCCTTGCCGGATGCCGCGCGCGTGTGGGTCGTGGATTCGAAAAAACCGCGCGAACTCGCCGCGAGTGGCTACGCCGAACGCCGCGCCACTTGCGAAGCCGTCGCCGCGCGCCTGGGCGTGCGCGCCCTGCGGGATGTCTCACTCGTGATGTTGGAAGATGCCCGCCCGCAGTTAACCCCAGTGGCGTACAAACGCGCGCGACATATCGTCACGGAGAATGCGCGCGTACTGGCCATGTGCGATGCATTAGAAAACGGCGCTTTAACGGTGGCAGGCGCGTTGCTGAACACGGCCCACGCCAGCCTGCGCGACGATTACGAGATTTCCATCCCCGAAATTGACTTTTTGTGCGCACGCATCGCCGCCCATCCGGCGGGCTACGGCGCGCGGATCATGGGCGGCGGCTTTGGCGGGTCGGTGGTCGCGCTGGTGGCTGCCGCCGGGGCGGATGACCTGGCGCGGGATGTGCTGGCCGCGTATGAAGGGCACTATGGCCTGCGCGCAGAAGGCTTCGTCTGCACGCCAGCGGCGGGTAGCGCCTGCACGGTCTATCGCGGCGCTTAATCGTTGAGCCAGGCTTCATCCTGCAAGGCGGCTTCGTCCCAGGTGGGCAGCGTGCGCGGTTGGGCCTCTTTGCGCAGGACGGCGCGCAGCGCGTCGGCGTCGTCCCAGGGATGCTCGATGCGGCCAAAGCACATGCTTTGTTCATGCCCCTTGCCGCACACGATGACCACATCCCCGGCGCGGGCCATGTGGGCGGCTTGCGCGATGGCCCGCGCGCGATCTGGCACGCGATAGAAGTCGCGGCCTTCTGCGGCCCCTTTGGCGACCATCCCCGCTTTCATCTCGCGCAAGATGCCGAACAGCGATTCGGTGCGCGGGTCTTCGGCGGTCAGGATTGTGAAATCGGCCAGTTCGGCGGCGATTTCGGCCATCAGGCGGCGCTTTTCGCGGTCACGCAGGCCCGCGCTCCCGAAGACGGTAATCACGCGGCCCTCGGCGTTTATCATCGCGCGCGCGGCGGCCAGGGCATTTTTCAGCGCGTTGGGCGTATGTGCGAAATCGACTATCGCCAGAAAATCTTGCCCTTCGTCAATCGGCTCCATGCGGCCTTTGAGTTGCGGTAGCGTGCTCAGCGCCACGGGGATAGCATCCAGCATACGCTGCTGGTTGATCGGTTGTGGCATGGCGCTAATGGCGGCGATTGTTCCGGCTAGGATATTTTGCACGTTGAACGGCCCGACCAAAGGCGTGCTGATGGCCAAATCGCCCGCGTTGCCGCGCAGCATGAAGCTGGTGCCATTGGCGCGATAGTGCACGCGATCCGCGAAAAAGTCTGCATTTTGCTGGTGCATACTATACAGCATCAGGTAATTGGCGCCGCGCGCGGCTTCGGCGAAGTCCGGCCCGTGAGGGTCGTCTGCGTTAATCACGGCGATGGTCGGCTGGTCGCCGCGCGGGGGATGGTCGGCCATCAGGCGAAAGAGTTTGCATTTAGCCGCCAGGTAATTCTCGAACGTGCCATGATAATCCAAGTGTTCGTGGGTGATGTTGGTCATCACGGCGACATCGACATCCACGCCATTGACGCGGCCCTGCGCCAGGCCGTGTGAGGTCGCCTCTAGGATGCAATGCGTCAGGCCCGCGTCCACCATGCGGCGCAAATAGGCATGGACTTCATGCGCGGGGGGCGTGGTGACGTGCAAGCCGGTTTCTAGTTCTTCATCCCCGATGATGGCCTTGATGGTGCTAATCATCCCCACGCGCACGCCTGCGGTCTTCAGGATGTGGTACGCGATGCTGGATGTCGTCGTTTTGCCGTCCGTGCCCGTCACGCCCACAATGACCAATTTTTGCGAGGGCTGGCCGTAATACGCCGAGGAGAGATAGCCCAACGCGGCGCCCGCGTCATGTACATACACATACGCCACCGGGAGCGCTAAATGGGGCAGTTCGCCCACCACAGCGACGGCCCCGGCCTGGATCGCCGCGTCGATATACGCATGGCCGTCGAAGCTATCGCCCCGCCGCGCGACGAACACGCCCCCCGGCGCCACCGTGCGCGAGTCTTCGGTGGGGGGAGCGCTGATAGTCGGGTTATCAGCCGGCGGTGGAAAGCCAAAGGGTAACGCGCTCAGTAAATCGGCCAGGGTGATGTTGCTCATGGGGGTTTCTCCATCATCGCGAGATGCATTTGCTTAACCCCGCCATTTTAGCAAGCCCGGCGAACCGTTCCCATACACGGCCCTGGGATTTAGCGGGCGAAGTGCTACACTAAATGCACTCAAGACGACACAGGAGCAATCATTTATGGCAAAAGCGTATGATGTCATCGTACTGGGCGCGGGGCCGGGGGGCTATGTGGCCGCCATCCGCGCGGCTCAACTCGGCTTAAAAGTCGCTATCGTGGAAAAACAATGGTGGGGCGGCGTCTGTTTGAACGTGGGCTGCATCCCGTCTAAGGCGCTATTGCGCAATGCCGAACTGGCGCATATCGTCACGCACCGCGCGAAAGAATTCGGCTTCGAGTTCGAAGGCGACGTGACGCTCAATTATGAAACAGCTTACAAACGTAGCCGCAAGGTGGCTAATGGGCGCGTCAAAGGCGTGCAGTTTTTGATGCGCAAAAACGAGATCGACACCTACGAAGGCTGGGGCGTAATCCAAGATGCCAAAACCCTGCGCGTGACGCTCAACGACGGCAGCGAAGACACCCTGACCACGGAGAATCTCATCCTGGCGACGGGTTCGGTCACGAAGATGCTACCCGGCACCGAAGTGACCGAGCGCGTGCTGACCTATCTGGAAGTGATCCAGCGCGACACCCTGCCCAAGAGCATCATCATCGTGGGCGCGGGGGCCATTGGCACCGAATTTGCGTATATCATGCATAACTACGGCGTCGAGGTCACCATGGTGGAATTTTTGCCGCGCATGCTGCCCCTGGAAGACCCGGATGTCTCCGCCGAATTGCAAAAACAATACGAGCGCATGGGCGTTACGGTGCTAACAGGCACCGCCGTCGAGAATATCGAAGAACTAAAGACCAAAGTGAAGGTCAAAGTTAAAAAAGAAGATGGTAGCACCGATACGCTCGACGCCGAGGAAGTCATGCTGGCGATTGGCTTCGCGCCGCGTACCGAAGGCTTCGGGCTAGAAAACATCGCCGGGCTAGAGATGGCGCAGGGCGGCGCGATCAAAATCGACGAGCGTATGGCCACCAGCGTCCCCGGCGTGTGGGCCATTGGGGATGTGACCGGCAAACTGATGCTGGCCCATGTGGCCGAAGCCATGGGCGTCATCGCCGCCGAAAACATCGCGGGGCATCCGACCGTCACGCTGGATTACCCCATGTTGCCGCGCGCGACCTATTGCCAGCCGCAAGTCGCCAGCTTTGGCTACACCGAAGAACAAGCGCGCGAGCTAGGCTACGAGATCAACGTCTCGCAATTTCCGTTTCAGGCCAACGGCAAAGCCCATGGTTTGGGGGATTACGCGGGCTTCGTGAAGCTCATCGCGGACGCGAAATATGGCGAAATCCTGGGCGCGCATATGATCGGCCCGGACGTGACCGAACTGCTGCCGGAGGTCGTGTTGGCCCACAACGCCGAACTCACCAGCCACGAAATCGCCTACACTGTGCACGCCCACCCAACCCTCAGCGAAGCGCTAAAAGAAGCCGCGCATGGGTTGGAAGGCCATTTCATCAACATGTGATGTCCGTTCAGCAACACAGGGAGATTATGCTATGAAACGCTTTATCTTGCGCCTTTTGATTATCGCCATCGCGAGCTTGGCATTGGCCGCCTGCGTCGAATCCACACCGAGCGATATATCCGGCTGTATTGTGGAAGAAGGCGAAAACCCCGAAGACGCCTACAGCGAAGAATTCGGCTGCGAGAACGACACCGTGCTGTATGTCTACGCCCATGGCGCCGACCATAGCGACGAGGATGCCGAACACAGCGAAGACGAAAATGCCGAAGATGCTGAATCTGATGCCGAAGCGGACGAGTAAGGCTTTTCCAAGTATTTAACTATGCCGCTTGCTTTTGTCGAAAAGGATACCGGCTTGATTTTACCCCCCTCTAGCTCCCCCCGAATTCGGGGGGAGAACTTACTCGTGCGCATAATAGCCCCTCCCTGAATTCGGGGAGGGGCTGGGGAGGGGTAATTATTTTTCTGGAAAAGCCTAACCGTTCCGTTTGAGCCTGGCGCTGGGGTCGCTTCGGCCCCGGCGCGCACCCATCCTCACCTGACCTATGGCTTATTGTGCGCATACACCGATTAAGTTATACTGACAGCAGGAGATAACCTTGAGAGATTGCGATGCCGCAACAATATCGTAGCGAACAACTCGAACGCACGCTGAAAAGCTTGCACCTAGCTGTACCCGGCATAAAAGCATCCGTCGTCGTCAACATCGAAGGGCTTTTAGTCGCCGCTTACCCCCCCACCGACGAAGACAACCCGCACGAAAACCCCACCAGTAGCCCACAAGTTGCCGCCATGTCGGCCACGCTTATCGGCCTGGCCGAAACAACGCTTAAACGCCTGGATCAGGGCGAACTCAAGCGCTTGCTTATTGATGCGGATGAAGGCACGATGATTATCTATCCTGCCTCACGCGCATCGTTGGCGGTGTTGGTGGAACACGGCACCAAATTGGGCAAAGTGCTCTATGCTGTCTCGCAAGTGCGCGAAGAGGTCATGAATATTTTGCGCATCAAAGAAGATCATTAACTGTCGTCGGCGGACGACTCGTCGGCTGCGATGGCCGCCTCGTTCACGCAGAACCCCACGCGCATTCCCAATTGCCCAAACCGAATACGGTCGCCATCGCGGATCAAATAGGGCCGATGCGAGATCAAGCGATCCCCATTGATGAATGTGCCATTACTGCTGCCCAAATCCCATAGATACAATTGCGGGCCTTTGTCGGTTTTTTCCACGCGCATTTCGCAGTGTTTGCGGCTGACGCCCATGCGATACCCCGCCAGGGTCGTCAGGTCAACATCCGGCAACGAGCCTGTGGCCCCATCACGCCGCCCAAACAAGATATAGTCTTTCACCGGCACCAGGATAGGCCGGGTGCCTTCGCCCACATCCAATTGCAGGATCGCGTTATCGGGCAAGACTTCGGCGCCTTTTTCGCCGAGGGGCCGTAAATCTTCCAGGCGAATCTTCTCTTGGTCTTGCGCGCTATCATCGAGCTTGCGCGTTCCGCCCGACACCGCCTGGGCGCTCGCCGCCCCGGTACTCCCAATCAGGCTGGTGCCGCAGTTCTCGCAAAAAACCACCCCCGGGCGATTGGAATAACCACAGTTCGGACATATTTGCATATAGAAACCTTTCGACGTGTTGCGGTGCGACAGTCGTCACCCCATGTTCTCGTGTTGAGCCCATTATAAGACGCACGCTCATTCATCACCATAGGCTGCGGTGTAGCATATCATTTTGTGAAGATTGTACACCAAACAAAAGCGCGTGCGATATTATTCCGTATAGCACGAGCTTAACATGGGGTTGCCGGAAAGAAAATACCGCCTCGGTCATGGGCGGGGGCTTAATCGTCGTCTAAATTGATGTCCCCCACATCCGTACGAATGCGCAACGACGCGATTGTTTCGCGGCCTTCGCCATACACGCCCTGAAGCGACGAATCCACGACATCGCCGCCGGTTTGCTGGTCGCGCAAATCCAAATCGCTATTGATGTCGCCAACGTTGGTCGCCGCGTCGATGCGCACCCGGCTATTATTGCTGAGTGTCACATCTACTTCACCCACATCCACGGCTATTTCGTGCTCGCCGCCATTCGCGATTTCACCTTCAAAGGTCAGGTCACCCACATTCATTTGCAGGTCGATACGATCGGCAGCCAGGATTTCACGCACGCTCAAATCACCGACATTATTATCGGCAGTGACGTTCAGGGGCACATCATCCGGCACGGAAATTCGCAAGTCTACGTGGCTTTCGTTCAGAATATTGATATTATCGCCTAAGCCGGAGGTTTCAATGATGTAGCGGTTGCCCTCGCGGCGCACGTCCACTTCAATCTCAGCCAGATTGTCACGCGCGTCACTTTCGGATAGGCCCGAGGCTTGGCGATCAATTTCCACCTGGATGTCGTCTACATCCGCGCCTTGGATGCGCACATCGCCCACCTCATTGCGCACTTCCAGATTAATGTCGTCTTCGTCTTCGATCTCTAGGCGTTCGGTGCTGCGTTCGCTCACGGTGTTGCCGTCTACAATGGCAGCCACCGCCCCGAAGCCGCCCAAAAATACGATGGGCAACACGCAACACACCAGCAACACGGCCACCAACCCCACGCCGCAACCGATCAGCACGGGGTTAAAGCGCCGCCCACCGGAATTATTCTGGCGCGTGGGTGTGCCAACCGGGGGCTGGGGCACGTAATTCGAGCCTGATGAGGCGCGTTCATTCGGCACCGAGACATCCGGCAGTTCGTTTTCAGGGGTTGGGTTTTGTTGTTGGGGGTTTTGATCACTCATGGTTGATCCTTTTATATTCGCTCGTATATGCTATATCACTATACGGCAAAAGCGCCAAGCTGTTGCGGGGTAAGCGGCACAAATGGGCCATCCGGCGAGGAGAGCATTCCCCTTTCGGCTTAGAATAACCATCCGCCAGGCTTGACGCCCTCCCGGCTTTTGGTTACCATTCTCGCTGTTCGTTGCTAACAACTATGAACCGGATGGGTCAGCTATCCCTCGCGGACAGAGAGCCGCCCCGCGCTGAAACGGCGGCACGCTGATATAGCCTGACTGTGGGCCGGGGAGTTGCACGGGTGAACCGCATCCGTAGCCCGTGCCGGGATCGTCGCCGTTACCCGACGCCAGAGTGAGATTTGCCCTGGGGGCGAATCTAAGCCAGGTGGCACCGCGAGAACACACCCTCTCTCGCCCTGGCACGCCGGGGGGTGACCCAACCAACGGACTCTGCATAAAGGTGCTGCCCATGTCCTCTTATAGCCAATTGACACCTAGCCCGGACGCTATCGCGCCCTTATTCGAGCAAGGCGACCTCGTCCCGGTGTATCGCCTATTGCCCGCCGACCTCGAAACGCCTGTTTCGATCTTTTTGAAATTATTTCAAGAAGACCAGCCCGCGTTTTTGCTCGAAAGCGTGGAAGGCGGCGAGCAAATCAGCCGCTATTCGTTCATTGGCGTGCAACCACGCCGCCTACTGACCCCCGCCACCACACCGGATGGCGACGTGCTGGCCGCTGTGCGCGCCGAAATCACGCGCTATACGCCCGTGCCCATCCCAGGGATGCCGCGCCTGGCCGGGGGCGCGGTCGGGTACATGAGCTACGACATCATCCGCCGCTTCGAAGACATCCCCGACGCCACGCTGAATGATGTGGCCGTGCCCGAAGCCATGTTCATGCTTTTCGACAGCGTGATTATGTTCGACCATGTGAAACCGCGCCTGGTGGTGATGGTCAATGCCTATAACGCAGGCGACCCCCAAGCCGCTTACGAAAGCGCCGCCGCCCGCGTGGATGACCTCGTCGCGCGCATTCGCCAGCCCATGCCCGCGCTAGAGCGCTCGGCGGCGGTGCTGGATGAAGAACTCGTCTCGACCTTCGAACAAAGCGAATTCGAAGATGCCGTCGAACGCGCCAAAGAATACATCCGGGCTGGGGATGCCTTTCAAATTGTGCTTTCGCAGCGCCTTTCGCGGCGCACGACCGCCTCGCAAAGCGCCATCTACCGCGCATTGCGCTTGCTGAACCCCTCGCCGTATATGTTTTTGCTGCACTACCCCGCCACGGATGAACACGAAACGCTGAGCATTGTCGGTGCCTCGCCCGAGATGCTCGTCCGCCTGGAAGACGGCATCGCCACCGTGCGCCCCATCGCGGGGACGCGCAAACGCGGCGCCACCCCCGAAGCAGACGACGCGCTAGCGGATGAATTGCTGAATGACCCCAAAGAGCGCGCCGAGCACATCATGCTGGTGGATTTGGGGCGCAACGACTTGGGCCGCGTCTGCGAATACGGCAGCGTGGAGGTGCCCGAAATGATGGTCATCGAGCGCTATTCGCACGTCATGCATATTGTTTCGGGCGTGCAGGGCCAACTTCGCCCCGAATATGACGCGGTTGATCTGCTGGGCGCGACCTTCCCCGCCGGCACCCTGAGCGGCGCGCCGAAAATCCGCGCCATGGAGATTATCGACGAACTAGAGAAAACGCGCCGCAATGTCTACGGCGGCGGCATCGGCTATTTCAGCTTTAGCGGCAGCATGGATACCTGCATCGCGATTCGCACGCTCGTCAAAGTGGGGGATCGGGTCTATGTGCAGGCTGGGGCGGGCATCGTCGCGGATAGTGACCCGGCCTCCGAATATCATGAATGCCTGAACAAAGCGCGCGCCCTGGCGGATGCCATCCAACTAGCCGAGGAGGATTTTTAACGCATGCAACTATTGATTATCGACATCGCTTGTAGGGGCGAGGCCCGCCTCGCCCAAAATCACCATCGCGAATAAGGATTTTTTGAGCCATGCAACTGCTCATCATCGACAATTACGACAGCTTTACCTATAACCTGGCGCAAGCCTTCGGCAAACTGCGCGCCGATGTCGCCGTGCATCGCAACGATAAGATTACGCTAGAGGACATCGAGCGCCTAGCGCCCGAGCGCATCGTCATTTCGCCGGGGCCGGGCACGCCGGACGACGGCGGCATCTCGCTAGATGTGTTGGCGCGTATCTCCAGCGGTACGCCGACCCTGGGCGTGTGCCTGGGGCATCAATGCATCGGCCAAGCCTTCGGCGGGCAGGTGGTGCGCGCGCCGCGCCTGATGCACGGCAAAACCTCGGAGGTGTATCACCAGGGACATCCCATTTTTCGGGGCGTGCCCAATCCATTTATCGCCACGCGCTACCATAGTTTGATCGTGCAAGACCCCGTGCCGGAAGAACTCGACGTCATCGCGCAGACCGCCGAAGGGGAAATCATGGCTTTGCGCCATAAAACCTTGCCCATCATCGGTGTGCAGTTTCACCCCGAAAGCATCCTGACGGAATACGGCCCGCGCATCATGCAAAATTTCCTGGAAGGGCGGTATTAAATGATCGTCATTATGCAAGCGGACGCCACCGGCAAACAAGCCCTGGACGTGGTGACGCGCGTTAAGCAGTTGGGCTACGATGTGCACATCAGCGAAAGCGGCGCGCAAACCATCATCGGGATTGTGGATGGCCAGGCGCGCGTAGACCCCGAAAAAGTCGTCGCGCTGAAGTTGATCGCGGGTGTGGCGGACATCATGCCCGGCTCGCATCCGTTTAAGCTGGCCAGCCGCGAATATCACCCCGAAGCCACGCGCGTGCGCTTGGGCGGCATCGACTTCGGCGGCGCGACCATCGGCATTATCGCCGGGCCGTGTTCGGTGGAAAGCCGCGCGCAAATCCTGGAAAGCGCGCACGCGGTCAAGGAGGCGGGCGCGGTGGCCCTGCGGGGTGGCGCGTTTAAGCCGCGCACCTCGCCATTTTCGTTCCAGGGGATGGGCGAGGAAGGGCTGAAGCTACTGGCCGAAGCCCGCGAGCAAACCGGTTTGCCCGTCGTCACCGAAGTGATGGACTCGAATCTGGTGCCGTTGGTCTGCGAATATGCCGATGTGTTGCAGGTGGGCGCGCGGAATATGCAAAACTACGCGCTGCTAAACGCGGTAGGCAGTTCCGGCCATCCGGTGTTGCTCAAGCGCGGGATGAGCAGCACGATTCAGGAATTGCTCATGGCCGCCGATTACATCCTCAGCCACCACAACCCCAACGTGATGCTCTGCGAGCGCGGCATCCGCACGTTCGAGACGGCCACGCGCAACACGTTTGACCTCAACGCGATTCCTGTGCTGAAAGCACAAACGCACCTGCCCATCATCGCCGATCCCAGCCACGCGACGGGCAAATCGGAATATGTCGAAGCGGCATCGCTGGCGGCCATCGCGGCGGGCGCGGATGGGCTGATTATTGAAGTACACCCCGACCCCGCCAATGCCATGTCGGACGGACGGCAAAGCCTGGCCCCGGAGGCGTTCGCGAAGCTAGTGCGCCGCGCGCAGCGCATCGCGGATGCCGTAGAAAGAGAGCTCTAGCGCCATGTGGCTTAAAGATTGTCATGTGCATATCGTGGGCCTGGGCCTGATGGGCGCTTCGTTGGCGCTGGCCCTGCGCGGCAAGGTCGCGCGCCGCTCGGGGAGTGACATCGACACGGCAGTAGTACACGAAGCCATAGCCGACGGCACCATTGACGCCAGCGGCGAACGCGAACAGGCCGACATCGTGGTGCTCGCCGCGCCCGCCGATGCCAATCTGCGCCTGCTGGCAGAACTCGCGCTCAAGCCCGGCGCGCTGGTCATCGACCTGGGGGGCAGCAAAACCGCCATTTGTAATCTGATGGATACGTTACCCGAGCATATCACCGCCGTGGGCGGGCACCCCATGTGCGGTATCGCAGAAAACGGCTACCAGAACGCCTTCGCGACCCTCTACGCCGGGGCGCGTTTCATCCTGTGCGCCACCGTGCGCACGACCGACACCGCGCGCGGCCTGGCCGAGCAACTCGTCGCGGCCTGCGGGGCCATGCCGCTATGGATGGATCGCGCACGCCACGACCAAACCGCCGGGGCGATTAGCCATCTGCCGCACCTGGTCAGCTTCGCGCTGATGCGCCTGGCGATGGGCCTTTCGGAGCAAAATGGCGATGTCTTCGAGATGGCGGCGGGCGGTTTCGACGGCGCGACACGCTTGGCCCGAACCAACGAAGCCATGATTAGCGGCATGTTCCTCACCAACGAGGCACAATTACGCGCATTAGTGGACGATTTACGCCGCCATTTGGACGATCTGACAGCATTGCTTGACGATCCGCCCGCCTTGCGCGCAGAATTAGAACGCATCGTCGCTGCCCGCCGCGCTTATACCGAGCAATATGGCGAGCGTATGATTACTTAACCACGGAGCGAATGAACGGCCATGGCAACCTTAACCATCCGACCCGGAAACCCCCTGGCCGGGCACCTCAGCGTCCCCGGCGATAAGTCGATTTCGCATCGTGTGCTGATGTTGGGCGCGCTAGCGAATGGCGTCACCGAAGTGCGCGGCTGGCTGCCCGCCGGGGATACACGCGCCACGCTCAGCGCGGTGTGCAATATCGGCGCCACGGTGGAAAGACACGACGATACGACGCTTAGCGTCCATGGCGGCAATTTGCAAGCGCCCGACATCCCGCTGGATTTCGTCAACGCCGGTACGGGCATTCGCTTGATGGCAGGTGTCATGGCCGGGTTGCCCTTTGCCGCCACCCTGGACGGTAGCGCCCAACTCCGCCGCCGCCCCATGACGCGCGTGACCGACCCACTCCGGCAAATGGGCGCGGCCATCTCCGACACGGATGGCAAAGCGCCGCTCCATGTCTCGCCCGCGCCCTTGCAGGGTATCCATTACACCTTGCCCATGCCCAGCGCGCAGGTCAAAAGCTGTATTTTGCTGGCGGGGCTGTTCGCAAATGGCCCGACATCGGTCACCGAACCCGGCCCTGGGCGCGACCATACCGAAAATATGCTGCGGGCGATGGGCGTAAAGCTCACCGTAGACGGCGCGACGATCACCGTGCAACCCGCCTTCCGCGTGGATCATACGGCGCACACGCTAACGCCCCTAGCCGAACTGCAACCGTTTGATCTCACCGTGCCCGGCGATTTTTCTTCGGCGGCCTTTCTCATCATCGCGGGGGCGCTGGCCGCCGCCGCGCCGATCACGCTGACGGGCATAAACACCAACCCCCGCCGCACGGGGCTGCTGGATGTATTGGCCCGCATGGGCGCGACGGTCGAGCAGAGCAACCCGCGCGACGAAGGCGGCGAACCTGTCGCCGATTTGATCGTTGCGCAACATCAGCTACAGGGCACCACGGTCGGCGGGGATGAGGTCGTGCGCATGATTGACGAATTTCCCGCGCTGATGGTCGCCGCCACCCAAGCCCAGGGCGCAACCCACGTTCGCGAGGCCGAAGAACTGCGCGTCAAAGAGACTGACCGCATCGCGGTTATGGCCGACGAACTGCGCAAAATGGGCGCGACCATTGACGAACAAACAGACGGCTTCCGCGTGACGGGCCCGCAAGCCTTGCGCGGCGCGGTCGTGGACGCGCATGATGATCACCGCATTGGGATGAGCCTGGCAATTGCCGCGCTGCTGGCCGAAGGCGAAACGACCATACAAGATGCCGGCTGCATTCATGACTCATTCCCAGGTTTCGAAGACGCATTAACGCAATTGGGAGTCGATTTAACATGGCAGAATTAAACAAAGTCGGGCTTATCGGTTGGCCCGCCGATTACAGCGTCTCGCCCGCGATGCATAACGCCGCGTTTGCTGACCTGGGCCTGGAAAATTGGCAGTACGAACTGCTGCCGACCCCGCCCAATGAACTCAAAGAGCGTTTGCTGCATCTGCGCGCGCAAGGCTACATCGGCGCCAACGTGACCGTCCCCCACAAGCAGACGATTATCCCCTTGCTGGATGGCGCGGTGCTCTCGGCGCGCGGCGTGAACGCCGTCAATACGCTGATTATCGAAGGCGGCAAAATCGAGGGGCACAACACCGACGTATATGGCATCCGTGCCGACCTAGAAGCGCATGGCGTCGTCCTGAAAGACTTAAAAGCGCTCGTCCTGGGCGCGGGCGGCGCGGCCCATGCAGCGGTGCTGGCCCTAGCCAACGCGGGCGCGGATGTCACAGTGACGAACCGCCACACCCAACGCGCTTGGGATTTATATCGTAACATCCGGCGCGGTGTCTCTAGCCAATATCGCGTCAACGTGCAAGAGCGCACGGCGTTGGCGCGCATAGCCCCGAACATGGAATTGGTCATCAACTGCACGCCCGCCGGGATGTACCCCATTTATACGGATGTCTCGCCCTGGCCAGCCGACGTACCCATCCCCAGCGAGATGATGGTTTACGACATGGTCTATCGCCCGTTGGTGACGCGCTTCATGCAGCAAGCCCTGGATGCGGGCGCGACGGCGGTCGGCGGGTTGGGGATGTTGGTGCACCAAGGCGCGGCGGCCTTCCAACTATGGACGGGGCGCGAACCCTCGGTGGACATCATGCGCGCCGCCGCCGAAGCCGAAATCAAGCGCAGCGAAGAAAACGACAAGCTCGACGCCTCGTAAAGTCAGCCAAAAGGAAGCCAAAAAACGCCTATGTTACGCTATCTGACGGCAGGCGAAAGCCACGGCCCCGAACTCAACGCCATCTTAGAAGGTTTGCCCGCCGGGCTACCCCTGGCCCCCGATGACCTGAACGCCGACCTGGCCCGCCGCCAAAAGGGCTATGGCAGCGGGGGCCGTATGCAGATCGAGAAAGACGCGGTTCGCATCACCAGCGGCCTCATGCGCGGCCAGACCACCGGCGGCCCCCTGGCCATGACCGTCATCAACCGCGATTGGAAAAACTGGGCCGAAAAAGACATCCCGCCCCTGACGACCCCCCGGCCCGGCCATGCCGACCTCACCGGGGCCATTAAATATGGCTACGAAGATTTGCGCCTCTCGCTGGAACGGGCCAGCGCGCGCGAAACGACCACCCGCGTCGCGGTTGGCGCGGTCTGTAAAAAGTTTCTGGGTGAATTTGGCATCACGGTCGGCGGCTATGTGGCCGCGATTGGCGGCGTGCATGCTCAGCTAGACCCCAGCATGCCCTATGCCGAACGCTATCGCCGCGCCGAGGAGGAATCCAGCGTGCGCTGCCCCGACCCCGACGCCACCGAACGCATCGAAGCGGCCATTCGCCAGGCCAAGGTCGATAAAGATACGCTCGGCGGGGTCATCGAGGTCTTTGTATTGGGTTTGCCGCCCGGCCTGGGCAGCCATGTGCATTACGACCGCCGCCTGACCGGGCAATTACTCGCGGCGGTGGGCAGCGTGCAATCCATGAAAGGCGCGGAAATCGGCCCGGCTTTTGCCAACGCGGACGGACGCGGCACGCAAGTCCATGACGAGATCACACGTGCGCCGGATGGCAGCCTGCACCGCCGCACGAATCGCGCGGGTGGGCTAGAAGGCGGCATCACCACCGGCGAACCGCTGATCGTGCGCGCGGCCATGAAGCCCATCAGCACCACACTCACCCCCCTGGCTACGGTTGATTTGGCTAGCGGCGAACCTGGCCAGACCGTCTACGAACGCAGCGACTTTTGCGCCACACCGCGCGCGGTGGTCGTCATTGAAGCCGTAGTCGCCTTTGTGATGGCCAATGCCTTGCTAGAAAAACTCGGCGGTGATAGCCTGAAAGAAATGCGCCCCCGCTTCGAGGCACTCCGCCGGGGTCACCCCGATGACCTGCCCATGTGGAACGAACCCTGGCGCTTTGGCTACGAATAATGCGAAGATCGACAAGACTTAACGAACATATCCTATAGAAAGTTAAACTTATGCCAGCAGAATATAACTTGATCATCACCGGCTTTATGGGGGTGGGTAAAACCACCGTGGGCCAGCATATCGCCGCGCAATTAGGCCGCCCCTTTGTGGATACCGACGACATCATCAGCGAACGCCTGGGCAAAAACGTGCCGGACATCTTCGCCGCCTATGGCGAACCGTTTTTTCGCGCGCTGGAAGCCAGCATCGCCCGCGAATTTGCCACGCCGCAAGGGCTGGTTATCGCTACGGGGGGCGGCACCCTGACCAATTACGAGAATATGCGCGCTATCAGCGGCCCGGGTAACGTCATCTTTTGCCTGAATGCGCCGCTGGATGATATTTTCGCGCGCTTAGAAAAAGACACGCGCCGCCGCCCGATGATCGACCAACAAGGCGACCCGCGCGCCGCCGCCCAAGCCCTACTCGCCCAACGCCAGCCACTCTACGCGCGCATCCGCCGCCACATCGACACCGGAGGCCGCCGCGTGGAGGACATCGCCGCCGAAATCATCGAAATATATAACGCCGAAGTCGCGCGCAATGCCATTCGCCTGCCCGTACATACCCCCACCAACTACTACCACATCTACATCGAGAATGGCATCATGGGCCAAATGCCCGAATTGCTAGCAGCCCATGCCCTGGACGGTCGGCGCACGCTCGTGGTGACCAATCTGACGCTAGCGCCGCTCTATGGTGAGCAGATGGCCGCCGCGCTGCCCCATGCCCAACTCATCACCATCCCAGATGGCGAGCAGTACAAGAGCATTCCCATTGCCGAGCAACTGTATAAAGATTTTGCCGCCGCTGGGCTAGACCGCAACGGCGTGGTCATCGCGCTGGGGGGCGGCGTGGTGGGGGATACGGTGGGTTATGCGGCGGCGACGTATATGCGCGGTGTGGATGTGGTGCAAGTGCCGACCAGCTTACTGGCCATGGTCGATTCCTCCGTGGGGGGCAAGGTGGCCGTGGATATGCCCGAGGGCAAGAATCTTGTCGGTGCCTTCAAACAGCCCGAACTGGTCGTCGTTGATCCTGATGTGCTGGGTACGCTGCCGCCCGCCGAAGTCCGCGCGGGCTTGGCGGAGGCCATCAAGCATGGATTGCTGGCCGACCCTGGGCTGTTGGATGAAATCGAAGGTATCGCGGTGGGGGATGCGGGCTTGCTGCGGCGGGCTGTGCAAGTCAAGGTAGATGTCGTAGAGCGCGACCCCTACGAAAGCGGCGAACGCGCGCACCTGAACCTGGGCCACACCTTCGCACATGCCATCGAGCGGCTGAGCAATTTTCAGTGGCGGCACGGCGAAGCGGTCGGCGTAGGGTTGGTGGCCGCCGCGCGGCTCTCGATGCATTTGGGCCGCCTGGCGGAAGACCAAGCCGAATACATCGAAAAGATTGTCGAAAAGGTGGGGCTACCCACGCGCATCAACGGCTTTGACCCCGGCCATATGTGGGAGGCCATGCAGCTAGACAAAAAATGGCGCGATGGCGAATCGCATTTCGTGCTGCTAGATGGCATCGGCGCGCCCTGCCTGGTGCGCGGTGTCCCGCGTGAAGCCGTGACGACCATCCTAGAGGACATGCGGTCGTGAATTGCCCCATCTGTGCCGCGCCGCTAGACGCCTCACACACCAACACACAGCGCGGCCTGGCCATTTGCGATACCTGCGACACCATATTCAGTCTGCCAGACGCCCCGCCGCACCCCGCGCCTGACCTCGGCCCGCGCCACGACTTGCAAGCCGCGCCGCAGGATGTCACGATCAGGACGCGCTGGTGGAGTCCTAATTTATGGCCTGTGCCCGCCCTTAGCGCCCTGTGGGCCGTGAGTGCGGTCATCTGGCTGGGGAGTGGCCTGGCGAGTGGTGATCTGTTCATCACGCTTTCCGGCATACCCCATGCGACCATCGCGCTGGGGTTGGCATACTATAGCGCGACGCTCTATCGCAACACGACAACCACGTATTTTTCGCCGGACGGCCTGCGCATGACCCACGGCCCGCTGCCCCTGGCGCGCAACGTCCATGCCCGGCAAGCGTCTATTCAGCGGGTTTATGCCCGGCAGCGCTACCACCGCCGCAGTGATGAATTTAGCTATGGGGTGTACATCCGCTTGGCCAGCGGGCGCGACGAGGCCCTGCTGACTGGCCTACCCGAACCCGAAGCCGCACTGTATCTAGTGGACACCTTGCGCGCGCTGTGGGAAAATCCCGAAAAGGTACCCGAAAAGGTAAATGGAGATTAACCCATGCATATCCTGATCTTGCACGGCCCGAATCTCAATCTGTTGGGCACGCGCGAACCAGAAATCTACGGCACAGCCACCCTAGCCGACATCGACGACGCGCTCGAAAGCCTGGCCGCCGAACACGGCGCGACGTTGCGCGCGTTGCACTCCAACCATGAGGGCGTCCTGATTGACGCGCTGCACGAGGCGCGCGGTTGGGCGAACGGCGTGCTCATTAATCCGGGCGGGCTAACGCATACCTCGGTCGCGCTGCGCGATGCCGTCGCGGCGGTGGCTGTGCCCACCGTGGAATGCCACCTGTCGAACATCGCCGCGCGCGAAGCCTTCCGCGCGCATTCATACCTCACGGGGGTTTGCCTGGGCGCGGTCAGCGGCTTCGGCCCGCAGAGCTATACGCTTGGCTTACTGGCCCTCATCCAGCACCTGAAGCGGAGTCTTCCATGAACGTGTAATCAGACATGGTCAAGAAAAAGAAGCTGTATCAAAAACTCGTCAACAATCAAAAAAATGTGCGCTTCCCTGATTTTTTGCGGGTAATTGAAGCGTTCGGTTTTGAACAAGATCGCGTCAAAGGCAGCCATCGTGTATATAAACATCCTACTCTTCAAGATGAGTTTCTTGTGCTGCAACCAAGCAAAAGTGGCGAGGCCAAACCTTACCAGATTAAACAGTTCTTGCTATTGGTCGAAACCTATGATCTAAGGATGGATGACAATGACGACGATGACTAATGATTATCACATCAACATCTTTTTTAGCGTCGAAGACGAAGCCTATATTGCTGATATACCTGACCTTAAGTTTTGCTCCGCCCACGGCGAAACTCCTGAAGAAGCCTTGGCCGAGGTATTGATTGCCAAACAAGCCTGGTTAGAAGCTGCACATGAGAATGGGCGCCCCATTCCAAAACCACGCTATCGCCCTGCAATTTATCAGGCATATTAACTTCACTGACGTTACGCACGCGCTTGGCATCCAAGGGGTTAAAACCCCTTGTTAACTTATAGCGACCTTTCATGGCCTCTTAACAAGGGGCTGAAGCCCCTTGAAGAAAGCCGATTTTGATAAAACTGCGTAACGTCACAACGTCATAAGGATTACTCTAGCAATAGTATGGCCCTCATCCAGCACCTGAAGCGGAGTCTTGCGTAGCCGATGTATTATCTTCTTCAGGCTTGACATGCCGCCGCCGGAAACCTAGCTTGCCTTCGGCATGATTGACCACGACTTTAACCGTATCGCCCGCTGAAAACCGTTCATCCAACAGCGCGGAGGAAAGCGGACGCAGCAATAAGCGCTCGATAGCTCGGCGCAACGGTCGCGCGCCTTCGGTCACCGACGCGCCTTCGCGCAACAGCATCGCGCGGGCCTCCGCGCTGAGGTCGATGCGCATATCTTGCGCGTCTAAGCGCTCGGTCAATTCGGCCAGTTGCGCATCCAAGATGCGATCCAAGGCGATGTCATCCAAGGGGCGGAAGGTGACGACCTCATCAATACGATTGAGAAATTCCGGGCGGAAGGTGCGCTTGAGTTCCTCGCTATAATCCGGCAACTGGTCGGGCTGGGCCATAAAACCGAAGCCCTTACCGACTGAGTCCGAACCAATATTGCTGGTCATGATCCAAACCGCGTGGCGCCCATCCACGGTCGCGCCGAGCGCATCGGTCAGGCGGCCTTCGTCGAAGACTTGCAAGAACAGGTCGAAGACTTCTACGGCGGCTTTTTCGATTTCATCCAGCAAGACCACCGAATAGGGCCGGCGGCGCAAGGCTTCGGTCAGTTGGCCGCCGCGTTCGGTGCCTTTGTAGCCGGGCGGAGCGCCGATGAGCCGCGCGGCGGTATGCTCATCATAAAATTCGGACATATCCAGGCGGATCATGGCATCATAATCGCCAAACATGAATTCCGCGATGGCCTGCGCCAGGGCTGTTTTGCCCACGCCACTCGGCCCGATGAACAAAAAGACCCCGGTCGGGCGCTGAGGATTACCCAACCCGGCACGCTGGGTTTTGATGGCATCCACCACCGTATCGACGGCATGCTCTTGGCCAAAGACCCGCGCCTTAATGTGCTCATCCATGCGGGCCACGCGCGCGCGCTCATCGGCGGTGAGGTCGGCCAAGGGAATGCCCGTCCATTCACTGAGCACTTCGCGCACATGCTGCGGCCCTACGGGGCGCGTTTCGCCATCCAGCGATTCATCCGGCGATTGAGATTGGATCACGACGCGCGCGCAGGCTTCGTCTAGCAGATCGAGCGCTTTGTCGGGCAGGCGACGGTCAGGCAAGTAACGATCCGACAAAAGCACGGCGGCCTGGCGCGCTTCGGGGTGAATGTGGACATCGTGGTGTTCTTCGTAGCGGGCGTACACATTCTCGATAATGGCCAGCGTTTGGGTCACGGTCGGCTCGCCAATATCAATCGTGCGAAAGCGGCGGTCAAGCGCGGGGTCTTTAGCCACGGCTTTGCGATATTCTTCGAAGGTCGTGGCACCAATGCATGAGATTTCGCCCCGGGCTAGCGCTGGTTTCAGGATATTGGCTGCGTCCAGATTGCTATCAATGGTATCGCCCGCGCCGACAATGGTGTGAATCTCGTCAATGAACAGGATCACCCCCGGCGACGACTTCGCCTCGTCCACAATGCCGACTAGGCGCTCCTCAAATTGGCCGCGCAGGCTGGTGCCGGCCACTAATGTCCCAATTTCCACTTGAATAATGCGCGACTCGCGCAAGGGCCGGGGCGCGGTGCCCTGGGCAATCTGCCAAGCCAAGCCTTCGACCACGGCGGTTTTGCCGACCCCCGCATCGCCGAGCAGCAGCGGATTGTTCTTTTTGCTGCGTGTCAGCGTCCGCGCGACGGCGCGAATCTCTTTTTCGCGCCCGATGGCCGCGTGCAGTTTGTTCAGGCGCGCTTGCTCGGTCAGGTCACGCCCGTATTTATCCAGCAAGGGGGTGGGCATGTTGGTGGGCATACTCGCTTCGAGGTCATCATCCGAGAAATCGAAGGTTGGGGCGTAATCGTCATCAAAATAATCGAAGACATCATCGTCAAAATCTTCGATCTCCAGCGCATCATCCAACTGCAAATGCTCGGTCAAGTATTCGACCCAATACGCGACATCAACGCCCATCTGGCGGATTTTGCGCACGGCGACCCCTTCGCCTTCTTGCAACAAGCTGAGCAATAATTGCTCTTGTGTCACCTCGGTTTCGCCCATGTCGTCGGCCAGATACACCGCCTGAGTCAGCACCCGATGCGCGCGGGGTGTAAAGGGCAAATATTCAGAGAGCACATCATCGCCCATGCCTACATCGCGCCGGATGGCATTGCGCACTTCGCGCGTATCCAGCCCGGACTCTAGCAAGATGCGGCTCGTAATTCCCCCTTTGATGCGGGTCAAACCATTAAAGAGATGCTCGGTACCGATGTAATTATGGCGCAAGCGCGATGCTTCGCCTTCGGCGTGTTGCAACAGATGGCCCACCAGAGTGCGGATTTCGGCATCGGTCATTTCCATTGGGGATTCGGATGACATGGTTCCCTCACTGTTTTGCTGTCTAACATTGTGCGGCGGGGGTAGGTGTAGGGCGACACCGCACCCTGTCAGTATACCGCAGCGCCCCGGCTTGTAAACCGGAAGACATTGACGTTACCGAAAGTAGGCGGAAAACGGTATACTAGCTGTAGAATCCGGACAAGAACAACAACCAGCGCGGTAACAAGAGACTCGCCTTATGGCTACAGACCCTTTGCTTAATCGAAAACTCGGTGATTACACCATCATTGATCTGCTCGGTAAAGGCGGCATGGCCCGCGTGTATCGAGGGTATGACGAGAACCTAGATCGTTACGCCGCCGTCAAGGTCATCAGCGGTGACTTTGCCACAGCGGACGAAGCCGAATACAACGAACGGTTCTTGAAAGAAGCACGTGCCATCGCCCGCCTAAACCATCCGAATATTGTGGGGGTGTATCAATTCGGCAATGCCGAGGGCGTATATTATATGGCGATGCACTTTTTGGATGGCGAAGACCTACGCATCATCTTGCGCCGCTATGCCAAAGCGGGCCAAAAAATGCCCTACGCCGACATCTTGCGCATGGGGCGCGACATGGCCGATGCGCTCGATTATGCCCATACCGAAGGCGTGGTGCATCGCGACATTAAGCCATCGAACATCATGATTCTGAACACCAGCGGGCGCGCCGTGCTGACGGATTTTGGTCTGGCGCTCAGCGTGCCCGAAGGCACCATGGGCGATACCTTTGGCACCGCGCATTATATCGCCCCCGAGCAGGCGATTTCCTCGGCGAATGCCGTCCCTCAAAGTGACTTGTATTCGTTCGGGGTGGTGTTGTATGAGGCGCTGGCCGGGCAAGTGCCCTTCGATGAACCCTCCGCTATGAGCGTGGCCCTGAAGCACCTCAACGATAGCCCCCCGCCGCCCAGCGTCTTCAACCCCGCCTTGCCCGAAACCGCCGAAGAAGTGCTGATGCGCGCCTTGGCCAAAGACCCGGCAGAACGCTACCCCACAGGCAACGACTTACTCGACGCGCTGGAAGAAGCCCTGGGCGAAACCGCCCCCACCAACCAACGCATCAGCACCGCCAGCAATATCGTGAGCGCAGCGCCGCCGGCAAAAGGCAACGACTGGGAATCCTATCTGAAGTCTGTGGAAGAATCCAACGTGACGCCGCCCAGCCCCGTGCCCGATACGCCCACGGATATGCGCCCCAGGCCAGGCGAGCAAACCGAACCCTGGTCGCCCTCCATGATGGATCGCCCGTCGCAGATCGAAGCCATGGCGCGTCAGCAACAACGTAACAATATGCTGGTGCTTTTAACGCTGGTGGTGGTGCTCATTCTAGTCGGGATCATTGCCGCCGCCGTCCTGTTTTCGGGGGGTGAAGAAAATGGCGAAGACAATTTACAACAGGCGCTGGTCAGCGCGCGCCAAACCGAAAATGCCGAGAATCGCGCTGCCTCGCAAACGGCAGTCGCCCTGTTTACCGACACCCCCACGCCGACCGAAACTTTTACGCCCACGAACACCAACACACCCACCGACATACCATCGCCCACCAACACACCCACCGACACGCCATCACCCAGCAATACACCCACCGACACGCCATCACCCACCGACACGCCATCACCCACCGACACGCCCACCGAGCTAGCGGCAATTGCGCCCACGGCACTGCCCCCCCAGATTCGCCTGGTCTATACCAGCGACTGGATGCTCATCAGCAACCTGACAGAAGACCCGGTCGATTTACAAGCCGTGCGTTTTCAACAAGTGGGCAGTGACTTCGACCGCGAATTTGATTTTGTCAGCGATTTTGAATCCTTGAGCCGCGCCGAATTACCGCCCGATAGCTGCTTTCAGTTGGTGCGGTCGCCCAGCTTTCTCACCGAGCCCGATCTCGTGGCGCTGTGTAGCCCCGGTGATCGCATCGCCTGGGTATCGCCAGGGCGCTCGGCGTTGTTCTGGACGAACTCGGAACAAGACGGCAATTTTGTGGTGGCGCTGGGCCGCCGCACGCTCACCGAATGCTCGCTTATGCTGAATCCGCAGGGCTTCGGCACCTGTGAATTTACCACCGAACGGCCACTCATTCTGGATAGTGGCGCCGCGCCTCCGCCAGCGGAAAGCGCCAACCGCGCCACCGACACGCCCGAACCCGATGAGACATCCACCGAACGCGCCGCGACGGCCACTCCGACTGAAGAAGCTACCCAGGCCGCTACAGCGACCGCCACGCGCACCCCAGCCCCCACGCAGGCGGTTACCGAGGAACCATCCCCCACAGCGGAAATCGACGAGAATGCCGAGATCGAAATCGTTTATGACAATGAACGGCTGTATATCCGCAATATCTCGGGCGTGCGGCAAAACATCACGCCTTTGCGTTTCGAACAAGGGGAAACGATTGTCTTTGGCGCTGCCGAATGGCGCGATACGGGCGTGGGCTCGACCAGTCTATTCCCGGCTGGTGCTTGTTATCTGCTGGTGACCTCGCCCCGGGCCGCGTTGCCCGTGCCCAGCGAATGTGACCGCAGCCTGGGGTGGATCCAACGCAGCACCACGAGCCACTTCTGGATCGCGCGTAACGATGAGGTTACCACTTTTGAAGTCATTTACGACAATGACCAGATTGCAGAATGCGACATCGCAGACGGGCGTTGCACCTTTGTGTTAGAATAAAGCGAAATAACAAGCATATTGAAGCTAGTGAACGATCAAACCATCTTGGAACAGCGAACGCGCGCGCTACAGGCTATGGTCCGGGTTTCGCAACTTATCGACAGCATCGACCTGGACTATGTACTGGGTGAGATGCTCAAGATCATTACCGAAACCGTCGAGGCCTATAAAGGCAGCATCTTTCTGCTGGATGAGAAGCTGCAACCTGTCCAACGCTTTTTGACCCAGCGTGCCCTCCCCCCCGAAATGACCCGCCAGGTCGCGCACGATGTGTTGGATAAGGGCCTAGCGGGTTGGTGTGTGCGCCATGGACAGGGCGCTATCGTCCCCGACATCAGCCAGGATGGCCGCTGGCATATCTTCCCGGATGATCATCAGCAGGATGTCCGGTCGGCGATGTGTGTGCTCTTGCAACACGAAGGGCGGACGCTGGGCGTACTGACTTTGGTGAATCCGAACGTGGCCCATTTTCATGACGAACACTTGCAAATCGTACAGGCCATCGCGAACCAGGCCGGGCTAGCCATTCGCAACGCCCAACTCATCGATCACCTGGAAAGCCAACAGCACGAAATGCGCCTGATGCTCGAAACAGTCAGCGATGCCCTGCTAGCCTTGGACGCCCAACTGAATGTGCGCCTCATCAACCGGCGTGCGCGCGAGTTGCTGGGTGTCGCGCCGGGCGCGGATGTGGCCGGCCAACCCTTGGCCCAATTGGCGGGGGCCTCGGTGTATACCCAAGTCGTCAGTCGCCTACAAGACCCCGCCGCCATCGAACAAGCCGCGAATATCATCGTGCGCGACGAGCCCAACCAGAAAGATTATGCGCTGCAAATCGCCAGGCTGGGCCAGCCCGACCAGCAAAGTGGGCCGGGGTATGTGACCGTATTGCACGATGTCACCACCATCCGAGATGTGGATCGCCTGAAGACGCAAATGTTGCAAATGCTCAGCCACAACCTCAAAAACCCGATGAACATCGTCTGGGGTTATGTCGATCTGCTGCGGATTGATAGCGAAGATGGCAAATCGACAGACCCGCGTTTTGTGGATAGCATCTTGCGGGCGCTGCAACGCATGGAAATCTTGATCGATGAAACGCTGGCCGCCTCGCGGCACATCACCGAAGATTTTGCCATGCTTCAGCGCGATGTCTTCGCCCCCACCAAGACCATTTCCGACTTGTTGTATGACATGAACAGCCTGGCGGAAGCCAAGTCGCTGACCATTGTGCGCGATATTCAGCCCGATATGGCCCCGTTTTTGGCCTGGGCTTTCCAGATGCGCGAAGCCATGGCCAATCTGTTGGGCAACGCCATCAAATACACCCCGGAGGGCGGCACCCTGACGGTGCAGGCCCGGCGCGACGACGAGCGCTTTTCGTTCTCGGTGCAGGATACGGGCATCGGCATCCCTGGCCACCTGCAAGCTCAGCTATTCACCGAATATTACCGTGCCGAGCGCCCCGCGCTCAGAGAAATCCCCGGTACTGGGCTGGGGCTGAGCCTCGTGAAAAAGATCGTCCAAGCCCACGAGGGCGACGTTTGGTTCCAGAGTAAAGAACACGACGGCAGTACGTTTGGGCTGTGGGTTCCTGTCGTACCGCTTGAGTAACCCACCATCATGCTGCTGGATACCAATATGAACGACATACAACACAAAATCAGTTCCTATCGCACCGCTTGAGTAACCCACCATGATGCCCTATCAGGTACGCCCATTGCGCCGCGAGGACATCCCACGCTTAACGGAGATCAACCCCACATTTACCGCGCAGACCGTTTTGCGCATCTCCCGCACGGGGGCGTCGCCCTTCCAAGGTTGGCACCTGGAAGAAATCCCTCGCCAGACCCCCTTTCATAAGGGCCGCGCTTACGACTTCGATGCCCAAGAACGCGCCCACATCAACCGCCGCCATGCCCAAGCAATTCACCTGCAAGAGGTGGTCGAAGACCCGGCCAAGGGTAAACTCGTCGGCATTCTGGATGTTGAATACGAAAGCTGGCGCCACACCGCCTGGATATGGAATTTAATGCTCGATGTCAACACCCGGGGGCGCGGCCTGGGGCGTTTGCTGTTTCAACATACCCTAGCGTGGAGTCGCCAGCATGGCTTGCGCGCCATCCTGCTGGAAACCCAGAGCAACAACACCCCCGCCTGCCGTTTTTATGCCCATTTAGGGTTTCAACTGGTCGGGGTGCATGATATATTCTACACAAATGATGATCGACAACGCGAGGAGGTCGCGCTATTTTGGGCCTATACACTCACCCCATCCGACGCTACGCGCTGATTCTGGCGCTGGGCTGCCTTATCATCCTAGCGGCCTGTTCTGCCGAAGATGAGGCAGATACAGAAGCCACGCCCACCGCCCAACCAACCCCAGAACCGACCGAGGAAATGCCCGCTATGAACACCTCCGGCACGGGTAACGCGGATGTCACCTTCGTGCGCGCGACCCAATCCGCGAGTGGCACCTGGCGCTTTGATGTCACGGTCGCTCATCCTGACACCGGATGGGAAGATTACGCCGATGGCTGGGACGTCGTCTTGCCGGATGGCACCGTGCTAAAAAACGACCCCACCGCCCCGTTCACCCGCCCGCTAGCCCATCCGCATGTGACTGAACAGCCCTTCACGCGCAGCCAGAGCGGCCTGGCTATTCCGGCGGATGTCACGCAAGTGACCGTCCGCGCGCATGATCTGGTGGACGGTTTCGGCGGCCAGACCGTGCCGGTCGATTTAACCCAATCCGCAGGCGAGAATTACACGGTCGAGCGCCCATAAGGGTGAACAGAAACCGAGGGCTTTTGATGTTGCTTATCCCTAAGGGGTCTGGATATGGTCAATATCTATCTTTTTTTTTATGATGGGAGGGGATACAATCGACTGACCAACCCGGCTAGAGGGCTCTAGGAAAACCACCATGACCGTAACCTCTGTGATGCAAGAATATCTCGCTGAAACCTACCGCATCGCCTCCTATCAGGATAGCGCCTACGTGAGTACCTCCGAATTGGCCGACCGCATGCGCAAGACTGCGCCCGCCGTGGTGCGCATGGCCAGCCGACTGCGCGAGGCCGGGCTCATCGAACACGAACCTTATCAGGGTATCCGCCTGACCCCCGCTGGCGAGCGCGAAGCCCTGCTGAGCATCCGCCGCCACCGGATTGTCGAAGTCTTTTTGATGGCCACCATGGGCTATGGCTGGGAAGAAGTGCACCCCGAAGCCGAAGCGCTCAGCGCAGTCGTTAGCGATGATCTGCTGAGCCGGATGGAACGCATGGCCGGGTTCCCGCAGCGTTGCCCACATGGCGAGCCAATCCCTTCGGCCACAGGCAACATGCCCCACATTGATGATATGTCGCTGGGTGATTTGGAACCGCAACAAGCCCTAACTGTGAGCCGCGTCAACACCCACGAGCCCGATAAACTCGCGTATTTGCGCGAAATCGGCCTGGTACCCGGCCAAGATATTGAATTGGTATCGCGCGCGCCCTTCAATGGGCCGTTGCGCTTGCGCATCGGGCGCGATGAACAGGTCATCGGGATGGAGCTCGCGCGCGCGTTGCGCGTCTGCCAACAAGGCCAATACGAACTGCAACCCCTGGGTTAGGGAACGACTGGCACCTCGGCCAATGTGCCTTGCTCGAAATCGTACCAGGGCGCGGCGCTCCACCCTTGCAGCCCTTCATAAGCAATCAACACCCATTCATTATCGGCAGTCCGCCCCAATACCGCGACCGTCTCGCCCCATGGGACATCCCCCACGCGCTGCGCGGAGGGGCGCGGTTCGCTACGAATGCGCAGATTCGCGTTCGCGCGAGCGATGAACGCACTTTGGGGCAAGCTGATCTCGGTTGGGTCGCCCTCTAGCGCGGGGCCGACCCTTACATCGCCATCTGGGCCGACAAACAACACGCCTTCAGGGTCTTGTAACGTGATGGCTGGGTCTGCCGGATCGGCCACGGGGGGTGGCGCGCTGCCATCAGTGATGGGCAAACTGGTAATTTGCCCGCTGAGCGTCAAGAATTCCGTCATCGACCAGCCAACGACCCCATCCACGCGCAATTGCACCCATACATTATCCGCCGAGCGCCCCAGCGCGGTGTACTGTTCGCCCCGGCTGATGGTGCGTAGCGGGGTCGCGGTGGTGCTGGGCTGGGGCCGAAAACGTAACGGCCCTGCGCGGACAGTCACGGGCATGGCGGCGGCGGCGGTTGGCGCGGCGCGCTCGGGGCAGGGGGGCGCGCTGCCATTCGCCCCAGCCAAGATGGAATTACACCCATCCGGGAAGAAATTCGTCCCGATGGGCGGGTCCCACGTCAGGAACAAGTTAGCGGCTTGAATATCATCCGCGTGTTCGACCACAATCGTATGGCGCCCAGCGGGGATTTCTACGGCCACGGTGAAGCTCTGCCCCTGGGCAAACGCCGCCTGATTCAGCACTTCGATACCATTGATCAGCACGCGCGCGCGGTCATCGGCGCGCAGCGTGAAGGTATACACCCCCGCCGGAAAATCGACCGCGCGCGTCCAGCGCGCCGACCAGCCGTCCGCGTTAACACCTGTTGCCGGGGCATCCAGGCCCGGTATTACCGCGATGCCATCGGCGGGCGCGCTGCCCGTGGCGACCACCTCGCCGCTTAAATCGGGCGAATTGAAATACTCAATGGCCCAGGGTTCGCCCACCACCGCATTATTGCTGAGTGCCGTGCCCGTGTCGGTCGTCGGGGCGGCGTCATTGGCATTGTTGGCGGTTGTTGTGGCGGATGGCGGCGACGCGCCGCCACTGGCCAGCGACCAGGTTAAACGTACTTGGGCTGGGCCCGACCAATTGGCCATTTCTAGCGTGATGAACGCCGTTTGGCCGGGGTTCTGGATGGTATGGCGCGCGCTGAGCGTGGTTGGCCCTTCGCTGGGGTTCAAGGCATCAATCAACGGGCTCCCGTTGATGTACAGCCGCACGCCATCATCCACCTGTGCGGTAAATAGATACGTCCCCGGCGCAGCAAAAGACTGGGTACTCGTCCAACGCACCGAGAAGTTATCGGGGTTGATGCCCGGCGCGGGCGCATCCAGGCCCCAGTTAAAATCCAGCAGCGGCGTACAGTCCGAATAGACGACGCTGCCGCTCAGATCAACCGAATTATAATAACGCGCTTCCCAATTGGGCGGCGCGCAGGTTTGGCCTTGGGCCGGGGAGAGCGCCCCCCAGCCCCCAAACAACATAACAATGGCACATATCCAAGCAAGCTGTTTCATAGCAAAAAAGCCCGGTCGAAGCCGGGCCGTTGATTATCGTAAGCGTTACGGGGCGATTTGCTCGGGCGTAAAGGTCGCGATACCCCGGTCGGGGCATAGGGGCGCATTACCGCCAAGACCAGCGGTATAGTGCCCATTACAGCCATCCGGGAATAGCATCGTGCCCACGGGCGGGTCCCAAGTGACGAAAAGATGCGCGGGGCCGCTGTTGTCGAAATGCTCCACGGCAATCGTATGACGGCCTGCCGTCAGCGTGACGCTACCCGTGCCATTTGCACTGAGCGGCACGACTTCGGCCCCATCCACCAACAGACGCGCGCTATCATCGGCCCGAACCGTGAAGGTATACGTGCCCGCTGGGAAATCCACCGTGCGCACCCAGCGCGACGACCAACCATCGGCGTTAAAACCTGGGCGCGGCGGGTTCTCGGCATAATCCAAGCTGATGCCATCCGCGACATGGATCGATTCGCCCGTGTGCGGTTCGGTGAGGTTCGGGTTATTGAAATGGGTGATGGCCCAGATATTGCCACCCCCCGCCGGGAAGAGGCTATTATCGCGCGTCAGCCCCGGGTTATGATCGTCAGTGGCGCCTGGCGAACCGCCTGCGACCAACGACCAGGCCAAGTACAATTGCGAAGGGCCGCTGTGGTCAACGTGTTCGATGACGATTTCGGCAGTCTGGCCTGCGCGGGCCACTTCATATTGCATACGGCGTTCGGCGTAATCGTTGGTCGCGTTATTATCTTGAATGAGGGTCGCGCCATTCACGCGCAAGGTGACATCCCCCTGGCCCCATACCGTGAATTCATAGGTTCCGGCAGTCGGGAACGCCTGGGTAGAGCGCCACCGCGACGAAAAGCCGTCGTTATTGATCCCCTGCAACGGGACACCATCGCCCCAATTGAATTCGATCATCCGGCGGCACAAGACATAGGCGGGAGTGCCCGCAAAACTCGCATTGTCATAAAATTCGCCCGTCCACGCAGGTACGGCGCATGGTTCAGTTTCTAACGGATAATTGTCCTGGGCCGCAACGGAGGCGCTAAAGACCACCGTTAACAGGGCCAGAGGCAATACAAATGCAAAAAATCGCTTTGACATAACATGTTCCCCTGATGCAATATGTTGCAGGTCAGTATGCCCTTATCCTACAGGCTTTAAGGCACCAGCGAAAGCACAGCAAGGTAAGCGTTGTTCAAACGGTGCGTGTTAATCGAGATACTCGCGGATGACACGCAGTAAATCGGGCGAGCTAATGGGCTTGGGTAGATAGTTATCGCAGCCTGCCGCCAGAAAACGCTCGCGGTCGCCGCGCATGGCGTTAGCCGTCAGCGCCACCACCGGGATGCCTTCGGTTTCCGGGTTGGCTTTGATGATGCGCGTGGCCTCAATGCCATCAATACCCGGAATACTGATGTCCATCAAGATCAAGTCCGGTAGCTCTTTGGTGGCCATTTCGACCCCCGTTTCGCCATCATCGGCTTCTAGCACTTCGTAGCCTTTGGCCTTCAGAATTTTGCGCACCAAGCGTTTATTTTGATAATTATCTTCCACATAAAGTATCCGTTTCATGGATTCCTCACTGCTGTTTGCTCAGGGTTTGGTGAACATGTTGGACGAGCGCCTCTCGGTTGAGCCCCGCTTTTTGCCAGATCGACACACCACGCGCCGCAAAAAATGCTTGCTCATCGGCTGTCAGGTCTT
Organism: Anaerolineae bacterium; assembly: GCA_034437075.1. Lineage (GTDB taxonomy): Bacteria > Chloroflexota > Anaerolineae > Aggregatilineales > J027 > DAOTVD01. The sequence goes on from DAOTVD010000126.1 coordinate 53,194, forward strand.
TGGCAGTTAAGACGACCACAGGCGTCTGCGAAAAGGGTTTGTTTTCTCTAATCTTATCTACCAGAATACCACCACTTTCGACATCCGGGAGCATTAAATCCAGCACAATAAGCCCCGGAGTGATATTCGGCAAGCTTTCCAGTGCTTCTTGGCCCGAATACACCTCATACACGGCATACTGTTGGGTGGCTTCTAACATGCGTTTGACCAAGCGCGCGTCTTTGCGGTTGTCATCAATGACCATAATCGGTGTACGGTTCACTGAGTCGAACGCTTGGCGCAATTCGCTGGCCACGTCGCTCGCTTTGGCGGTAATCACCGTATCTTCGGCCACATCGTCGCCGCCCAGGGTTTGCACCACATGGTCTACCAATTGGCGCGTATTGAAATTGCCCTTTTGCCAGACGGACTCCGCCTCGCCCAGGCGTTGGTAATCGGCGGCGTTCAACGCCTTGGCCGAAATCACCATCACCGGGACATTCGCCGTCTCGGGGTCGCGCTTGAGCGCGTCTAGCAAGTCGAAGCCGTCCATTTCGGGCATGGTCAAATCCGAGATCACCAGGTCTGGTTTGCGGTGTTTCACGAGGTCGATACCATCCAGCGGATTTTGCGCCTCGAAGACGCGATAATTGCGGTAGCTTTGCAACAAGCGGCGGATCAAACGGCTATCTTGCGGATTATCATCAATGACGACGATGGTCGTCACCTGTTCATCCAGCCGTTCCAGTGCAGCGCTAAGCCCTTCTTCCACCTTGGTGGGTTGGGGGGTGCCGCCTTCGGCAGCTTCTTGGCCTAGTTGCAAATCCAACACATATTGGTCTTCCAGAATGTGCTTTTCGGCGGGGAAGGTATGGCCCGAGCAATTCACGACGACCGTCTGCTCTGGCGTTACGAGCCCTTGCGCGGCCAGCTTTTCCAGCCCAGCGAAGGCCACCGCTGCGGCAGGCTCCACGCTATAGCCTTCGATGCGCGCCAGGCGGCGCATCGCGCGGAAGGCTTCGCCATCATCAACGGCCACCATGGTGCCCTCGGTGGCTTTGCAGGCCGCGCGCAGCACGACATACCCCTGGCCCGGCGCGCCCGTCGAGAGCACCGCGATGCGCGTATGCGGCACCACAGGCTCGGCGGTTTCGGCGTCCTGCTGCCAGGCTTTGACCATCGGTGAGCAGCCTTCCACCTGAATGATGCCAATCCGCGGAATCCGGTCAATCAGGCCGATGCGTTGCAATTGTTGAAAGCCATGGTAAATGGCCACCGGGCCGATTCCGCCGCTCACGGCCTGAATATACCAATCCGGGGTGCGCCATTTGCCATCTTCCAGGGGCATATAGCGCGATAGCTGCTCGGCGATTTCGAACGCGATGGTCTTCAGCCCTTCGCGCCCCGCAACCCCCGCAATACCGGGGTCGTAATGCAGCTTGCGCCGCGCGGCGAAGTCTTTGGCCACCTGTTTCGATTGGTCGTAAGTGCCCGCGATCTTCACGACTTCCGCGCCATATAGCGCCAGTTCGCGCAGTTTCTCGTTGGGTACCATGCTCGTCAGAAAAATCCACAAGCGGATGTTGGCTCGCGCGCAATAGGCCGCATATGCAGCGGCTTTGTTGCCCGTGGAGGCCAGCACCGCCTCGTCGATGCCGTCTTGGCGCAACATATTCACGGCCATGGCCCCCTGGCGATCCTTAAAGCTGCCTGTGGGGGTCTGGCGTTCGTCTTTTATATAAACCTGTTGCAGGCCCAGTTCCTCGGCCAGGCGTTTAGCGCGTACCAATGGCGTCCAGCCTTCGCCCATGGTGATGAGATCATCATATGACTTAAGCGGCAGCAGTTCTTCATAACGCCAAAGGCTGGTATCTCGCCCTTGCAAGATACCAGGCCAACTTTGGGAAAGCCCTGCTTCGTTGTAACGCGCCTCTTGCCAACCGTGGTCTGTGGTGATGATGTCTTGCAGTTGGGATGGCATGTGGTTCTAAGAGTTTGCCTTTCGTGCGTTAACTTGCATCGGCTGTATCAGTTTGAGCGACGGGCATTGTAAACCAGAAGGTCGAGCCCGCGCCGAGTTGGCTTTCGACATGAATGTCGCCACCGTGCATTTCCACCAATTGGCGGGTGATGGCCAGGCCTAGCCCGGTGCCCCCCACGCGGCGCGTAGACGACTGGTCAGCTTGGCGGAAACGCTCGAAGATGGTTTCCAGCTTATCCTCGCTGATGCCCGTCCCGGTGTCGATGATTTCAAAACGGATCATCGCCTCGTCTGTGCGACGAACACGCACAGTGATCGTCCCTTCATCCGTGAACTTCGCCGCATTCGAGAGCAGATTATTGATGACCTGCTGCGCGCGCAAGCGGTCGGCTTGCATCATTGGCAGGTCGTCTTGCAGGTCGGTGAGTAGCTCAACCGGCTTGTCTTTGACCAAAATGCGCGAGGTATCCAGCAAGCTATTCAAGAAGCCTTCGATTTCGATCGGTTCGGTGACCAAATCTAACTGCCCGGCTTCGATCTTGGCTAAGTCCAGAATGTCATTGATCAGGCTGAGCAGCAGCTTACCAGAGCTATAGATCGCGCCGACATCTTCCTGAACTTCTTCGTTGATCGGCCCGTCGATGCCATCCAAGATGACTTCGGCATAGCCGATGATGGAATTGAGCGGCGTGCGCAACTCATGCGACATACTGGCCAGGAATTCACTTTTCAGGCGGTCGAATTCGCGCAACTGCTCGGCGGTTTCTACCTGCTCGGCGTATAAGCGCGCAGTCTGCACCGCCACCGCGACCTGGTCGGCCAAGGTGCGCTTGATGCGCACGTCTTCGTCCGTGAAGCGGTTGAGTTGTTCGGACTGCACGTCCAGCACGCCAATCAGTTGGTCGGCCACGACCAACGGCACGGCGAGCTCCGCCCGGGTTTGCGGCAACAAGGGATTGGGCAAGAAGTCCGGGTTCGCTTGCACATCGTTCACGATCACACCCTGGCGTTCGCGCGCGGCGCGGGCCACCAAACTATGTTCGTGGGAGAGCGCAATCGCATGATGCGCGCTCACCATACGATCCCCCGCCGCGCCTGCGCCGGCTACCAGTTCGAGGCGCTCAGTTTCGTCATTCATCAGGTAAATATGCGCATGATAGAGATCAAACCGCTCTTTTGCCAGGTCCGACACACTCTTGAGCAAGCGCGAGACGTTCAATTCGGTGGCGGCGGTCGCGCTCACCTGGGCCACGGTTTGTAGCTCGGCGGCGCGTTTTTCCGTCTGGGTCAGCGCTTGCGCATTCTGGTAGGCCACCGCGATCTGATAGGCCAGTGTGCTTTGCACGCGCACATCTTGCTCGCTAAAGCGACCGCGCTCTTGGGCTTGCACGTCCAGCACGCCAAGCAGGCGGTCACCCACAATCAAGGGCACGGCCATTTCGGACTCCGTAGAGGGCAAAAGCGGGTTCGGCAAGAAGCCATCCGCCAGCGCAACATGGTTCTCGATGACGGCTGCGCGGTCGCGCGCGGCACGCGCCACGATACTATCTTCACGGCTTAGCGCGATGCGGTGCCCATGTTCCACCATCTGGCGGCCTGCTTCGCCCGCACCCGCCGTCAGGGTCAGGTACTTTTCATCGTCGTCCAGCAGATAAATATGCGCGTGGTAGAGCCCGAAGTTCTCTTTTGTGAGTTCGGTCACCGACCAGAGCAAGTCTTCAATGTTGGTATTGGTGGCCGCCTGCGCCCCCACCTCAGACACAGTGGCCATTTCACGCGCCATGCGCTGGGTTTCGCGTTCTTGCGCGCGCCGTTCGGTGATGTCCTGAAAGCTGACCAGGCTCGCCACGATGTTGCCTTCTTCGTCGCGCACGGGCGCGCCATCAATTTCCAGCAGAATACGGTTGCCATCCGGTCGTTCGACTTCCATATCATCAATGGACACCGTTTCACCATATAGGCCGCGCACCACGGGCGCTTCTTCGGTGGGGTAAATGTCGTTCGTGCCGGCTTTATACGCGGCGTAGATTTGCGTCAGGTCATCTTCAATCGCGCCTGGCGAGATGCCGCGCCCCAGCAATTCTTCGGCACGCGGATTGCTCAAGATGGGGGTGCCATCCGGAGCGCTGACCACGAAGATACCCGACGGGATATTGTTCAGGACCGCTTGTAGCAAACGGCGCTGCGACTCGATTTCTTCGCGTTGGGCCTGTCGTTCGGTGATGTCTTGGAAGGCAATCACGGAGGCGATCACCTCGCCCTCTGCATTGCGGATGGGCGCGCCGGAGACTTCCAACAAGATGCGCTCGTCGCCCCGGTGCACTTCCATGTCGTCAATATAAGCTTCTTCGCCCATCAAACCGCGCACAATCGGCGTCTTCTCGGTGGGGTAGGGCTCGTCCGTGCCTGCTCGATAAGCCGCATAAACCTGTACAAGGTCTTCGCTACGCGCATCCGGCGAGATACCGCGCCCCAGCAATTCCTCCGCACGAGAGTTCGACAGCAGCGGCGTGCCGTCTGGCGCTGCGACCACGAAGATACCCGACGGGATTTGATTCAGGATGGCTTCCAACAGACGGCGCTGGGACTCTAGTTCTTCTTCTTGCGCTTTACGCTCGCGGATGTCCGTCATGATCGTCCCGATATTCTGCGGGTTGCCATCGTCATCACGCACGATGAATAGCGTTTGGTCTACCGGAATGACCGTGCCATCGCGCGAAATGATCGTGTTTTCGGCGCGCCAGGTGTCGTTTTCTAAGATTTCGGGCACGCCTTTGTTCAGCACCAATTGGGCCCCGGCTTCGTCGTGGTAGTCCGGAATAAGCATTTGCTGCGCTTCGGCTAGGTCGGCAAAACCCATCATCTTGATACCACCCGGGTTCAGGTAGATGATCTCGCCTTCCATCGTCGTCAG
>DAOTVD010000127.1:0-8893 GCA_034437075.1 Anaerolineae bacterium
CTTATCAAAATCGGCTTTCTTCAAGGGGCTGAAGCCCCTTGTTAAGTGGCCACGAAAGGTCACTATAGGTTAACAAGGGGTTTTAACCCCTTGGATTCTAATGGACAGTTCAAAACAAACACAAATGTTTTTTCTGCCAAAACCGAGGGCTTAAGCCCTCGGTTTTATACGGATTTGTTTTGCGTTCTCCATAAGTGAGTGCGTAACGTCAGTTAATTATATCGGTTGCTTTTGTCGAAAAGGATATATTTTGATTTTACCCCCCGCTCGCTCCCCCCGAATTCGGGGGGATAACTTACTCGTGCGCCTAATAGCCCCTCCCTGAATGCGGGGAGGGGTCATTATTTTTCTGGAACAGCCTCAACTGGCGTTTGGGCTCTCAAAAGCCTCTCATGGCCCAATCGCCTCGTGGCAAGTCCTATGTTATATCGCCGGGTTGACCTGAGCGCGGTACAATCAGCATCAACCATGTAGGCGGAGGTAGCCATATGACAAAACAACTTATGAGTCTGTTCATCGGGCTGGTGTTGGTGGTTCCGATAGGCGTGCTGGCGCAATCACCGGAGGACGACGCGCGCGCTACAGAGCGCCTCCTGACTGAAACATACACCGACATCGACACGGCGGTGCGCTTCGATTATCCCAGCGGGTGGGCAACCCAAGCCACCAGCCTATCGAGCTTTCTGGTCGTCAACGAGCCACCTTTGCTAGAAGACGCCTTTTTGCGTCCGCTGGAACCAGGCGAATTTCTGTTGGAAATCGCGCTAACCACGGCGGGCTTTTATGGCTTTATGACTATGGAACTCGGCGTCGATTATACGATGGATGAGTTGGTCGGGAATGTGGCGGATGGCATGCAAACCGCCTATGCCGAAGAAGAAGCCTTTACACTAGGGGCCCCTATCGCGCTAGAGATTGCCGAGCAGACCATCGGCCTGGTGGCGTTAGAAGACAAATTTGGGGAGGGGCTGGTGCTGGTACGCGCACTGGATGACGAAACGTTCGTTATTTTGGTAGGCCGCGCTGGTGGGGATGACTTCGACACCTATGCGGATGTCATGCTGGCCATGCTGCTGAGTGTCGAGCTAGAGCCTAGCGGTTTCCCCGGTTAATTTAGGCCCAAGGCGCGCAAGATGCCGGGCGTTACGTCCGCGATAGTGCGCAGCCCTTGCGCGAATGGCTCGCGCCCTGCGCCAATGGCCACTGTCGGCACATCGTTCAGGCTGTGGCGGCGGTCGCCCTGCACTTCGAGATTCCCATGGTCAGATGTGATGATGATGAGCCCGTCGTCATCTTGCCAGGCATCCAGCAAACCCGCGAGCACGCCGTCGGTGGTTTCCAGAAATTCAACCCCGCGTTCTAGCGGCCCCCGGTGGCCGATCTCATCGGTGATCCAAGTGCTAAACAGGGTGAAATCGCGTTGTTTGCCTAGCTTAGCGAGCAATCGCCCGACCTCGGCGGGGGTATACACGGGCGCATCTGGAAAGCCAAGGAAGGCCGCCCAGCCTTCGCCCGTCCAATCTGGCGAGACGGCCTGCCCGGCGTAGTATTCCCGCTCGGTGAAGATGGGCAAGCCCGCCGCGCGCACGGCATACTGAATGCTGCTGGGCAGGCGTTTACCGCGCTCGACCGCCGCATGCCACCCCGGCGGATAGGGCGTGATGAGCGCGGCGGATTTTCCGGCCTGGCGCAAGGTAATGAACAAATTATCCTTATCCAGAATATCCCGAATGGCTTGATTCGGTTTTGGGCCGTAATGCTCGCCAATTTCATGGGGGATAGCCCGCCCAGTGAGCAAGGCCGCCTGGCCACTCCCGCTAGCGGGGCGGGGGCGGTCCATACCAAAGCGCGCGTCGGTGGGGATGAAAATCGCGCGGTCGCTGGTCGTATAGGGCGTGTCGCGCAGCCAGCGCTGCCCCCCAGCCAGCGCATCCAGGGTCGGCGTATGCGCGGCGGCGAAGGGATTAATCGCCGGGTCGGGGTCGCCTAGGCCGATGCCATCCAGAAAAAGCATGATGATATGGGTCATAGTACGGCGCATTGTACCCCAGGTCGCGTGCTAAAAGGCCGCTCAAATTCTGGTTATAAGCTTCTAACCTAGGGATTCTCATCCAGATTTTATGCTACCGTATAAAAAATTTGCATCCTGAGGAGACCCGATGCCGAATCATCCAACGCTCGATAAACTCTTTGAATTGCTAGGGGAATTCACCTACCTACGCCAGGTCGGCCATAATCGTGACGATGCCTGGTATACGGTTATGGATCGCTACCCGGATTTGAGCGACAGCCAGGTGAAGACCCTGTTGCGCATGGCCAAAGATTGGGAAAAGCGCGAAGGCCACAAATATCGCTATGGAGATACCACCAGCACCCAGCAGATTGAAAAACTGGCCGAAAAATCTACCGGAAGTGTTATCAAGCCGCTAACGCCGCGACAACCACAAGACCAGGTCACCGGCACATTAGACGCCAATTCACTGCGCAAAGAAGACCAACAACGCCTGGCAGACATCCTAGAACAGAGCGAAGGGCTAGATCAACTGCCCCAAACCCACGGTACCCAACAACTACAACCTATCGGTGATGCCGACATTGACGAGCGCGCTTATTTTGGGCCAGAGCTGCGCTTGCTGCTGTATTTCAAAAAACGACCCCGCCAACCCTTTGCGCTGAGCATCCGGCCCGAGCAGGAAATTATCGTTGGGCGCAACACAACCAACGCGGCCATGGCGCCAGACATCGACCTGAGCGACCTAGACGGCGAGCGGCTCGGCGTATCGCGGATGCACGCGGCCATGAAGCGCGAAGGCACCAAGTTACTCATCACCGACCTGGGCAGCGTGAACCATACCATGCTCAACGGCCAACGCCTTTTTCCAGATGAAATCCGCACGGTATGTTATGACGATGAAATCTGGTTCGGGCGCCTGATGTGCCGGGTACGTTTCGAGCGCTAGCCTAAGCTTGCCATTTACCCGCCGTGCAGGCTTGCTACAATAGGGGCGTTTGACTCGCTTTGCGCGCAACCTGGCGCTAACCACAGGAGATAACCGCCCCGTGCAACCCGTTCCGCATCAATTACAAGCTCTTGTCCGCGAGGCGCTGCGTGCCGCGCAAGCCGCCCAGACACTACCCGACTTCCCCTTGCCGGATGACATCCCGATTACCTTGCCCAAGCGCGAAGGCCAGGGCGATTATGCTAGCCCAGTGGCCATGGCGTTGGCCAAAGCCGCCCGCCAAAAACCGCTGGACATCGCCAATGCGGTGCTGGCTCACATGCCAGAAAGCCCGTTGCTGGCCCGCGCCGAAGTCGCGCCGCCGGGTTTTTTGAATCTGTGGCTAGATGAGGCCTGGCTGCGCCATCAGGTGGAGGCCGTCATCAGCCAGGGCGCGGGGTACTTCCAACAGACCGACATCGGCGCGGGCCAACGCGCTCAGGTGGAATTCGTGAGCGCCAACCCCACCGGCCCCCTCCACATCGGGCGCACACGCGGCGCGATCCTGGGGGACGCGCTGTCCAATTTGCTGGAAGCCTGCGGTTGGGAAGTCCAACGCGAATATTATTTCAACAATGCCGGGCGCCAGATGCAATTGCTGGGCGAAAGCCTGCGCGCGCGCTATCTGCAAGCCCTGGGCCAGGATGCCCCCCTGCCGGAAGAAGATGCCTACAAAGGCGATTATCTCATCACCATGGGGCAAGCCTTGCACGATGCGGTCGGGGATGCGTGGGCCCAGAAAGACTGGCCCGCTTTCAAAGAACACGCCGAAGCCGAAATCTTCAAGATGATTAAAGCGACATTGGCGCGCGTGCGCATCCGGCATGATGACTTCTTCAACGAACAAAGCGTCTATGACGACAATAGCGTGTGGGAAACCTTAGAGAAGCTGCGCGCCGCCGGGATGGTCTACGAGAGCGTGACCCGTGAAGACGCCGACCCCGAAGAAGTCGCGCAGATGCAAAAGACGGGCAAAACCGAGCCCGCGACGTGGTTCCGCACCACCAAGCTCGGCGATGACCAAGATCGTGTGCTCGTGAAATCCAACGGCGACCCGACCTACGTCTTGCCAGACATCGCCTACCACGTGAATAAGCTAGAACGCGGCTTCGAGAAAGCCTACAACGTCCTGGGGGTGGATCATATCGTGGAGGCGCAGACGGTCGCCTATGGGTTGCAAGCGTTGGGCTACGACCCCGCGCGCGTGGAAGTCCTGTTTCATCAGTTCGTGACCTTCCCGGATGGGCGCATGAGCACCCGCGCGGGCAATTACGTCACCCTGGATGATCTCATTGATGTCGTCGGCGCGGACGCGGTGCGCTATTTTATGCTGGCTCGCTCGCCCAATAGCCATCTGGAATTTGATTTCGAACTGGCCACCAACAACAGCCGCGAAAATCCGGTCTTTTATATTCAGAATGCGCATGTGCGCTGCTGTGGCATCTTCCGCCAGGCCGCCGAGCGCGGCTTGCCCGAAGACTGGGACGCCGGCGCGGATTTATCACTGCTGGGCGAGGCCGAAATGGCCTTCGTGCGGGGGATGATCGCCCTACCCGAGCAAATCGCCTTCGCCTATGAGACGACCGCGCCGCATCAGATCGCGTTTTATGCGCTGGATTTGGCGCGCACCTTTCATCCGCTGTACGACGATGTGCGGGTGCTACATTCCGATGTGCCCGAAGACCTCGCGCGGGCGCGCTTGCGCTTCTACCGGGCCGCGCGCATCACCTTTCATTATTTGTTGACGCTATTGGGCATGGATGCCCCAGAAACGATGTAAGCACTATGGGTTGGCAATTGCATTTGGGGGACGAGGCGGCCCCGCTGTTGGCTGTCGCGCTGCACGCTGGTCATGCTGTGCGCGCGGCCTTGGCTGGGCTGTTTGCGCTCTCGGCAGAGGAGCGCCTGCGCGAAGAAGACCCGTTCACCGGGGATTGGGCGCGCCGTTTTGATAACTGGCTGATTGGCACGCAATCGCGCTTCGAAATAGACCTCAACCGCATGCGCGAAAAGGCCGTCTATATTCACCCGGCGGATGCCTGGGGCTTAGAAGTCTGGAAAGAAGCGCCCCCGCCGCCGGAGGTCATCACCGAGTCGCACGCGGTGTATGATGCGTTTTATGGCAATTTGGTCGCGGTGGTGGATGATCTGGTCGCGCGGCATGGGCGCTTGGTCGTCTACGACCTGCATAGCTACAACCATCGCCGCGAAGGGCCAAACGGCCCGCCCGCCGACCCACAAGCGAACCCGCAACTGAACCTGGGCACGGGCACCATGCCCAACCGTGACCGCTGGGCGGGGGTCATCGCGGCTTTCATGGCCCATATGCGGACTGTGACGGTTGCGGGCGAAGCGTTGGACGTGCGCGAGAATATCAAGTTCCAGGGCGGGAATATGGCGCGTTGGTTGCACACCCGCCACCCCGAAGCCGTATGCGTGCTGTCCATCGAATTCAAAAAGTTCTTTATGGATGAATGGACGGGCGCACCGCATCCCGAGATCGTCGCGACACTTGGCGCGGCGCTAGAAAGCAGCGTCCCCGGCGTGTTGGGGGCCCTGAAACGCGCTTGAGCGAGCCCGCCGAGGTCTTTTCCCCCGCCGCGCTGGATGACATCGCGCGGCGCCTGGCGACCAATAAGCGCGTCCGGCGGGCGCTGCCGGATGAGGGGCGCGTGCATATCGACCGCCAATTGCCATTTTTATGTGTGTATCGCCAACCCGCCAGCCGCCCCGACCCCGGCACGCGCGATTTGGTGCTGGGCCAAGCGGCCTATCTGGTGGGCTCTGGCGCGCGCACCTCGCAAGAGGGACTATCCGCGCTGACCACGCGCATCGTGCAAACCTTGGCGGAGCTTTTCGGCGCGTTTTTGCTCGTGGAAATCTGGACAGCCGAGGCAGCACATTTTAGCACCTTGGACGACCCCGCCGCGCCCGCTTTTCGGCTGGTGCAGCCCCGCCAAAGTGGGCTAGAAAGCACCGTCCAAACCCTAGCGGCGCGCCTGGCGCGCGTGCAAATCGACGGCCACCGCGCGCAAGTGGATTTGGCCGTGCGGCGCTACCCGACCCCGCCGGGCTATAGCCACCTGGTGCCGCTGGACGTGCATCCGCAGTGCTACCGCCTGGGGATTATCGTCCGGCCCATGTACCAAGACCCCGACACGGGCGAGGTGTTGCCCATCGTGCAGCGTGCGATTGTCAGCCAGACCACGCGCGCCCTGCAAAAAGGGCTCTACCAGTTCGTGCGCGCCCAAACGCCCCTGCGTCCGCCACATTATCAAGCCTTGGGGCGGCGCGCGCTGGTGAAAGCCGTTTGGGGAGCAGACCGCGAATTAGCAGACATTGATAATGCGTTCGATCTGCTGCTGAGTGTCTCGCCGACCAATAATGCCGAAGCTTGGGAGACGTTCAAGGCGGGGCGCTATGCCCGCCCGCCCGTGCTGCGCTATCGCCCGCTGAATGTTGACCCAGACGCCCTGAAACGCCGCTTGTGGAACCTGCACCTAGAACGCATCGAAGACCCCACGCTAGAAGGGCTGTTCCAGGAAAAACGGTTAGAACTCGATGCGCAAATCAGCCTGCTTTTGGAGCGCAACACGCCCGCTTTTTTGCATAACAGTATGCGCCTGTATGGGCGTGTGTCGCCGGAGGTGGCCGCCGAAGCCGAGGACATTTTGCGCCACTATCCACCGCTGCGCAATGCGCCGGGGACGACCCTGAACGCGCGCGCCTTCGCCCAGCGCGCCCGCGCCGAGCTCGACCATTTTGCCGCGCAGATGCCCGAAGTCCTGCCGCGTGTGCAGGTGCGGCGCGATGTGGGCAGTTTGATGGTCTCGCAGGGGCAGGTTTTTATTAACGCAGACTTGCGCATCCCGGCGGATCGGCTAGAAGCGCTCATTCAACATGAAGTTGGCACACATGTCCTGACGTACTACAATGGGATGGCCCAGCCCTTCGAGCAAATGCGCAGCGGTCTGGCGGGGTATTCGGCGCTGCAAGAGGGCTTGGCCGTCTTTGCGGAATACCTGGTGGGCGGGTTGACGCGCGAGCGCTTGCGCCTGTTGGCTGGGCGCGTGCTCGCCGCGCAGTCCGTCGAGACTGGCGCGGACTTCGTGCAAACGTTTCGCCTGTTGCACGAGGCGCACGGCTTTGGCAAAAAGACGGCCTTTCGCACAGCAGTGCGCGTGCATCGTGGGGGCGGTTTTAACAAGGACATGATCTACTTGCGCGGCCTGCGCGAATTACTGGGCTACCTGGCCAACGGGGGCGACCTAGAAGCGCTATATGTCGGCAAAATCGCCACCCGGCATATCGCCATCATCCGCGAACTATGGCACCGCAAAGTTTTGAAACCCGTGCAACTTAAGCCCAGCTATATCCAAACGCCGGTTGCCCAAGTGCATCTCCAACGCGCTCAGGCGGGCCTCTCGGTACGTGATTTAATCAAAGAAAAGTTTTGATAAAAGGATTAACCCACATGCGGATTGGATTTGTCGTCAACAACATCAACACCGAGCAGGTCGGCTACACCACCACACGCTTGGCCATGACCGCCATCAGCCAGGGCCATGAAGCCTGGACAATGGGCGTCGGTGACCTGGCCCTGGACCCCGATGATAAGGTCTATGGCCGCGCGCGCACCGTGACCAAAAAACTAAAGGATGGCGCGGCGTATCTGCGCCAATTGCAAGGCGCGAATGCCGAACAAGCGCGCATTTGCCTGGATGACCTCGATATTCTGATGCTGCGCAATGACCCATCTGATGATGCTGGGCGGCCCTGGGCCCAAAACGCGGGCATCGTCTTCGGGCGGATGGCCATGCGCGGCGGCGTGGTGGTGCTGAACGACCCCAACGGGCTGGCCCAAGCCAATAACAAAATGTATTTTCAGGGCTTCCCAGAGATCGTACGCCCGCGCACGCTTATTACCCGCGACCGGGCCGAGATTCGGGCTTTTGCGCGTGAGGAAGGCGGGCGGATTATCCTGAAACCGCTCCAGGGCTCGGGCGGCAGTGGGGTCTTTCTCATCGACAAAGACAATCTATCCAATCTGAATCAGATTGTGGAATCGCTGAGCAAAGATGGCTACGTTATCGCGCAGGAGTATCTGCCCGCCGCCAGCGAAGGCGATACGCGCATGTTTTTGATGAACGGCTCGCCGCTGCGCTACAAAGGCAAATATGCGGCCTTTCGGCGCGTGCGTTCGGGGGATGACATCCGCAGCAATGTTCACGCGGGCGGCACGATCGATCAGGCCATCGTGACGGATGAAATGCTGCGCATTGCCGACATCGTGCGGCCCAAGCTGGTGGAAGATGGCATGTTTTTGGTCGGGCTAGACATCGTGGGCGATAAGCTGATGGAGATCAATGTCTTTAGCCCCGGTGGGTTGGGCAGCGCGCAACGCTTCGAGAAGGTGAATTTTTCGATCCCGGTGCTCGAAGCGTTGCAGCGCAAAGTCGCGTATATGGGGTTCTACCAGCGCCAGTTCAGCAATAACGAGATGTCGAGCTTATAGCGTTTATTCCTCAGCGGGGCCAACGTAAATCGCGAGCAGATCACGCAGGCTTTGTTCGCTGAAGGCCCCCCGAATCACCTCTAAGGCTTTTCCAGAAAAATAATTACCCCTCCCCAGCCCCTCCCCGAATTCAGGGAGTGGCTATTATGCGCACGAGTAAGTTCTCCCCCCGAATTCGGGGGGAGCTAGAGGGGGGTAAAATCAAGCCGGTATCCTTTTCGACAAAAGCAAGCGGCATAGTTAAATACTTGGAAAAGCCTTAATCCCCCTCTCCCAGGGCTGAAAGCCCGTTTGGGAGAGGGGTTGGGGTGAGGGCTGAGTAGTTACCTTCCTGCTCTGTTGCTGGCCCCGTATCGCACCTTATCTAAAGATTAACGAT
>DAOTVD010000128.1:0-4068 GCA_034437075.1 Anaerolineae bacterium
CTTATCAAAATCGGCTTTCTTCAAGGGGCTGAAGCCCCTTGTTAAGTGGCCACGAAAGGTCACTATAGGTTAACAAGGGGTTTTAACCCCTTGGATTCTAATGGACAGTTCAAAACAAACACAAATGTTTTTTCTGCCAAAACCGAGGGCTTAAGCCCTCGGTTTTATACGGATTTGTTTTGCGTTCTCCATAAGTGAGTGCGTAACGTCAATTATTTATTGAGCTTCGTTTTGAAAACCTTGCTCAGCGCGGGAAGCACCTCAAACAAATCACCTACCACCCCATAATCGGCCAGTTCAAAAATCGGTGCATCCGGGTCTTTATTAATGGCTACGATATGTTTGGCGGTGCGCATCCCGGCCTGGTGTTGGATAGCGCCCGAAATTCCAGCAGCGATGTAAAGGTCTGGGCTGACGACTTTACCTGTTTGGCCGACCTGATGCTCGTAAGGTATCCAACCCGCGTCCACTGCCGCACGGCTTGCACCCACCGCCGCGCCAAGCACGTCCGCGAGTTCCCGCACGGGAGCAAAGCCCTCCGGCCCCCCCACGCCGCGCCCCCCAGAGACGATGATCGCCGCATCGGCCAGGCTTACACCCTGAGCTTCGGCTTCGAAGCGCTCCACTTGTACGCCAATTTCGCTATCCGCTAATGCTGGATCAACCTTAGTCACCGTGCCCGTCGCGCTTGTATCGGGCGGGTTGGCATTGAACGCGCGCGAGCGTAGTGTCGCAAACTGCGGCCCGTCGCCAATGATCGTGGCCTGGCTGATGACTTTTCCGGCATACATCGGGCGCTGGACATGTAGTTTGCCGTCTTGTACGCCGAGCGAGATCACGTCTGTTAAGATTCCGGCGTCTAAGTCTGCCGCCGCGCCGCCCAGAGCTTCGCGCCCGCGCGTCGTATGCCCTGCAAGCACAATATCGGCTTGGTTATCGGCGATGAGCTTTGCGAGTAACGCGACATAAGGCTCGAAGCGGAATGTCTCTAGGGTGGGGTCATCCGCTTGGATGACGCTATGCGCACCGTACTGAAAAGCTTCCTTGACGACGCTATCTATGCCCGCGCCGAAAACCAGCGCGGTTACGTCGCCCAATGTGCTGGCTAAGCCGAGTGCTTCGCGCGTAGGCTGCACCAAGGCACCATCGAAATGTTCGGCAAACACATAAACCGTCGTCATAGCACTTTGTCCTCCATGAGCTTGTTAGCGAGGTTCTCGGCTAGGCTAGCTGGCGAATCGCCTTCAATCATCGTGACAGCCCCGGATTTCTGCGGCGGATTTTCGTAACTGAGGATTTGCGTGGCAGGTGATCCGACATCCACGCCCAAGGCTGTCGCATCCCACACGGGGATATCTGCCTTGGCAGCTTTGCGAATGCCCATGAATGAGGGATACTTGGGCTCGTTAATGTCTTTCAAAACGCTCACGACAGCGGGCAAGGGCGCTTTTACGACTTGCGTACCCTGTTCTAGCCAGCGCTCCACCTGAATAGTTTTAGCCTCAAAATCCAGAGCCAGGATTTTTGCCACGGAACCAAGTACCGTCCAGCCTAGCTTACGCCCGACTTGATAGACATGTTGGTCGCTGCCCAGGTCAGCAAATTCTTTGCCAAAAATAACGAGTTGCACATCGTCTAATTTTTGGACGGCTGCGGCCATCGCGCGGCTATATTGCAAGCTATCCTCAGGGTGTAAGCCTGCATCCCACACCCGCACGGCAGCATCGCAACCAATCGCTAGCCCTTGTTTCAGCGCTTCCGCATGGGCCTCAGCGCCGAGGGTCATGACAGTGGCCTTGGCGTTATGTGCCTCTTTGATCAAAACCGCTTCGGTAACAGCATATTCATCCCAGGGGTTGATGACCATGCTTTCACCCCATCCGACTTGGCCTTCGGCATTTACGCTGACTTTGGCGGCGGTGTCGGGGGTACTTTTGGTGATAACAACGACGTGCAAGATTTTTCTCCTTGTCAGTCTAAACAATAAATTTAAGCAGTTTCGGGTTCAGCCAGCCATTCTGCTTCATCGTAGGCCGGCAGTTCGCAACGCAGGGGTTTATCCTCGCGTTGACCCAAAGCGTAATGGGCTTGCATCAATTGGTGAATCTCGCTGGTGCCCTCATAAATGACGGCGCCTTTACTATTGCGCAGATAGCGCTCGACGTTGTATTCATCGCTGAAGCCGTAGGCGCCGTGGATTTGCACGGCTTCCAAGGCTGCTTTGACGCTCATATCCGTGGCATACCATTTGGCCATGCTCGTTTCGCGGGTGTTGCGTTGGCCCGTATCTTTCATCCAGCCGACTTTCATCACTAGGAGCTTGGCGGCATCATACCATTGTTGCATATAGGCAATTTTTTGTTGGATGAGCTGGTGTTCGGCGATAGGCTTACCGAAAGTTTGGCGCGTCTTCGCGTAGTCAAGACTGTCCTCCAAACAGGCACGGATGAGCCCGGTAGCGCCTGCGGCGACCGTATAGCGCCCGTTGTCCAAGCAACTCATCGCGATTTTGAAGCCTTCGCCGTCTTCCCCCAGGCGATTTTCAGCGGGTACGCGCACATCATCCAGCTTGACCCAGCCCGTAGACCCCGCGCGCACGCCCAATTTGCCGTGTAAATCGCCAGTCGTAACCCCCGGCATATCATGCGTGACGATAAACGCGCTCAGTCCTCGGCTACCCGCCGCCGGGTCGGTTTTAGCGATGATCAA
Organism: Anaerolineae bacterium; assembly: GCA_034437075.1. Lineage (GTDB taxonomy): Bacteria > Chloroflexota > Anaerolineae > Aggregatilineales > J027 > DAOTVD01. The sequence goes on from DAOTVD010000128.1 coordinate 2,710, forward strand.
AAAATGATGGGCTTTGGTGGCCAAGCTAATCCACATCTTCTCGCCATTTAGGATGTAATCTTGTCCATCGCGGGTCGCCGTCATCCGCATCGCCGCTACATCGCTCCCGGCATTTGGTTCAGTTAAGCCGAAAGCTGCGAAGCGTTCGCCCTGCGCCTGGGGCGTCAGAAAACGCTGTTTTTGTGCCTCGGTGCCCCATTGCAGTAGCGCCAGGCTATTGAGCCCCAAATGCACCGACATAACCACGCGCAATGTGCTATCAACTCGTTCCAGTTCTTCGCATACCAGGCCCAGTGTCGTGTAGTCAAAACCGCCACCTCCGTAGCGCACTGGGATACAAATGCCCAAGATGCCTAGCTCTGCTAAACGCGGTAATACAGCGGGGTTCATCTCCTGACGCCGATCCCATTCGTTGATGGTGGGCGCGATTTCTCGTTGGGCAAAGTCCCGCACCATTGCTTGGGCCCGGCTCTGGGTTTCGGTAAGTGCAAAATTCATTCTGGTACCCTTCAGGATATGATGTTTACTAAACGCGCAAAATATAGACTTTGCGAACACCAATTTGCGACAGAATTATAACACGCTCAGCACGGCATGCTATAATAGCGGACGACCGCACGACCGATTGAGGTGCGATGTTATGCCAGATAACGAATCCCAAAAACCGCAAGAAACCGAAAAGCCCTTCGCCAAAAAGGCCCCGACGCCACCGAGCGACATGGATAAATCCGCAGCAGTGCCGGAAGAAGCCGATAAGCCAGTGAAGGAAGATGCGCCAGGCGCAACCGAAGCCTCATCACCAGCCTCTGCCTCGGTGACTGAAGCAGAAAAACCCGCGCCTGATACCCAACCCACTGAAGATCACAAGCCGGATACGCCCACCTCGGATGAAATCTCGCGGCCTGACCCGGCGGCAATTGTTGATCAGGCTGAAAAACCGGCGCTTGTGGCAAAGGCACCGCCACCACTCGAAGAAGTAGCCCCACCGGCAAAAACTGAGCCAAAGACGGTCAGCCCCGCCACGCCAAAGCAGAGCACCACCACGACTGCCCAGCCCGAGCCAGCCAAGCCTGCTAGCGATGATACAGATAAAGAAACCCTTGCTTCTAAAAAAGTGGTTCTGATTGTCGAAGACACCATTGAATTAGCCGAAGTATTGCAAGCTAAACTCGAAACGATGGGTGTGACGACGATTCATGAATCGCATGCGAACAAAGCGTTGGAGGTTTTCAAAGAAAAGCGGCCCGAACTCGTGTTGCTGGATATTGGCTTGCCGGATATGAGCGGTTGGAAGCTGCTGGATGGCATCAAAGAATTTGACAAAGAAAACCGCCCCCGCTTCATCATCATCACCGCTTA
>DAOTVD010000129.1:0-3335 GCA_034437075.1 Anaerolineae bacterium
CCCCTGCGCGACCCTAGCCGGGCTGCGGAAAGCCTTCGATCACATCATAAAAGATAGGCAAGGGCGGCACGGGCTCGGCACCCAGGGCTACCGCCTCGGCCAGGCGTGCGCGCGCAGCATCTAGCTTGGCGGCGTCATTAGCGTGCAGGGTGAAGAGCGTCTGGCCGAAGGACACCGCCTCGCCCACCTTGACATGCGTCGTCACGCCCACGGCATGGTCGATGCGGTCGGCTTTGGTGCGGCGCCCGCCGCCCAATTCCACGACGGCTTCGCCCACGGCCAGGGCATCCACTGCCGCCACGATGCCATCGGCCCCGGCGCGGATGTCGCGCGTCATGCTGGCTTTCGGCAGGCGGTCGGGCTCATCCACTTGGCGCACGTCGCCCCCTTGCGCGCCGACCATCTCGCGGAATTTGGCCAGGGCGCGGCCATCCGCCAGGGCGGCTTCGGCCTCGGCGCGGGCGGCTTCTAGGCTTGGCGTGTGGTCGGCCAAGCGCAACATATGCGCCGCCGCCACCAGGCAATGCTCGCGGAAATCGGGCGGCCCTGCATCGCGCAAGGTATCTAGCGCTTCGCGGACTTCCAGCGCCAGGCCCGCCGTGCGCCCCAACGGCTGATTCATGTCCGACAGCAAGGCGACCATCTTGCGCCCGGCATCCACGCCGATGTTGACCATGGTCTGGGCCAGGTCGCGCGCGGCATCCAAGTCTTTCATAAAGGCCCCTGTGCCGACCTTTACATCCAGCACGATAGCATCCGCCCCGGCGGCCAATTTTTTGCTCATGATGCTGCTGGCGATCAGCGGGATGCTGCTGACCGTGGCGGTCACATCGCGCAGTGCGTAGAGCAACTTGTCGGCGGGGGCCAGGTTCGCGCTTTGCCCGGCCAGGACGATTTTATGCGTGCTGGTGGTGCGCTTAAACGTTTCTTGGTCGAGCTCGACGCGATAACCAGCAAAGGATTCGAGCTTATCCAGCGTGCCGCCAGTATGGCCCAGGCCGCGCCCGCTCATCTTGGCCACGGGGACGCCGCACGCGGCCACCAGGGGAATCACGACCAGCGAGGTTTTATCCCCCACGCCGCCGGAGGAATGTTTATCTACTGCGACGGGCAGCACGTCGTGCAGGTCGATCTGTTCGCCGCTTTCGACCATCGCCAGCGTCAGGTTCACAGTTTCGTCGCGGGTCATGCCATTGATGTATACGGCCATTAGCCAGGCCGCCGCCTGATAATCGGGAATCTCGCCCTGGGTATACTGCTGGATAAACCAACGGATTTCGGCGGCGGAAAGTTCGCCACCATCGCGTTTTTTTGCGATAATATCGAGCGCGTGCATCATCCGATCTCCATAAGTAATGTGTGTAATTCTTTTTGTCTATTCAAAATACGCGCGCCCCAGCGGGGTGCCGCGCCAATGGTTAAGGACATGCGATGTCAGACCCAGCCCTCACCGTCCTCAGTATGATTGCGCTTTTCGGGGTTGCCCATAGCCTTTTGGCCATGTTTGGGATCAAAGCCCTGTTTGTGACCCTGATGGGACAGCGCGGTTACCTCGGACTATATCGCTTATTTTACAATAGTATAAGTGTCCTCAGCTTTGCTCCCATCGTATTGTACACAATCCTGCAACCGGGCGATATATACTGGGCTTGGGAGGGCCCCGCGTTAGGGCTGGCCGGGGCAATGGGCGTGGCGGGGTTTGTGGGGCTAAGCGTCTCGCTATTGCAAATCGACCTCTGGCGCTTTTTGGGGGTGTCGCAAGCGCTGGCCTATCTGGAAGACAAGCCACTCCCCCTGCCCGCCGAGCCGCTGGTCACAAGCGGCACATATGCGCTGACGCGCCATCCGCTCTATTTTTTCAGCATGTTGCTTTTGTGGGCCGTGCCGACCATGACGGCGGCCTGGTTCGGGCTCGCCTTGGGCAGCAGCGCCTATTTCATCCTGGGGTCATTGCTGGAAGAACGGCGCATGTTGCGCGAATTTGGCGCGGACTATGCTCGCTATCAAGAGCGGGTCGCGTGGATGGTGCCGTTTTTGAAGCGGCCATAGTAACTGCTCAGGCTATGCCAATTCTTCCCCCTCACCCCCTTAATCCCCCTCTCCCAAACGCCGCTTTGCGGCTGGTAGAGGGGGAAAACGACCCGAAACCGACCCTTTTTGCCCCTCTCCCAGGGCTGAAAGCCCGTTTGGGAGAGGGGTTGGGGTGAGGGCTGAGTAGTTACCGGCCATAAAAAATTAGCGTGCACCCGCCCTCACTGACAATTCTCAAGGGGTGGGGCAGCGGGCAGGGTGATGATGACGCGCGAACCTTGTTTCGGGCGGCTGACAATCTCGATGCTGCCGCCGTGTAATTCTAGCAAGCCTTTGACGATGGTCAGCCCCAGGCCCAAGCCCGTGTGGTGGCGCGTCATGGCGGGTTCGACCTGAAAAAAGGGTTCGTAGATGCGGTTGAGGTATTCCGGCGCAATGCCGATGCCTTCGTCTTCCACGGTGATCACGGCGCCGCCCTCGGGCCGCTCGGCCACCAGCACATGCACCGCCGTGCCTTCGGGGCTAAACTTAATCGCGTTATCCAGCAAATTGACCATCACCAACATCAAGCGGATTTCGTCACCGCGCAGGGTCACGGGGTCGCAATCAACATGGATTGTCACCGCGCGGTTTTCCTCGATATTATCCCAAGTAATCTGGACGGCATCGCGCAGCAGATCATCTAGCCGGATGCTAGCGCAGCGTAGTTGGACGCTCTCGGCTTGCGGATCGTTCAATTCGTGCAGATTGAGCAGCGCATCCACCATGCCAGAAAGGAAATTGGCCTGCTTTTCGATGGTCGCCAGTTGGTTTTTCTTGGTTTCATCTTCTTCCATGTCGTACAACAGGCTGGCATAACCGAGCATAATGGCAATCGGCGTGCGTAATTCGTGGCTGGTGATGGCCACGAACTCATTCCGGCGCCGATCCATCTCGCGCAGGTGGTCGTAGGCTTCGGCCACTTCCTGGAATAATTGCGCACTGCGCAAGGCCAACCCCGCCGCGCCCGCCAGCGAGTAGAGCATTGTGGCGTCACCCGGCGCGAGTGCGTCATCGGGGGATGTGCGCAAAACCAACATCAGGCCATTGAGTTGCCCGCGCGCCACCAGCGGCATTAGCGCCGCCGAAGCAAAGGTCATATCCAGGCCAAAGACGCTATGCAACGTGGCTAGTATATCCGGCTTGGCCATCAACAGGGCGCTATCGCGCCCAAACAGCGCGCCAAATGGCCCATCTTGGGCCAGCATAACGGTGGGCTGCATTTGGGGGGTCGGGATGCCAAACCCGGCCCGATGCAAACACCG
>DAOTVD010000130.1:0-27260 GCA_034437075.1 Anaerolineae bacterium
CGTCGGGCGGCACATCACCGAACACGCGCTAGCGGCGGGGCATCACGTAACGCTGTTTAACCGAGGCCAAACCAACGCAGACCTCTTTCCGCAAGCCGAGCAATTAACCGGCGACCGGGACGGCGGGCTGGATGCCCTGCGCGCGGGCACTTGGGATGCGGTCATCGACGTGAATGGCTACGTGCCGCGCCTGGTGAAAGACGCTGCTGAATTGCTTGCCGAGCGCGTTGGGCATTACACGTTTATTTCCACCATTTCGGTGTATGCCGACCCCAGCCAGCCGGGCCTCACCGAAGATGCGCCCCTCAAACGCTGGATGATCCAACGGTTGAAGACATCACGGCGGAGACGTACGGCGGCCTGAAAGCCTTGTGCGAAGCCGCCGCTACAGAGGCCATGGCCGGGCGTGTGTCCATCATTCGGCCTGGTTTGGTCGTGGGGGCATATGACCATACGCGGCGATTTGGCTATTGGGTACGCCGCGCGGGCCAGGGCGGCGAGATGCTCGCGCCCGAAAGCCCCGATTATCCTCAGCAGGTGATTGACGCGCGCGATTTGGCCGCCTTTACCCTGGCCCGCACCGCAGCCGCCGACACAAGCCCCTATTCCGTTACGGGGCCGGGTTTTCCGCTAAGCCTGGGCCATGTCATCCAGACCGCCGCGCGGATTAGTGGCGCGCAGCCTGCCGTCATCTGGGTGGACGAAGCGTTCAGCGCGCAACATGGGCTGGCCGAAGACCGCTCTTTCCCGTTGTATATGCCCGGCGCGGGGCGTCATCTGCTCCGTTTGGACGTCACACGCGCGATAGGCGCGGGCCTGCGCTTTCACCCGTTCGAGGATACCGTGCAAGCGGCCCTGGATTGGGAAAATACGCTATCCATTGACCCACCGCCCGCGTTTGGCCTTTCCCCAGTTCGCGAGGCGGAATTGATCGCGGCTTGGCGCGGCGCAGCGCATAACACATAAGGCAACCCAACACCATGACACGAGGACAATTAACCTTGAGCACAACCCTTTTTTTGGCGTTTTTAGCGGCTGTGGCCACGGGTTTTGCCGTTGGCACCCAGGGAACGTTTACCAGCCGTGCCGGCGGGATTGTTGACCCCTTGCGCGTGAGCTTTTTTGTGCATATCGGCGGCACCTTCAGCGCCGGATTGTTGCTAGGGCTGGTGGCCTTGCGCGCTGGGCCGGGCTTCACGCTGGGCTATAGCGGGCCGGTGATTCCGTATACGTATATCGCGGGCACGTTGGGCGTTTTTATCATCATGGGCATCGCCTTTGCCTTCCCCACAATTGGCCTCACGGCAGGCCAGGCTGCTTTTCTGCTTGGCCAGATGCTCATTGCAATCATCGTGGATACTGCTGGGCTGGCTGGGCGCGATGGCATCCCCTTAGACCTGCGGCGGATTGCGGGCTTGGTGCTGCTGGCTGCTGCGGCGTGGTTGCTGCTCCCGCGTGATACAGGCTAGCCATGATGTTATAATCCTCAGCTATGGATAATCAACAAAAAATCTGGGATGAATTTGGCCGTTCATTCGGCGTAACCGAGTTTTTCGGCCCGCGTTTAGAAATCCGCCCTAGCGTGCTGGTCGCTATGCTGCTGACCTGGGTTGGGGTGGGGCTGTTTGCGGGGCTTGTGCTAAATTACGCGCTGAATTGGGCCGTGCTAGCCGGGTTGGCGGTCGTGCTCATCCATTGGAGTTCGCTACTGTACCATCATCTGGGGCACCATCGCGCGGCGGCCAAGACCAGCTTTTCGTTACAAGCCATTGATTTCTGGTGGTGGCTGGCTACGGATTTGTATTATGTGTCGCCGGATGAAGTACCCGTGCGGGTGCACATGAAGCGCGCTTTGGGCGGGCCGTTCGCCAGCCTCTCGTTTTCGCTGCTGTGGGGCGTGGCTGCCTTATTTTTATATTTCATTATCGGTGATTTTTTCTATCTGGCGATATTTGGCTGGTTTTTGAATTTGTTTGGCTTTACGTTGTTGGCGCTCGTGCCGTTCAAGCTGTTTGGGCGCGAGTCCGATGGCTATACGTTGCGCAAATATCGCCAGGGCGCCGCTGGAGCTAGGGCACTAGACTATGTTGAAAAAAACGACTGAATTAGGCACATTTTACGGCGTGCGGGTGTACGCCCATCCGAGCGTGATTCCCGCCTCGGTGGGGCTGGCGGTGGTCAGCGCGTTAATCGCTGGGGCGCTAGGGGCGGGGATTATCTTGGCGATCTTGGGCGCGGTCGTGGCGGTGCTCTTGCATTGGGTGAATGCCATGGTGCATCAGATCGGCCATAGCACCGCCGCACGCCTGACGGGCTACCCCATGCACCACGCGACCATGTATATGATCCTTGAAACGTCTGTGTATCCGCGTGACGAGCCCGAACTTCCAGCGGCAGTACATCGGCGGCGCGCGCTGGGGGGGCCATTGGCCAATCTGCTGTGGGCTTTGGTGTGGATGATCCCCTCGTTGGTTCTCTTTTTTGGGGTGGGCGCGGCGGCCTGGCCGCTCTATTTCATGGTGCTCGAATCTGTGTTCGTGTTTTGTCTTGCGGCTTTTGTCCCTTTGCATATGATCGGCTTAGAAACGGATGGCAGCACCTTACTCAAGCACTGGCGCGGTTAAGATGCAGGTGTACCTGGCCCATATGCCCGCCGCGCCCGCCGTGGGCTATTTGCGCGGCTTGCTGGATGCGGGCATCGAGATCACCTTTGGCGATACGCCGCCCGACCCCGCGCATTATACGATTTTGGTTTCGGGCCGCCCGTCGGAAGCTCTGCTGCGTGCTAGCCCCCAGCTTCGCGCGCTGATCATCCCGTTCGCGGGGGTGCCAGAGGGTACCCAAACCCTTTTGGCCGATTTCCCCGCGCTGGCGGTGCACAACCTGCACCACAATTCAGCCGCCACAGCGGAGATGGCCATCACCTTGTTGCTCAGCGCGGCCAAGCGCATTGTGCCCGCCGACCGGGACTTTCGCGCGCATGATTGGTCGCCCCGGCATGATCCTATGCCTATGTTGAGGCTCGCGGGCAAAACGGCGCTTATTTTGGGCTATGGTGCGGTGGGGCAACGGGTCGCGCGCTTATGCGCAGCGCTGGATATGCGCGTCATAGTCATGAAGCGCACATTACCCGCTACCCCGATGCCGCATGAGGTCTACACACCGGATGCGCTGCCGGATTTGCTGCCCCAAGCCCAGGCGCTGATCATCTGCTTGCCGGGTACGCCTCAAACCACCGGGCTTATCGGCGCGCGCGAGTTGGCCCTATTACCGCCCGAGGCTGTGCTGGTCAATGTGGGTCGCGCGGCGGTCGTGGATGGCGCGGCATTGTACGAAGCATTACGGGCAGGGATGCTTGGCGCGGCGGGCCTGGATGTCTGGTATAGCTATCCCACTACGGTCGAAGCGCGGGCGCATCATCCCCCCGCCGAATGGCCCTTTCATGAACTGGATAACATGGTCATGAGCCCGCATCGAGCCGGGGGCGTCGGCACGGGTGAAATCGAAGAAGCGCGTATGCGCGCCCTGGCGGAATTGCTCAATGCGGCGGCACGCGGCGCGCCGATGCCCAACCGCGTGAATCGCGAATTTGGTTATTAGGCGCCATATTCGCCCAATCGATTTGTGCAAGCGTACCAAGAACGTTGCTCTGCCCTACTTGAATGGGTAGGATTAGCCTGACGCATACACCGACAGAGAGCAATGAGGATCATGAGCAACGGCAATCATAACGGCACGAACCAACTCAGCAAAGATATTCGATTTCTGGGCGGGTTGCTGGGGACGATTATCACCGAGCAGCATGGCCCATCTGCCCTGGAGTTAGTCGAAGAAGTGCGCGCGACCGCCAAAGCCCGCCGCGCGGGTGACGACGACGCCACAGCGCGCCTAACCGCAATCATTAATTCGCTAGACCCCGATGCCCGGCATATTCTCATCAAAGCCTTTGGGAATTATTTTCAACTCATCAACATTGCCGAAGACCTAGAACGGGTGCGCGTCCTGCGCGCGCGGGAAGCCGAAGGCCAGCTAGGCGAATCGCTGGCCGAGGCCGTAGCCGTGCTGAAAGGGGCCGGGCGCACTGCCGCCGAAGTCCGCGACATCCTGAATGCGATGGGCGTGCGCTTGGTGCTCACGGCGCATCCCTCCGAAGCCAAGCGCAAGCACGTCTTGATTAAACTTCGCCAGATCAACGAACTGATGACCCTGCGCAATCGCCAAGAATTGCTACCCTACGAACAAAAACGCCTAGAAGTAGACATCGCCGCCAAGATCGAAGAACTCTGGCAGACCCGCGCCAACCGTATGACACGTACCACCGTCATGGACGAGGTCGAAAATGGGTTGTATTTCATCCGCCAGGTGATTATGGATAGCGTGTGCGACATCTACGACGATTTGCGCGACGCGCTGCAAGAACATTATCCCGATGAAGATTGGGGACGTTTGCCGCCGGTTTTGCGCTTTGGCTCTTGGGTAGGCGGCGACCGGGATGGCAACCCCAACGTCACCGCCGATATTACGCTGCAAACCCTGGCCACCCTGCGCACTGCCGCCCGCGAGCACTATATCGACGAAATCTCACATTTGTACCGCCACCTGACCCAACACGCCGATGAAGTCGGCATCTCGCAAGCCTTGCTCAACTCCTTACCAGATGATGACCGTCTGCGTACGGCTTACCCCGGCGAATACTATCGCGTCAAGACGCGCGCCATCCGCGAAAAACTAGAAGCCGATGGCTACCATTCGGGCGCGGACTTACTGGCCGACCTGCTGCTGATGGATGAAAGCCTGCGCCAAAACCAGGGCCGCTATATGGCCAATAGTCGGCTGCGCCGTTTGATTCAGAAAGTGCGCTTGTTCGGGCTGCATCTGGTGCCGCTGGAGGTGCGCGAAGATGCGCGCTTGCATACCGAGGCGCTAAACGAAATCTTTGCGTATTACGGCATCGCGGAGGATTACGCCGAATTGCCCGAAGCCGACAAACAAGCGCTTTTGCTGCGCGAAATCGAGAATCCGCGCCCGTTCTTCCCCGTCGAACTGCACTTCTCCGACGCGACCAATCGCATCATCACCACCTGGCGCATGATCGCCCAAGCCCATCGCCAATACGGCCCAGTCGTGATCGACACCATCATCGCCAGCCACAGCAAACAGCCCAGCGATGCCTTGGCTATGTTCCTGTTCGCGACGGAAGTCGGCGTGCAGAATGACGTGGATATTGTGCCGCTGTTCGAGTCCATCCGCGATTTGGAAAACGCCGCCGAAATTATGCATACGCTCTTTCACTTGCCCGCCTACCGGGCACATCTGGAAGCGCGCGAGATGCGCCAGCAGATCATGCTCGGCTATTCCGACAGCGGCAAGGATGGCGGATACCTGGCCAGTAATTGGAATTTGTACCGCGCCCAGCAAAGCCTAGCGGAACTCTGCGAAGCCGAAAGCCTCGCGCTCGAATTATTCCATGGCCGGGGGGGCAGCATCGGGCGCGGTGGCGGGCCGACCAATCGTGCGATTATGGCTCAACCGCCCGCGAGTATGCAATGGGGCCGCATCAAAATCACCGAACAGGGCGAAATCATCGCCTATCGCTACAGCGTGCGCGAGATCGCGCGGCGCCATTTGCATCAGGTGGTCAGCGCGGCAATGCAGGCCACCGGCGCGCCCCACGACGAAGCAATTAAGCATCATTGGCTGGTCGCGATGGATGCTTTAGCGGAAAAAGGCCGCGCGGCCTTCCAGCAAATGGTATATAAAACGCCGGGATTTTTGGATTATTGGCGCCAGGCCACGCCCATCAACGAACTCGCGCATATGCCGATCAGTTCCCGCCCGGCCAAGCGCAAAAATAGCGGCGGGTTTGAGGATATGCGGGCGATTCCCTGGGTGTTTTCGTGGATGCAAAGCCGCGCCATCATCCCCAGTTGGTATGGCGTCGGCACCGCGCTCGAAGGCTTCATCACCGAAAACGACGATGGCCAAGCCACCCTAAACGAAATGTACGCGGATTGGCCGTTTTTCCGCGCGATTATCGACAACGTGCAGTTCGACCTCGCCAAGGCGGATATGGACATCGCCGCATTGTATGCCGAACTCGTGACGGATGTCACCCTGCGCGAGACGCTCTTTGGCCAGTTCCGCCAGGAATATGGCCGCGCGGTGAAGATGGTGAATCTTATCTTGCAGCAAGAGACGATCATGCAAGCCTCGCCCATCATCAAACATTCGATTGAACGCCGTAACCCGTATGTCGATCCGTTGAACTTCATCCAGGTGGCAGCCTTGCGCGATCTGCGCGTCGTTTCGCCCGATAGCGACGAATACCAGCAACATTTGCGCGCGGTGCTGAACACTGTGAACGGCATCGCCGCCGGGCTTAAAACGACGGGCTAATGTTCAGAGCAATTTCGATTTACGCGCGGCCAATTCTAGGATAATCTGCCGGTCGGCCTTGCCGAATGCATAGTCGTTCAGCGCGCCTTCAGATACCCATTGCCAGGCCGCACAGCCCAGCGCTTGCGGCGGGCCGCCTTCGGGCAAATAGCGGCATTCGAAGACGTGCAGCGTGATCTTAAAATGCGTGAAGGCGTGCTTTACTTGCATAAAAAACAGGCCGACTGCCACGCGGATGCCCAATTCTTCGCGCAATTCGCGCGCCAGGCAATCTTCTAGCGTTTCGTGTGGCTCTTGTTTGCCGCCGGGGAACTCCCACAAACCGCCGAGCAGTTTATCCTGGGGGCGCTGCGCGATGAGAATATGCCCGGTGTCGTCGCGAATAATCCCGGCGGTGACGTCATAATGCGGCGTCGGCGCGCGTTTGGATTTCACCGGGCGCTCGGCCTGCGTCCCCGCCGCAAACGCGCGGCAATGCGCCCGCACGGGGCATTCATCACAGCGCGGACGGCGCGGTGTGCAAATCGTTTGGCCGAGTTCCATCAGCGCTTGGTTATAATCGCCGGGTTTTTCGGCGGGCACCAGGCGCTCGGCCAGCGTCCATAAGCGCGTTTTAGTTGTTGCCGCGCGCACATCATCAGGAATATCGAACAAGCGCGCAAAGACGCGAATCACGTTGCCATCCAGCACGGGCGCGGGTTCAGCATACGCGATACTCGCGATGGCCCCGGCGGTGTAGCGCCCGATGCCGGGCAGGTTTTGCAACCCCTCTGCCGTGGTTGGGAACGTGCCGCCGTATTCCGTCGCGACGATCTGCGCGGTTTTGTGCAGGTTGCGCGCGCGGCTATAGTAGCCCAGCCCTTCCCATCGTTTGAGCACGGCGCTTTGCTCGGCGGCGGCCAAGTCGTGCACGCGCGGATAAGCCGCAATGAATTTTTCGTAATACGGTATCACGGTCACGATTTGGGTTTGTTGCAGCATAATCTCGGAAAGCCAAATCCGATAGGGGTCGCGCGTACTGCGCCAGGGGAGCTCGGCGGCGGCCTCGCGAAACCACCGGAGCAAGGGCGCGATGAAATCCGGCGATGGTGTATAATCGTCCGCTACGGTCATGATGATCCGTCCTGAAAATGAATTGAATGACATTGGAGCATAGAAGAAACCATGGCAGATACTATTGTGATCAAAAATGCCGATATTGTCACGCTGGATAGTGCTGGAACCATCCAGCGCGCCACAGATATGGCAATTACGGAGGGCCGTATCGCCGCCATTGGTGATGTCGATGCCTCGGAGGCTGACGAACTCATCGACGCGACTGGCTGTGTCGTGATGCCTGGTTTCTTTAACACACACTCCCACGCGGCTATGAGCTTGGTGCGCGGTTGGGCTGAGGATTTGCCCTTTCCGCGCTGGCTGAATGAAAAAATTTGGGTCGCCGAGAGCGCGCTCACCAGTGATGATGTCTATTGGGGCGCGCTGCTCGCCGCCGCCGAGATGATCCGCAGTGGCACCGTGGCCTTTAACGACCACTATTTTTATATGAATCGCGTGGCCGAAGCCGTCGGCCAAAGTGGCCTGCGCGCCATGTTGACCCAATGCGTCTTTGGCATCGGTGAGGATAAAGAAATCGGCGGCGGGCTAGATGCCGCGCTGAACTTTATCAACGAACATGACGGCGCGCACGAAGGACGCATCCGCACCGCCTTGGGGCCACATTCGCCGTACATCTGCCCGCCGGACTTTCTGCGCGAGATCGCGCGCCTGGCCGAGGAACTGGACCAGCCCGTACATATTCATCTTTCCGAAACGCAAGAGCAAATCGACGTTTCGCGCGAGAAATATGGCAAAACACCCACCGAGCACCTATATGATTTGGGGATTTTCGCGGGCCGCGCCATCGCCGCGCACGGGTTAGCCCTGACTGACGACGATTTGCGCATCCTGGCGGAGAACGATGTCGTCATCGCGCGCACGCCCATCACCTATATGAAGCTGGCCATGCCCATGAATCAGATCACCGACTTGCAAGCGGCGGGGATTACCGTCACGCTGGGCAGCGATGGGCCAGGCTCGAATAACGACATGGACATGTTCGCGGTGATGCGCCAGGCTACGTTGCTCGAAAAATACCTGGGGGTTGACCCAGAACGCTTGGCGGGGGATTTACCCCTGCGCATGGCTACGCAATACGGCGCACGCGCGCTAGGTTTTATAAATAGTGGCGTGATAGAGGTTGGGGCAACGGCGGATGTCATCGTCGTAGACTTCAACGCTCCGCATCTTTACCCCCGGCACGATCTTGTCGCGCATCTGGTGCACAGTGCCAAGGCCGGGGATGTCCGTCACACAATCGTAGACGGCAAAGTGCTCATGCGTGACCGTCAATTGCTGACGCTTGATTTGCCGGAGATTTTGCGCCAGGCCGAAGCGCATGCTTTTCGCATGGTCGGCGCGGATATGCAGCAAGTGCGCAACTACAGCGGCTAACGTGCCTTAGCGCTACTAGCTATCTCCATGCTGCTGGTTGCCCATATCCACCGACACTTCCTCGCGCTTATGAATGGGCATGGTCGCAGGCGCTTGAGGCGTCGGAGGTTGGGCGGCTTGCTGACTCAGGCGGATGTGTTGCGCGGCTTCGCGGTCTTGCATCACTTTAGTGATACCGTTGCGCACGACGGTCAGCGTGCGTAGCAGATGACTTTCGAGCTCGCGCAGCACTTCCACCACATAATCGTCGGCGTCCTGGCGAATCTGGTCGCCTTCGACCTGCGCTTGCTGGATGATGTTATTGGCGCGGTGCTGGGCAGCAGCCACGATGGCATCCCGATTGAGCATATCGTCGCGCTGTTGCTTGGCATGGTTCACCACGCGAGAGGCTTCTTCGTTGGCCTGGGCTAGCATCTTGTCGCGCTGATTCACCAGGCGCGAAGCCGCTTCGATCTGGTCGGGAATAGCAATGCGCATTTGGTCAATAATGCTTAGCGCGCTTTCTTCATCAATGATGGTATATTTCCCCATTGGAATATGCCGGCCTTCATCGATGAGGTCTTCAAGTTGATCGATGAGATGTTGGATGTCCATAAGACGGTCGCCTTTTCTGTCTTCTATTCCTGCGCGAAACGGTGAATCAACGCCATTTCGACGTGTGGTGGCACAAAGGTTGATACATCTCCCCCTAGGGAGGCGATCTCGCGAACAGTGCTCGAACTGATGTGTATCGTTTCTTCGCTCGCGATGAAGCTCACCACTTCGATGTCGGGGGCCAAGCGATGATTGGCCAACGCCATCCGAAACTCAAATTCGAAATCCGAGAATACGCGCAAACCACGCACGATACAAAATGCACCCACGGATTTTACATAGTTTACTGTTAATCCTGAAAATGTTGCAACTCGGACATTATCTAAACCACTTTTTTCGATGCTATTATGCACTAATTGGGTGCGTTCATCGATGCTAAAGAGTTGCGGCTTGTTCGGTTTATCATATATAGCCACGACGACTTCATCAAACACGCGCGCCGCGCGCTGGATGATGTCGATATGGCCATTATGCACCGGGTTGAACGAACCAGGGTACACAGCACGTCGAATCATGACGGAGAGACTCCTAGCTTAGGTCCGTGCGCATGTCCGCTGGGGCCATAACAAAGCGCGCCAGCAGGGCATGTTCGGGCAGGTCGAGGTATGGGTCTTCGGCGTTGATGGCTTTGGCTTCGTGCTGTGCGAGCTCCACCAGGCGCATGTCCATTTGTTCGGGCAGGCGGATTTTGCCCGCGCCGCTCTGGCGCACGCCCAGCAAATCGCCCGCGCCGCGCTGTTGCCAATCCAGTTCGGCCAGTTTGAAGCCATCCGTGGTATCTTCCATGGCTTGCAAGCGCTCGGTCACTTCGCCCGCGATGAGCATACAGTATGACTTCTCGGCGCCCCGGCCCACGCGGCCCCGCAATTGGTGCAACTGGGCCAGGCCGAAGCGCTCGGCGTTTTCCACGATGATAGCCGTCGCGTTGGGGACATCCACGCCCACTTCAATGACCGTGGTGGCCACCAATACATCGATCTCACCCGCCGCGAAACGGGCCATGATGGCGTCTTTTTCGGCGGGTTTCATGCGCCCGTGGATCAACCCAACCGTATGTTTCAGGTAAACATGCTGGCTGAGGTCTTCGTAGCCTTCTTCCGCCGAGAGCGCCGGGTTATCGTCGGAGGCTTCTACCAGGGGGAAGATGACATAGGCTTGTTGGCCGCGCGCCAAGACGTTTTGCTCGATAAACAGGTGCACGCGCGTGCGTTCGTTCGGCGGGATGACGCGCGTCTGAATGGGCGTGCGTCCAGGCGGCATTTCGTCCAGGATGCTTAAATCTAGGTCGGCAAATAGCGTCAGGGCCATGGTGCGCGGGATGGGCGTGGCGGTCATCACCAGAATATGCGGATTGGTGCCTTTGCCGCGTAGCGCGCCGCGTTGTTGCACGCCAAAGCGCTGTTGTTCGTCAATGACCGCTACGGCCAGGTCATCGAACGCGACGCCTTCTTGAATCAGCGCTTGGGTGCCCACCAGAACGCGCACCGTGCCCGCCGCCATCCCTTCTAACACCGCGCGCCGCTCGCCTGCCGAAACTGTGCTGGAGAGCAAGCCAATGTCATCCGGCGATAAGCCGGGGATCGTATCGAACAGCGCACGCAAGTTCTGGTAATGTTGCTCCGCCAGGATGGTCGTGGGGGCCATTAGCGCGGCTTGCTTGCCATTGACGACCGCCGCTGCCAGCGTCGCCACGGCAACGACTGTTTTACCCGCGCCGACATCGCCCTGCAAAAGCCGGTTCATGGGGACATCTCTCGCTAGGTCGGCGTAAATATCCTGAATAGCCCGTTCTTGGGCGCCCGTCAACGCGAAGGGCAGCGCCTCCTGAAAGGCCGCGCGCCAGTCGTCATCTACAGTTAGGGGGATGCCGGGCTGCGCTTGCCACTCGACCCGGTTGCGCAAAACGCCCAATTGCAAAAAGAGCAATTCGTCAAAGGCCAGGCGCTCACGCGCATAGCCCAGATACTCCCACCGTTCGGGGAAGTGAATCTGACGCAAGGCCCAGCCCAGATTCACAAGGTCGGTGCGGTCTAGCACCGGGTCGGGCAGATATTCCGGGATTTTCTCGGCCCAACTTTGCACGGCTTTGTACATCAACCGGCGCATGGTGCGCGCGCTGATGCCTTTCGTCAGCGGGTAAATGGGCACGATACCGCCCGCTTGCAAGCTGTTTTGGTCAATGGGTTCCCATACGGGGTTGATGAGCTCGACCTTACCCAGATAGAGCGATGTTTTGCCATGCAAGGTCAACTGCATGCCCTCTTTGAGTTGGCGCTTGAGCCAGGGCTGGTTAAAGAACTTCGCGCTGACCTGGCCGGTGCCGTCTTGCAACTGCACGATGAGATAGGGCTTGCGGCCCGGCGTGCGGCGTTCGATGATCTCGCGCACTGTGGCAATTAGCGTGTAGGTTTGGTGGGGCGCTAGCTTACTCAGCGGCACCATTTGGGTGTAATCGTCATAGCGCCGGGGGAACAGGTACAGCAAATCTCCGATGGTTTCTATGCCCAAGCGGGCGAGCTTTTCGGCCATTTTGTCCCCCACGCCAGAAAGTTTCGTGGCGGGCGCTTTCAGTTGCTCGATGCGCCCAACAGCCTCGTCTAACGAGAGGTCAGGCCGTCTGCTACGGCGCCGGGGTTTGGGCTTGGGGCGGTCATCCCCGCGTTTGCCCCGTTGGCTTGTGCCTCGTTCAGATTGTTCGCGCCATTGCTCCGCGCACCGCGATGACGCGCCGCGCGGCGGTGGCTCGGGCTGGTCGAGCACATCGGGCAACGGTACTTCATATTCCGCGCGAACGCTGGTGCGTTGGGTCATGCGCTCGAACATGTATTTGGCTAGGTCGGCGCGTTGAGCCGGTTTGGCGGCGTAATCTTCAATCACCAGCAAGATTTCATCCACCAGCGCGAGTTGTTCGGGCTTGCGGAATTCCGCGCGCGCATTCTGGGCCCATTGTGGCGCGTAGCTTTCGATGCCGCCGATGACGGCTTTGTTGTTGTAGTTATTCTTTTTCTCAAGCCGCAGGATTTTAATCAGATTTTCCAGGGCAGAGGGCATGGCGTGTTTATCCTTTATCGTGCCGGATTGTGCACCATTCTACTGAGCTTTGCGCACCATCGCTATTCCGACCCCCCCAGGGCCAAAATTCGCGCCAATGGCCGGGGTCACGATTGTGGTGACACAATCTGCGGGTAGCAGGTCGCCCAGGGCGGCTTGCAGGGCGGCTTCCAGGGCGGCGGCCCCTTCGGGATAGCCCGTATGCAGGATCGCAACGCTTTCTAGTGGGGCATAATCGCGCGCCATATCCACCAACTTGGGGATAATCTTTTTCTCGGTGCGCACCCGCCCCGCGCGGGTCACTTCTCCGTTGAGCACGCGCACAAAAGGCTTAATCTGCAAGACATCGCCAACGCCAGCAACCATACTATTGACGCGCCCACTACGCCGCAGATATTCCATTGTGCTGGGTACGGTGATGAGATCAACCCGCGCTTTGATGGACTCAAACGCATCGAGTACGCCTTGGTAGTCCGCGCCGGCAGCAATGGCACGCGCCGCACCGACCACGCACCAACCGCTTCCCATTGAAAGCGAACCTGTATCCAACACGGTGACTTTATCTTCGCCTACTTCGCGCGCGGCAATCCGGCTGCTCTCGACCATCGCGCTGACGCCTTTAGTGGTATGAATTGAGAAAACATGCTCCGCGCCTTCGTCTTCGAGCAAATGCCGCATGGCCTTTTCGGCTTCGCCGGGGCTATAGGCGGCGGTGGTGGGCAAAAGCTCTGCTTTGGCTAAGCGTTCGTAGAAGTCAGTTTTGGTGATGGCAACGCCGTCATCGGGCACGCTTTCCGCCGCGCTAAAGTTGATGTAAGCCGGTAAGACGATCATGCGATATTGTGCTACCAATTCGGCAGGCACATCGCTCGGGCTATCTGTGATGATACGAAAGTTTGGCATATGAGGCTCCTATTCTTCAGCATTGTATCGTTAATGATGTGATGGATGTTAAGTTAGGCTCATTCGCTTTCTAAAATGACGATCCCGGTAGCGTCTGGCCCCAGATAATGCGCCAACATGCTGCCATAGAGAATCACCGGATAAGATTGCTGCCCGATTTCGGTATTCAGCCGATCTTGTAAAAGGCGTATTGTATCAGATGTAAAGGGTGAGTTCTTCAAGATAACGAGTTTATCGATAGAACCAAATTCCGAGACGAACTCAACGAGTTTATCTACTGCCTGGGCCCGGTTGCGTACTTTTTCCATGGTCATCAGTTGCCCTTCCTCTATGGTGATGAAGGGTTTAATGCCCAGCATTGTCCCCAAGATGGCTTGTGCCTCGCCCAATAGCGCGTGTCGCTGGATTGTATCTAGGGTATCGACAAAAAACACGCTATAGGTGCGCGCAATGGCCCCGCGTAATACGCGCACCGCGTCTTCTAGGCTGGTGATGGTTTCGGCGATTTGCCCGGCCACTTCGGCCAAGAGCGACAGCCCAGCGGAGGTCGTCTGGGTATCGAGCACGGCGATGTCGTAGCGGCCTAAGAGTTGGTCTGCGGCAGCCTTGGCGTTGTCGTATGAGGCGCTAAGGGCGCGCGAAGGATGCAACGAAATGACCTTATGGTTTTCGGCGCACAGTCTTTGGTAAATGTCGGCAAAACGTTCGGTGCTGGGCGCGCTGATGCTCGGCGAAACACCATCCAACGCGCTCCATTTTTGGAATAATGATGCGGGCGAGAGTTCCTCGTAATCCCAAAATTGCTCACTCCCCAACGTGACGCGCTGCGGGACGACCGTCAGTTGGTAGCGTTCGACAAGCTGCGGCGTGTGGAAATCGGCAGCGCTATCCACCACAATGCGTAGACGACTCACGGCCCTATTCAATGCTCAGAATGTATTGGTAATGGGGTTGGCCGCCGTAAACGGGCTCGAAATCCAGCGCGCCATAACGGGCCGACAATTGTTCGAGCACTTCGTTAGCTTGTTGGCGCGACACCTCAGCCCCGTAATAGATCGTCACGAGTTCATAATCATCTAGGTCGAGTGCCTCAAGCAAGGTGAACAAAACCGAGAGCGTATCATCGGCGGCATGGCGCAATTGCCCATCAATTAGCCCGATAATCTGGCCATCGCGCACAGCTACGCCATCTAGTTCCACACTGCGCGTGGCGGTGGTTACTTCGCAGGTCACGACGCCATCTTTGGCATCGTCCATGTCTTCGAACACCATATCCGGGTTGGCGTCGGGCTGATACGCGACCATCGCAGCGACGCCCTGCGGAAACGTGCGGGTTGGCAACACCCGCAGGGTTTGACCGTCGCTCATGCGTGCGGCCTGTTCGGCAGCCAGGATAATGTTCTTGTTATTGGGCAAGATGAACACCATGTCGGTAGGCAATGCTTGCGCCGCCGCCAAGATTTCCTCGGTGCTGGGGTTGTTGGTTTGCCCGCCGTCGATAATCTGCGCCGCGCCCAGGTCGGCCAATACGCGCGCCAATCCGCGCCCCGGCGCGACGGCGATCACGCCAATCTCGCCCGGCTTAATGGGCTGAAGCGTGACCTCAATATCGTCTTCGCGCTGCCCCCGAGCCGCGAGCAGGGCCTCGTACTGTAATTGCATATTTTCTACGACGACATCATCCAGCGCGCCCAGGCGCACGCCATAGGCCAATGGTTGGCTGGGGTCGTCCACATGGATATGCACTTTCACGGTGGTCTCACTGCCGACAATCACGCCCGAGTCGCCCATGGCTTCGATGTCCGTCTTGATCTGCGCGATGTTTAGTCCTTCGCCGCGAATAATGAATTGAACATCGTAATTATATTGCTCGTTGGCCAGCATCTCTAAATCGGGTTGGGCTGTATGCAGTTGCACCATAGCCTGGGCAAACGACTCATCAACACTCGGCACGACTTCGAAGCTCTCGCCGCGCAGATAGCGTAGCATCCCCTCGAAAACATAGACCAGCCCCGTTCCGCCGGAGTCCTGGACGTTGGCTTCGCGCAAAACGGGCAGCATGTCTGGCGTGCGAGCCACCGCATCCCAACCGCGCGTGACGATACGCTCTAACAAGTCGATCATATCTGCCGTTTCGGTTTGCATGGCCTCCGCTTCTTCGGCAATCTCGCGGATGACGGTCAAGATGGTGCCTTCGACTGGGTTTTGCACACCCTGGTAGGCGCGCGTTGCGGCATTGCGCAGCCCAGCTACGCCGCCGGGCAGGTCGAAGGCGTCATACTCTTGGATGCCCTCTGCAAAGCCGACCCAAATTTGCGACATGATGGTGCCGGAGTTCCCGCGCGAACCCATGATGGCCCCATGCGCGAGCCGAGCGGCAATATGCGCGGCAGAAGGGCTCATGTCGTCGGCTACTTCGCCATAGGCATTGTTCATCGTCAGCAGCATGTTGGTGCCGGTGTCGCCATCCGGCACCGGGAAGACGTTCAAGTCATTCACACGTTGGACGTGTTGTTCTAGCCAGCGCCGTCCGGCATCCGCCAGTGCTTTCAGCGTTTGACCATCGCAGGTTAGGCAAGGTTGAGGGTAGTCGGTCATAGTTGCGATTACTCATTTTTGTCAACGGCTGTCGGGCATGCGCAATCCCTGGATATGAACGTTAACTTGCTGAACGTTCAGGTGGGTTTGCTGTTGGATGCGATAGCGCAAGGTGCGGATCAGGCTATTGGCCACGCTGCCAATATTGATGCCGTAATTCAGCACCACATACACGTCGATGGTTAGGCTATCGTCCGGGTTGAACGTGACTTCCACGCCTTTGCGCGGGTCGCGCGTAATCGTCGCGGCGATCCCTTCGGCTAGGGAGGGCGTCGACATGCCCACGACCCCATACGTTTGGGTGGTTACACTGCTGACCATACTGGCGATGGCCGTGCGCGAGATGTCGATGGTTCCCAGGGTGGTTTCTTTAGGCATGGTGGCGCCTCTCTCTATGATGACCGTAAGTTGCGCAATGCGTTGATGCTAGCCGGGATGCCCTGGGGCGCTTTGAACACCGACGAGCCCACGACCAAGACATTCGCGCCTGCTTCTAGGCACGGCCCGGCAACCTCGGCGTTAATGCCACCATCCACGGCAATATCGAGCGCATGCCCAGCCTCGGTGGCCATGCGGCGCAAAGTGCGGATTTTCGGTAGGGTTTCCGGCAAAAACGACTGCCCGCCCTGGCCAGGGTTGACCGTCATCACTAGCAGGATGTCGGCCAGGTGCAACACCTCCGAGACCATCAGCGCGGGGGTGTGCGGGTTCAGCGCCACGCCTGCCCGCAAGCCCAGGGCCTTAATCTCTTGCAGATTGCGGTGCAAGTTCGGGCAAGTCTCGGCATGAATCGTCAACATATCCGCGCCTGCTTCCGCGAACGCGGCCAGGTGCCGTTCGGGCTCGACGATCATCAAGTGTACATCCAGCGGCAGGGGCGTAGCTGCCCGCGCGGCGGCCAAGATTGGTGTGCCGAACGAAATATTCGGGACAAAGCGCCCATCCATCACATCCACATGCAATTGATCGGCGCCTGCATCTGTGGCGGCGCGGATGTCATGGCCTAGTTGGGTAAAGTCGGCAGCAAGTATCGAAGGTGCAATTTTCATAGAGATATCTTCTAATTTGGCCATTATCCTACTGTCTCGGGCGCCGAAAATCAATAATTAAAGCGGCCAGATGCATGTCTTTCTGCGATACTCTAGGGGTGCACACAGTCAACACGAACTGAGGAACCATGATCGAAGCACAGGGGTTAGCTAAAACGTTTAAGGATTTTCAGGCGGTTAAAGACATCACCTTCCAGGCCCAAGATGGCGAAGTGTTCGGCTTGTTAGGGCCGAATGGCGCAGGCAAAACGACCACCCTGCGCATGCTCTCCACCGTGGTGACGCCCTCGGGCGGTACGGCCACGGTACACGGCTACGACATCCGCACCCAAAAGGATAAAGTGCGCTCGCATCTGGGCATTCTGGTCGAAAGCGCGGGCCTCTATGCGCATTCGACCACGCGCGAGCATTTGCGCTATATCGGCCACTTGCATGGTCTGAGTGGCCCCAAGCTCGAAGACCATATCGCGTATCTTATCGAGACATTGGATATGCAAGACTTCGCCGACCGCAAAGCTAAAGGCTTCTCTCGCGGGATGGTGCGCAAGGTCGTCATGGGCATGGCGTTGATTCACAATCCGCCCAATGTCATCCTGGACGAACCGACCCAAGGGCTAGACGTGGTCAGCACGCGGGCTGTGCGTGAGATCATCCATCGCTTTAAGGCGGAAGGGCGCTGCGTGGTGCTGAGCACCCACCATATGGACGAGGTCGAGCGCTTGTGCGACCGGGTCGCGATTGTGCATCGGGGCGAAGTGCGCGACCAAGGCACACCCGCCGAGCTAGTCGCCAAGTATGCTGCCGATAGCCTGGAAACCGCCTTTGTGCGCATCATTGGCGAAGCCGCCCTGCTGGCCGAAGCGCGCCGCGAGGCGGAATCTGAAGATAAACGCAAATAGGGCTTATCGCTTGGCTCGTAACGCTTACGAATCTTAGGAGAACATGATGCGCTTTACCTGGGTTTACCGGATTGTGCTGGCAAAAGAACTGCGCGAACTCCTGCGCGATAGGCGGTCGTTGTTCTGGCTGTTCGCCCCGCCGATTATCTTGCCCGCTTTGGCGATTTGCGCCGGGGTCTTTATTGGGTCGCAGGTCATCCGCCTAGCCGAGGACGGCTTTCCGATTGTAATCGAGAATCCCGAAGCCGCGCCCGAACTCGCGCGCATGTTTCAAGAAGAAGACGCCATCAACGTCGTAACACCCCCGCCCGGCGACCGCTTCGGCGAGGCGGTGATGATCGTCACCATCCCGCCCGATTTTCAGCAGCAACTCGATGCCGAGGGCACCAGTTACGTGGATTTAACCACGCGCGATGATTCCTTTGTCTCGATTATCGGGCGGGGCGCGGTGCGTGGGGTGATCGACCGTTACAACAATGATCTGCTAGACCAACGCCTGACCGATATGGGGGTTACGCGCGACTGGCTGAGCCCGGTGCGCGTGGGCGAGCAACGCGCCGTACAGGCCGATAGTGCCGTGGGCAGTGATGATGAGGGAGGTGGCGCGAGCATCCTCGCGACCATTTTTCTGCCTCTGGCCGTGACCTCTTGGTTGCTGGGCGGGGGTATGGGGCTGGTGCTGGATACGACCGTCGGCGAAAAAGAACGCCAAACGATTGAAAATCTATTGGTGACGCCGGCTAGCCGCATCGGCATCGTGATGGGCAAAATGACCGTGGTCTTTATGGCCTCTATGGCCGTGATGAGCTTGTGGCTGATCGAGGGGCTTTTGCTCAACGCGCTGAGCGTCGCCGGGCCAGCGCTGGCCACCGCCGAGGATATGTCCTTCCTGGGCGCGATTGAGGAAATCTTGCGCGCGAGCGATGGCATCCTCCCGCTAATTCTAGCGTTGTTGGTGCTCATCATTCCGTTTACCGTCATGCTCAACGGCCTGGTGATGGCCTGGTGCGCCTACGCGGCCAATTACCGCGAAGCCAATCTATTTATGGCGTTGGTGCAGTTGGGGTTGCCCGCGAGCGTCTTGCTGACCATCTTCAGCTTGCCCGCCGATGTGGCCGCCCCTATATATGCTCTGCCCTTTTTCGGGACAATTGTGGCCATTCGCGACCTGTTCAGCAATGCGTTGACCGTGCAAGCGTTGCTCATCAACGTTACCACGGGTCTGGTCTATGCCGGGGCGGGGGTCTGGTTGGCGGCGTGGGTCTTCGGGCGTGAATGGTCGCTGACCCGTGGGTTACAATAGGGCCTAACTTAACCACGTATCAGGAGTCAACCGCCATGCCAGATGATCCAACGCCCGATATCAACGACCTATTGCGCGAGCGCGCCCCAGAAGGGATCGATTTACTCATTCCGCCGCCTTGCTTCACCGAAATGGGCGCGGAAGTGCTCAGTTATACCGACGGCGAAGCGCTGCGCGTGCGGTTCCCGGCTCAGCACCGCTACGCCAACCCGTTGGGCAATATGCAAGGCGGGTTTATCATCGCCGCCATCGACAACACCATCGGCCCGCTGAGCTATCTTGTCGCGCCGCCCAGCGTAACGACCCAACTCAATACGACCTTCATGCGCCCCGTGACGCCCCGCGATGAATACATTGAGGTCGAAGCGCGTTTGACCGACCGCACCAATCAATTCCTCTACTTTACAGCCACGGCTTATAATACGGGCGGTAAGGAATTAATCCGCGCGTATGCCACCCATATTTTGCTGAGGATGAGCCGCTCATGAATGATCCATTACTACAATGGCGCCCAGAATTTCCCATCCTGGCGGAAAAAACGTATCTCATTAGCAATTCTTTGGGCGCGATGCCGCGCGGCGTCTACGAGAGCCTGCATGCTTACGCGGATACCTGGGCAACGCGCGGTGTCTCGGCTTGGGGGGAGGTCTGGTGGGCGCTAAATGGCGCAGTGGGGGACAAAATCGCGCCGTTGATGGGTGCCCCCGCCGGGAGTGTGCTGGTGCATCAAAACGCGAGTATCGCCAATAGCATTTTATTCTCCGCGTTGGATTTTACCGACCCCGCGCGCGATAAAGTCGTCATCACGGATATGGATTTTCCCTCGGATGTCTACGTGTTACGCCGTTGGTTGCCGCCCCATATGCACGTGCATACGGTCAAATCGCGCGATGGGATCAGCATCACGCCGGAGGACATCCTCGCGGCCATTGACGAGCGCACCCGCTTGGTGAGCATTTCGCATGTGTTGTTCAAAAGTGCCTATATCATGCCCGTGGCGGAAATCGTGCACAAAGCGCATGCCGTCGGCGCGCAAGTTCTGCTCAATGGCTATCATAGCGTGGGCATCATTCCCGTGGATGTAACCGCCTTACAGGTTGACTTTTATATCGGCGGCGTGCTGAAATGGCTGTGCGGTGGCCCTGGTGGCGTGTTTATGTACATTCGGCCCGACTTGCTAACTAGCCTAGAACCCCAGGTCACGGGCTGGTTTGCGCATCAACGCCCCTTTGATTTTGATCTGGAACATTTCGAGCTACGCGAAGATGCTTATCGTCTGATGAACGGTACGCCCGGCATTGCGTCTTTGTATGCTATCCAACCCGGCGTGCAGGTCATCGCGCAAGTGGGCGTAGAGGCCATCCGCGCGAAGTCGATGCGCCAAACGGCTTTGCTCATCGAACTAGCCGAAGCCCAGGGCTATGACATTGTATCCCCGCGCGACCCCGCCGCGCGTGCCGGGACGGTGACGGTCAATCCGCCGCAGGCTTACGAAATCTCGCGCGAACTATTGCACCGCAACATCATTATTGACTACCGCGCGGGGGCCGGGATTCGCATCGCACCGCATTTTTATAACAGCGACGACGAAATCCACGCGACCATTCAGGCCATCGCCGCTATTCTGGATGATGGCAGTTGGCAACAACACCAAACCGCGCGCGACTTTGTGACATAGGGATAACGCTATGATTTACGACATCACGCGCATAGTTAACGCTCAGACAGCCGTCTGGCCAGGGGATACACCATTCTCGTTAGAAGCCAAATTGCGCATTGCCGATGGCGCCAATATCAATCTCTATACGCTGCATACCACGGCACACATTGGCACCCACGCCGACGCGGGCTACCATGTGCAAGATGAGGGCCCGCGCGCCCATGAATTACCCCTAGAACCGTATATCGGCCCGGCGCAGGTCATCAGCTTGCCGGGGGCACGCGGCGGCATCACACCCGACCAGGTCACCGGGATGGTCGAAACGCCCGTGGAGCGTTTGCTGGTGCATACCTGGGTTAGTGAATCCCCGGAGGGCGAATTTCCCGCAGATTTTCCGTACCCCACGCCCGAACTAATCGATTGGCTGGCCGACCGAGGCGCGGTCTTATTCGGCATCGATGGCCCCTCGGTGGATGCCTTTGACAGCAAAACGCTGCCCGGCCATAGACGCCTGCTGGCGCGCGGGATGGTGCATCTGGAAAACCTGGCCCTCGCGGGCGTGCCGGATGGCCATTACGAACTCGTGGCCTTGCCGCTGAAACTGCAAGATGCGTGCGCCTCGCCGGTGCGGGCGATTTTACGGGCCTAATGTCTGGTTTTTGTGTGGAAGTTGCTTAGGCCATTGCGGCCCCTCAGCGGATTGCTTAGAGTGAAAATGTAATGCACACAAGTACAGGAAGCAGACGATGAGTGGCTTGGGAATTATTTTTTTGGCCGTATTCATGCTGGCCTTGCTGGGCACGTATATCGGCGTTCGGCGCGAGTTGCTAGCGTTACCCGTGGCCGGGCTCGTTTGCGCGGCGATGACGGTTGGCGCGTTGTTTGGCTTTGGTATCACGCAGGATTTAGAACTGCTGCATAGCACCCTGATGGCAGTCTTCATCGGGCTGAGCTTCACAGGCGTGATCCTGCTGATGGCTGCGTTCTTTCTGGCCAACCAGCCCGAAGAACTAGATGCCTATCTGGCAGATAGGGAAGCGTCATCTGATTGATATGTAGGCGTGGGGTGCACGGGCTAAGCCCTATGCTACAATGAGCATAGCTCAAGACGATACCAGAACAGAAGCCATGCCAGACCCAAACTTGACCCAACCTTCGCAGCCGCAATCCGCGGATGAAGATGCGCCCACCCACCGCCAAGCACCCCCTAATCCCGAACAAACGGTCGTGGGGAGGGGGAATTACGCACATCTCCAAGCGGGGGATTTAACCCAGCCGCATCAGCCCCCAGAGGTTGAGGTTACGCAGCCCCATATGCCGCGCCCAAAGGTGCCCCCACCAGAACATGTTGCCTATGCGCCACCGAGCAGCAGTGCGCCGCCCGCAGATGGTTATGCACCCCCGCGCCCCCCACTCGGCCCGCCGCCCCCCACCCGCCACCGAGCCATCCGAGGGAGTCGGCGGCGGGGTTGTATGCCCAATCCTGGTTGCTGGTTCGGCTGTATGGGGACATTCGCCGGGCTGTTGGTGCTGTTGTTCTCGGTCGGTGTGGTGGGCTACATTCAGCTTTCCGACCGCCTAGACGAGTCTATCGGTGCGCTGGAAGCTAGCCTAGCGGGTGTGGAAGACCCCAACCGCGAAACGGGTTTTGAATCCAGCTTCATCTATGACCGCAACGGCAACCAACTGTGGGAAATCTTCGGCCAAGGACGCCGCCAGCGCGTGACGCTCGAAGAAATACCCGACTCGGTCATGTGGGCGACCGTTTCAGTCGAGGATGATGATTTTTACAACAACCCTGGCTTTGACGTGCAAAGTAACGTGCGCGCGGTGTGGCAATATTTTGACGAAGGGCAGGTCGTTTCCGGCGCCAGTACCATTACCCAGCAGTTGGTGCGAAATGTCGTCTTTGACCCGGAATATCGCCGTGAAGTGAGCATCGAACGCAAGCTGGAGGAAATCGCGCTGGCCACGGTGCTTACCCAGCGTATGAGCAAGGATGACATCCTCGAACTATATCTGAATACGATTTACTACGGCAATCTGGCTTATGGCATCGAATCCGCCGCGCAAACGTATTTTGGCAAGCCCGCCGCCGAGCTAGAAATCCATGAGGCGGCTTTGCTGGCCGGGTTGCCCCAATTGCCCGCCGTGGTCGATCCGCTGAACCCCGACCCAGCGATCCAGTCGCGTGTGATCTCGCGCCAGCATCTGGTACTAGATTTGATGGTCGAAGAAGGGTATATCACCGCCGCCGAAGCCGATGCGGCCAAACAGCGCACGCTCAACTTTGTTAGCCCCGAAGTGCCCCTAGAGGCGCCGCATTTCACGCTGTATGCCATGGAAGAACTGGAAGACCTGCTTATCGAGATGGGCCGTTCGCCAGAACTCATCGCGGATGGTGGCTTGCGCGTCTATACCACCGTGGATTTGGCGTATCAAGACGTGGCCCTGCGCGCCGCCGAACGCAATGTCGCGGCCCTGCGCGCGCCCCACAACCTGACGAATGCCGCTGTGGTGATTATCCATCCCCAGTCCGCCGAGATTATCGCGATGTTGGGCAGTGTGGATTATAACGACGCTAGTATTGATGGCCAGGTGAACGTTACCACCGCGTTGCGCCAACCGGGTAGTACGCTGAAGCCCTTCACGTATGCCGCCATGGTTGAGCAGGGCTTTAGTTCCGGCACGGTCTTTTGGGATGTCGAAACCGATTTTCCGATTGCTGGGCAGCCAACCTATACGCCTATGAACTATGACCGCCGCTATCATGGCCCCATGCGTATGCGCGATGCGCTAGCCAATTCCTACAACGTGCCTGCTGTGCTGGCGCTAGATCAAGTCGGCGTGGATTATTTGATCCAGTATTTGCAGCGTATGGGCACCCAGAGCCTGAGCAGCGAACCGGGGCGCTATGGCCTGTCGCTGACGCTCGGCGGCGGCGAAATCACGCTTTTGGAACTGACCTCCAACTATGCGACCCTGGCCCGCCAGGGCGTATATCTGCCACCGACCAGCATCTTATGTGTGTTGGACAACAACGACAATATCATTTACGAATACGAAAATCGCTGCCCCGAAGGCGAGCGCAACGGCTTCACGCGCTCGGAGTTCGTGCGCGGCACGCCTGTGATGGACCCGCGTATCGCGTTTCTGGTGGGCGATATGCTGGCCGATAACGCCGCCCGTACGCCTGCTATGGGCGCCAATAGCCCGTTGAATACGGGGCAATTGCTGACCTCGGTCAAGACAGGCACCACCGACAACTTCCGCGATAACTGGACGGTGGGCTATACCAGCGATCTGGTCGTGGGGGTGTGGTCGGGCAATAGCGACAACGCCGAAATGGTCGATATTTCGGGCTTACAAGGGGCCGCGCCCATCTGGAACGACATCATCACGGATGTGTATCGCCGCTTTGATATGCCGCCGAGCGTCTTTAGCCCGCCGCAAGGAATCACACAGTTGCGCGTATGCAATGTGCGCGCTATGCGCGATCCGCAAACGGGTGATTGTTCGCTAATGAGCGAATGGTTTCTGGATGGCCCGCCATTGGTGCCCGATGGCAACGGCAATTTGGTGCCATTGGGGGGTGGGAATGCTGGCGGCGCACCGCCGCCGCCCTCGGAATTCGGCCCGCGTATCATCGAGCGCGAGCCGGGCATCTTTGAGGTGATCGTGCGCCCCTTGCCCGGCCCGCAGGCGCAATTGCTCAGCGCGAGCGGCTTGGGTGTGTATGGCACGCCGCGCTATTGTATGGTGCCGGTCGAAGTATTGGACGTCGTGCCGGATGCGCGCCAACAATTGTTCATCGCGCCACCGAGCAACCCGAATCACCAGCCCGGCGCGTATCGCTGGGCACAAAACAACGGACGGCCCATCCTGCCGCAATTCCCCTGCACGGCGGATACCCTGGCTAGTTTTAACGTCCCGCCTGGCACTGTAGGGCAGATCGTTTCGCCTGCGCCGGGCCAGACCGTCAGCGGTATCATTCCGATTTATGGCGTGGTGAACGTGCCGCCGGGGTCACCATTTAACTTCTATAAGGTCGAAGTGCGCGGTGGGCCATTCCCGAATTGGACGACCATGGGCGACTTGCACTATAACCAGATGCCCGAGCCCGGTGTTTTAGAAACCTTTTACGCCGAAGCGCTGCCCCCTGGCCCGTATGAATTGCGCTTATGGGTGGAAGGCGCCAGCCCGGCGGAACAATCTGTGGTGTCGATCAACCTGACCCCACCCTAAAGAAGTGGCAAGACGCACCCAACCCCTGTAGACTCATTTCAGGATGTATCAACAGAAAAGGGGACTCGAATATGGTGGTCAATGCCATTGTCTTGATTACAGCCCAGCGCGGCGCCGTGAATGACGTCGCCCAACATATCATCAATATCGACGGGGTTAGTGAGGTGTTTTCGGTCGCGGGGCGTTACGATCTGGTGGCCGTATTGCGCGCGCGCTCCAATGAACACGTCGCGGACATCGTCACCGAAGCCGTACAAGATATGCCCGGCATCACTGATACAGAAACGCTCTTGGCCTTCAAAGCCTACGACCGTGCCGATTTAGAGGCTGCCTTCAGCATTGGTAACGAGGAGAATAGCTAAGATACCCCATGACAATCGTCAACACCACATCAACCATTCACGACAATATCCTGGGCACATTGGGGGATACACCCCTGGTGCGCCTGAACGCCGTCACGCGCAACGTTCAGGCCGACATCATCGCCAAAGTGGAATTTTTCAATCCTGGCGGCTCAGTGAAAGACCGCATCGGGATTCAGATCATCGAAGACGCCGAAGCCGAAGGACTCATCCAACCCGGCGGCACCATCGTCGAAGCGACTTCCGGCAATACGGGCGTCGGGCTAGCCATTGCGGCGGCGCTGAAGGGCTATAAATGCGTCTTTGTGATGGCCGATAAACAATCCGAAGAAAAAGTGAAGGTCTTGCGGGCCTTCGGCGCGCGCGTCATCGTCACCCCCACGGAAGTAGAGCCCGACGACCCACGCAGCTATTACAGCGTCGCGCGCCGGATTGTCGAAGAAACGCCGAATGCCTTGCTGGCCAATCAATACCATAACCCCTCCAACCCCAAAGCGCATGAACTGACCACCGGACCCGAAATCTGGGAACAAACGGGCGGGCAGATCGACGTGTTTGTGGCGGGGATGGGCACCGGGGGCACAATTACGGGCGTGGCGCGCTATCTGCGCCAGATGAAGCCAGACATCAAAATCGTGGGCGTCGATCCGGTCGGCTCGATTTTGTACGACCATTTCAAAACGGGCGAAATCCCCGAAGCCGAAGCCTACCTGACCGAAGGCATTGGCGAAGACTTCATCCCCAGTACCTATGATTTCACCCTGTTGGATGATGTGGTGCAGGTGACGGACAAAGAATCCATGCTGATGACGCGCCGATTAGTCCGCGAAGAAGGTATTTTTTGCGGGGTGTCGTGCGGGGCGGCGGTGGCGGGCGCGTTGCGCTACGCCGAAAAAGAGCAACTCGGGCCGGATGTGCGCGTGGTCGTCATCTTGCCGGATTCTGGTACGCGCTACCTAAGCAAGGTCTTTAATGATGACTGGATGCGCGAGAATCGGATGCTTGACCCCGTCGGCAGCCAGGCCTCGGTAGAAACGCTGCTGGCCTCGCGACCCACTCGGCAACTCATTGTGGCTACTTGCCAAGAAACGATTGGCAGTGTGGTGAATAAATTGCGCGAGCACGGCATTTCACAAATCCCGGTGACCAACAAAGAGAAGAAGTTGCTCGGGCTGGTGAATGAGGTGGACTTGCTGCGCTATCTGTTGGCCCATCCCGACAACCCCAACGCGACCAATGTCGTACTCGAAGATGCCGAAGTCATCCAGGGCGACCCGCCGACGGTTACCGTAGACACGCCACTCGATAATCTGATGGGCTCGTTTATGAATCAATCGGTTGTTATTGTGAAAGAAGGCGAGCACCTGCGCGGGATTATCACCAAAATCGACCTGATCGACTTTTTAGCCAACCCGGTATAGGCTCCCTATGACCCTACAGCAGGACTCCAACCATATCGAAACGCGCGCGGTGCATGCGGGTGTGGTGCCCGACCCCGAAACCGGGGCCATCATGACGCCGATCTATCAAACATCGACGTATGTACAGGCCGCGCCCGGCGCGCACAAGGGCTACGAATATAGCCGCACGGATAATCCCACGCGCACCGCATTACAGGCCGCCTTAGCATCCCTTGAAAATGGCGCGCATAGCTTGGTCTTCGCCAGCGGCATGGCCGCGATTGATACCCTATTACGCACCCTCAACCCC
>DAOTVD010000131.1:0-9281 GCA_034437075.1 Anaerolineae bacterium
ATTTTACGCGCGATGCTGCGCAAATTAACCCGTTCTACCTCAAGGCTCCCTGATGTACCGTGCACGACCCTACACACCTAAAGACCTACATCCGTTAATGATTTTGAACCAGCAATGCTTCAGTATGCCGTGGTCTGTGCAGGCCGTGCGTTTTGATGCGGAAGAAAACACCTATTCTCATTGGGCAGTATTGGAAGAAGCCGCCCCAGCACAAGAGAAAGCCCCCTGGCAAAGTTGGCTACGCCGCCTGATCGGCTCGGAACCTGCGCCCCATTTGATCGGGTTTGGGGCGTTTTGGGTGATGCATGGCGAAGCGCATATCACTAGCCTGGGCATTGCGCCGACGTATCGTGGGCATGGCTTGGGCGAGGTCATCCTGAGTAGTATATTGCAACGCGCAGCCACAGCGGGGGGACGCTATTCTACATTAGAAGTCCGGGTCAGCAACCAACCCGCCCAACGGTTATACTCTAAGTACAGTTATCGGGTGGTTGGTCGTAAGCCTAGTTATTACCATGATAATGGAGAGGATGCCTTAGTGATGCGTACACGACCCTTTGACACACCCGAATATCAAAATTTGCTGCGGTGGCGCGTGGCTCAACTACACCACCGCACGCAGTGGGTTGATGATTTTGCCAACAAATCAGGTTCGTAAAGCATCAAGGCCATGAAACCCGAAGCACGCCAAGCCATCCTAGAAGCCGTCGCGCACCAAGTCGCAGGCTGTACGCTGTGCGCATTGCACCAGAGCCGCCAGGCGGCGATCCCTGGCGAGGGGCCGCTCAAGGCGGATGTGCTGTTCGTGACCCCCGCGCCAACCCCATCCGAAGATGCGGCCAACGTGGTATTGGTGGGCCGGGCCGGCATTGTGTTTGATCAACTGCTGAGCACTATCGGATTGACGCGCGCGGGGGTCTTCGTGACGCCGCTCGTAAAATGTCGCCCGCCGCACGGCCATACACCATCCGAAACGGAAATTGAGACCTGCACGGCGTATCTAAACGCCCAAATCCGCGCCGTGGACCCGCTCATCGTGGCCTTGCTCGGGCGCGCCAGCTTGACCCACTTCTTCCCCGAAGCGGCTTTGCTGGAAGCCCATGGCGAACTCTTAGCCTACGCCGACCGTTTCTACTTTCCGTTGCACCATCCTAGCGCCATAGAACAAAATCCGGGCTTGCGCCCGGTTCTGGAAGCGGATTTTCGGGCACTCGGCGCGGCAATCCAACATCTGAAGGAGCGCATTCCGCCATCATCCGCAGATAACACGCCCCCGGCTCAATTGCCCTTGCTGTAGCCTATAAGCGCACGACGCGCGCCTGGCCCGTGGAGTTGTTCACCGCATTGCGCGTATCGACAATCACCCGGCCATGGTCAACTATCTCTTGCCAGTCGTAGGTGCTGTGGTTGGTGACGATCACCAGGCAATCTTGCGCGGCCAGCCAGTCGGTGCTGTATGTTTCACTGTGCCATGTTTCGCCATCCAGCTTAACCTGCGGCACATACGGATCATGAAATGTCACGGTAGCGCCTTTGTCGCGCAAAAGCTGGATGATGTCCAGCGCGGGGCTTTCGCGCACATCGTCAATATCGCGCTTATACGCCACGCCAATGACCCCAATCTTGGCCCCGCGCACCGCTTTGGCGCTATCATTCAGCGCATCCGTGACTTTATCCAGCACGTAATAGGGCATGGATGTGTTCACTTCGCTGGCTAGTTCGATGAAGCGGGCCGTATAGTTGAGCGTTTTCAGCTTCCAACTGAGGTAATGCGGATCAATCGGGATGCAGTGCCCGCCCAGGCCCGGCCCAGGATAGAAGGGCATAAACCCAAAAGGCTTGGAAGCGGCGGCGTCGATCACTTCCCAGACATTCACGCCCAGTTTATCGCACATGAGCGCCACTTCATTCACCAGGCCGATGTTCACCGCGCGGAAGGTGTTTTCCAGCAATTTGACCATCTCGGCAGCGGTAGGCGACGAAACCGTGATGACATCATCCACGATGTGACGATAGTAATCATGCGCAACTTGTTCGCAAGCGGGGGTCATGCCGCCGACGACCTTGGGCGTATTCCGCACCGTGAAAACCTGGTTGCCGGGGTCGATGCGCTCGGGCGAAAAGGCCACGAACAGATTCTCGCCAAGTTTCAGTTCAGGCGATTCGAGCAAGCGCGGCGCCAGAAGCTCTTGGGTCGTGCCGGGGTAGGTGGTGCTCTCCAAGATGACCAATAAACCAGGGTGGCTCACCCGGGCGATTTCTTCTGTCGACTGGATAACGTAGGTCATGTCGGGGTCTTTGGTTTTGCGTAGCGGCGTGGGCACGCAAATGCTGATGACATCTGCTTCGCGCAAAATGTCGTAGCTGGTATAGGCTTTGAGCTTGCCGTTTTTGCTCAGCGGTGCGACCTGCTCGGTCGGGATGTCTGGAATATAGCTTTCTCCGGCATTGAGCATATCGACTTTGGCCTGGGTGAGGTCTACCCCCAAGACCTCAAAGCCCACTTCGGCGAAGGCCACCGCCAGGGGCAACCCCACGTAGCCCAAGCCCACTACACCGATCTTGGCAGTTTTGTCTTCCAGCTTACGCAGAAGCTGCTCGTGATAATTCGTCTGAATATTTTCCGTCACGGGGTCATCCTCCCTGCTGTTGTGCTTGAAAATAGGCGATCATTTGCGCGATGGTTTCATCCAAAGCAGTGGACGTTTGCCAATCGATGGTCGCCTTGATCTTTTCGGTATCCGGTACACGCCGCCGCATGTCTTCGTAGCCCGCTTTATAGGCTTGTTCGTAGGGCACATGCACAATTTCGGACGTGCTGTGTGTCGCCTTTCTGACCTTATGCGCCAGGTCTAAAATCGTGATTTCTTCCGAACTGCCCACGTTATAGATTTCGCCCAGGGTGTTGTCGCTACGCGACAGGCGGGCTATCGCATCGACCACGTCGTAGACGTTGCCAAAGCAGCGGCTTTGTTGGCCATCGTCATAAACCTGGATGGGTTCCCCGGCCAGGGCAGCCTGAATGAAGCGGGGGAGCACCATGCCATAATGCCCAACCTGGCGCGGCCCGACCGTATTAAACAACCGGAAGATGGTCACGGGCAAGTTCGCGTCGTCAAAATAGGCCAGTGCTAAAAACTCATCCAGCGCCTTGCTGACGGCGTAACTCCAGCGGCTTTTGGTCGTCGCGCCAAAGACACTATCCTGGTCTTCGCGGAACGGTACTTGGCTAGATTTGCCATACACTTCGGAAGTCGAGGCTAGCAGCGTCCGTTTACGATAGCGCCGCGCCGCTTGCAAAACACGCTCGGTACCACCGATATTGATCTCGATGGTATCTATGGGGCGCTCAACGATCAGTTGCACCCCCACCGCCGCCGCCAGATGAAAAACCACCGTGCATTCACTCACTAGACGATCCATCACCATATCGTTGCGGATGTCTTCCAAGGCAAAAGCAAACGTTGGCCTATCAACCAGATGCGCGATATTTTCCCATCGTCCGGTGGATAGATTATCAACGACGGTGACCCGATAGCCATCGGCTAGCAAACGATCTGCTAGATGGCTGCCAATAAAGCCCGCCCCGCCGGTAATCAGGGCATGGGGTTGAATGTGGTTAGATGCCATGTGCTCAGGTGTCAATTTGTTGTACTTCGGTTTATCCGTAAATGGTAACGAATTATAGCCGCCCTTCCCAGGGGCGGTCTACTGACGATTCTGACGCTCGCCTGACAACCCGCCATTCAGGGTTGAAACAGTTCCTGAACGGCGCGCGCGTCTTCACACAGCAAGCGCCCCCCCGCCGTTTGCCAACGCGCCAGCGTATCACTTTGGGCCAACCCGCGCGATGCATCACCGTAAATGCCCGTTCCCCAGTTGTAGTAGTATTGCGATTCGGTCGGCCAACGATTCTGCGGGACGCCGATCACGCTTGGCCCGGCGTTGTAGCACGCGAACGACTCGCCCAGATTATAATCCGACCACACGAGGCAATCGACCAAATGATCAATCCCGTTTTGGGCATTTGTTTCGGGGTTCATCTGGTTTTCACCGTACTCAAAATGTAGCGGCATCACCTGAAAAAGCCCCTGCGCCCCAGCTATCGAAATTGCGTGCGGGTTGCCGCAGGATTCAATCTGCATAATCGTAGCGAGTAGATTCGGGTTTAGGCTACGTTGTTGGCCCCAGCGCCGGATGTCTTCTTCCCAGTAGAGCACTTCGGGGCTGAAAAGCTCCGCTAGTTCGGCATCCCCGCGCCGGATGCCATCATACTGGCCGCTAGCCCCCTGGCTGACCATGCGCGTATCGACTGCCTCGCGCATTTCCACCAGCGAATCGGGTTGGCTGAACAAGAAAATCGCACCCAAGATGGCCAGACCCAACACCAGGCGAAAGACCATTTGTAGGGTCGTGAGCCCCGGTTGGCTAGCACTCCCCGTCTTGCGGACACGAGATTTTGACTCTGGCATAAGCACCTTATGTAGCTAAGTTTACGAACGAAACGGGGCTAGGCACGAAGACCAGCACGAAAATCAACAGCGCGATGATGCCCAATATCCGGCGCCGAGGGTCTAGCGGGGTAATGTCGTTCATGGGGACAGCATACGCGCGCCCAAAGAATAACAACAAAAATACCCACAGAATCCAGCCGGGGTTATTGAAGGCCAAGACGATCATAAAAATTAACGCGGGCCAATATAAACGCCTGGCGCGTGGCCCCAGCAAGGTATACAAGACATGCCCGCCGTCTAGCTGGCCCACTGGCAACAGGTTCAGCCCAGTGACGAACAGCCCGGTCCAGCCCGCAAAGGCAAACTGATT
Source organism: Anaerolineae bacterium (assembly GCA_034437075.1). Taxonomy (GTDB): domain Bacteria; phylum Chloroflexota; class Anaerolineae; order Aggregatilineales; family J027; genus DAOTVD01. The sequence continues at coordinate 4,825 of DAOTVD010000131.1, forward strand.
CAGGAACATATCGCGCGAGTCGCTGGGTAACCATTCGCCATGCACGACATACTTGGCCGCGCCGTAAAAGATCGAATTACCTTCCAGGATATAACCGCATTGGCTTTCGTCTTCGGCGCAGTCTTCTTCGGTGGGCAGCGGTTCAATCTCGGATGTGTAAATCCCTAAAAACAAGATAGGGATGGCGAAAATTAGCCCGGCCAGTGGCCCCGCAACGCCGACATCGAAAAGCTGTTTGCGGTTGCGCATGGGCTCGCGCAGTTGGATGAACGCGCCCAATGTCCCGAAAAACAAAAACGGCATCGGGATGAAATAGGGCAAGGTGACCGCCACATTATGATGCCGGGCGGCGAAATAGTGCCCTAGTTCGTGCGCCCCCAAGATCAACATAATGCTGATGGCGTAGGGCAAGCCCGTGAAAATATCGCCCAGGCCCGCGAAGCTGCCGCTCATCGTCGCGCCCACAAACATGGTGCTGAAGACCGTCAGCACCAACAGCACCGCGTTGAGGTACCAGGGCCGTTCGGGCGGGGCGTAGCGCCCTTCGAGCACCACCACCTGATGCTTGTCAGATTGTTGGTCGGTGGTCATGTAGGCATGGGCATTGAGGTCGGCCAGCGCCGCGTCCAGGGTATCGAAGGCGGTGTCGGCATCCAGGCGCAGTTGCCCGCTAAAATGGCCCAGCACGCGCGCGGGCATGCGCTGGGTGGTGCCCGTTTCCATGGATTCGATGGCGAGCACCTCGCTCACCGCTGCTTCGATCTGGCTTTGGGGTTGTGCTTCGGGTTGAAAGGCGGGTTGGCGTGGTGCTTCGTATTCGGCACCCGCTGTTGATAATTCATCAAACATACGTTAAGAACCTAGCTTATTCGGAATTCTCAGTTTCAGCCGTTGGTGGGGGGGTGTCATTCGTTTGGGGCCCCACGATTTGCACCTGCTCGATGTCCGCAGGTAATAGGGTCTGCCAGGCGACACCCCCCGACTGCAAATTGTACACACCCCCATCTTGTGCGCGCAGATACACAGAGGGCGCGTCGGCAGATGAGGTGGCGCGTTGGATAATGCCATCATAGCCGATTTCGGGGGTAACTGCCCAGCCCAAGCGCGCGCGGATGGTGGGTTGCTCTCGCCAGAGCAAGCCAAAACCGCGCACGGGTTGCAAGCGCCCTTGCGGCGGCTGGATGGCGGGGTCGCTTTCGGGCATGCCGTCTTGGTAGGCGTCGTCAAAGCGTTGCCAGGCGGGCGCGTCGCCATCTTCAAACAGGATAAAAATCTCGCGCGAGCCGTCAACCCAGATCATGACGCCGGTTTCGAAGCGCTGGATCACATGCGTGGCTGATAGGGACGCTGCGGGGCACCCCCCCGGCGCGGGCTGGAAAAACCAGGTGCTGGTGCAGCCCGTGTCAAATACCAAGATTTCTTCGCGGGCGACCTCGCCGCGCTCAGCCAACAGCAAAAAGCGCGTTGTCCCGCTGCCGGGTTCGGCCTCCAAACGCACGCTTAAGCGCCCTTCGACGGGCACATTCCACACTTGCACGCGCTCGTCCTCGGCATTCAGGCGAAAAACGCGCACGGCATCCGCGCCCGTGGTGCGCCAGAATAAAGTGGTCGTCTCGCCTGGGGCTAGTTGCTGATTGCTGTTGGTTACAAAATATTCGATGTTAATTTCGGGGTTTAGGGTCGACGCAAATGTGGCGGTCTGTGTGGCAGGCAATAGGGTAAAGGTCGGGCGCAAAGGATTCGCGGGGGGTTCGTCGGCTGAGGGCGGTGTGCGCGTCGGCGCTAGTGTAACCGTTGGCAGCGGATTAAAGGTGGCGGAGGGTGTCGCCGCGAGCGTAGGGGTTGGCGAGGAGGTTTGAGTCGGTTGGCTGGTCATCACACGCGGCGCTGACTCGGCAGCGCAAGCGCCCAACCCAAGAGCCAGGATGCCCAGAGCACATAATTGCCCTAATTTCCGCAGCATCATTCTGCACACCATCCCATCATCGACCATGCATAGCCTAACCTTACGCGGCTTGGGGGTGCAATGCAAGTCAACTTATGGGCCCGGGCGGCGCATCCACAACGAGAGAATGGCTTGGGATGTCGGGATCAGTTGGGCACGGTGCGCCCCAAACCAAGCGCCTAAATCGGCGAGCGGGACAGCCCGAGGCCGGGTATATTCCGCCGAGTTTTGCATCGCGCCCAGCACTTCATCGAGCGTGGCATCCACGGCCAGCGTACACACCACATCATACACCCGGTCTTGCATATCATACACCACAGCGAAGGGGGTGGTTTGCACCACGCGCGCCGGGGGCAAGCCAACCTCTTCGTGGAACTCCGCGCGCAATTGGGCCATATAATCGACTTCGCCACCAGGCCGCGCGTACTCAGCAGACAAGCTGCCCGAGGGGACGCATTCCAGCGCGTTAGCATAGGCGGTAACCACGCTGGCCCGCTGCGCCAGGATGATATGATCTTGGCATAGGGTCAGCCCGCTGACGCCCAAAGGCCGCACGCCAAAATCTGTCCCTAGTTGCTTTTGCGCAAAATAGACCTGATAACTGGTGAACACGCCGCTAATCTCGTGAGCGCCCGCCCTTGGTTGGATGCCCGTAACGTGAAAAAACTGGCCATCATACACACTGGCGGGGCGATGTTCCCAGGCCATAGCAATCGCCGCTTGCTGTTCGTCGGTGAGCACCAAGGGCGTTGTGTGCCATCGTAAGGCGATAGTCGTATTTTCGGTGATGATGCGATAGCCTTTAATGTGTATAATCCTCTCGTTCTATTCCACAATGAATTGAGTATAGAGATTTATGGATTGGTCAGATAAGTCGGTTCTGGTGACAGGTGGTACGGGCTCATTCGGCAAGATGTTCGTCCGGCAATTGTTGCACATACAAAAACCCCGCCGCATCATCGTCTTCAGCCGTGATGAACTCAAACAGCACGAGATGCGCCAGACCCTAGACGATGAAAGCTTGCGCTACTTTATCGGCGATGTGCGCGATAAAGATCGGTTGTACCGGGCGTTTAATGGTGTGGATATTGTGGTGCATGCGGCGGCCCTCAAGCAAGTCCCAGCGTGCGAATATAACCCTATCGAAGCCATTATGACGAATGTTATGGGCGCGCGCAACATCATTGACGCCGCCCTAGATAATGGGGTCTCGAAGGTGCTAGCGCTGAGCACAGACAAGGCCGTGAACCCTATCAATTTGTATGGCGCGACGAAGTTGTGCGCCGAAAAGTTGTTCATCCATGCCAATGCTTACAGCCGCGCGGATGAAACCGCCTTCAGTAACGTGCGCTATGGGAATGTCATCGGCAGCCGAGGCAGCGTGATTCCCCTGTTTCGGCAACAGCGCGACGCCGGAGAACTCACCATCACCCACAAAGATATGACCCGCTTCTGGATTACGCTAGAGCAAGGCGTTGACTTTGTGATCTCGTGTATCGAGCGCATGCACGGGGGCGAAGTCTTTGTTCCCAAAATCCCGAGTATGAACATTATGGACTTGGCGCAGGCCATCGCGCCGGGTACGCCCGTCACGTTTACGGGGATTCGCTCTGGCGAAAAAATGCACGAGGTGTTGATTTCGGAAGACGAAGCACGCCATACGCGCGATGCAGGCGACCGTTACGTCGTATTGCCCGACCAACATGAATGGTGGATCACCTCGCCGGATGCCATCGGCCAAGCGCTAACAGACGAATTTTCGTACACCAGCCGCAATAATGATGAATGGCTGACGATTGCCCAATTGCAAGACCTGGCAAATCGGGTATGACCCCACAACTTGCGATTGATGGCGGCGCGCCCGTGCGCGACCAGCGCTTGCCCTATGGCCGACAGTCCATTTCGGATGATGATATTCAAGCCGTCGTTGAGGTCTTACGTTCGGATTGGCTGACCACCGGCCCAACCGTGGCCGATTTTGAAAGCGCGATTTGCCAAGCGACAGGCGCTAGCCACGCCGTTGCGGTCAGTTCGGGTACGGCGGCCCTACATGCGAGCATGGCCGCTTTGGGCATCGGCCCCGCTGATGAGGTAATCGTCACGCCGCTGACTTTTGCGGCCAGCGCCAACGCGGTATTGTACCAAGGCGGGCGCCCCGTCTTTGCGGATGTTGACCCGCAGACCTTGCTGCTCGATCCGGCGGCGGTAGAAGCGGCTATCACGCCGCGTACACGCGCGCTTGTCGCCGTGGATTATGCCGGGCAGCCCGCCGATTATGCGGCGCTAGGTGCCATCGCCACAGCGCATAACCTCACTACCATAGATGATGCCTGCCATGCTATCGGCGGAAGCGCCCACGGTCGCCGGGTGGGCAGTTTAGCCGATTTGAATACATTTAGCTTTCATCCCGTGAAGCATATTACAACCGGCGAAGGCGGCGCCATTACGACAGATAACGCCGAGTGGGCCGCGTTCATGCGCCACTTTCGTAACCACGGCATCACTACCGACC
>DAOTVD010000132.1:0-1728 GCA_034437075.1 Anaerolineae bacterium
TGCGATGGCACACATAAAAAAATCGGCTTCACAGCCGATTAGGGGTTAATTTTCGGTTGAACCATTCGTTTTCGGGGCGATCAAGCTCTCCAACAAGCCGGCCATCTCTGGCAGCACGATGACATTCCCCGCGCCGTAGGCCAATTGTTGCAGCGTTTCGAGCTGCTTCAGGCGCAGCATGTGCGGGTTCTCGGCCATCAGCTTGGCGGCATTGGCCCGCGCGCGGGCGGCGGCGACATCATGCCGCGCGCGCACCAGTTCGGCCCGGCCCAGGCGGTCGGCTTCGATCTCCCGGAGCATCACGTCGCGCACATTGCCCGGCAAGATGATGTCCTTCAGGCCCACGCGGCGCAGTTCCAGCCCATAGCGCGCCGCGCCCTCGGCCACCCCCGCGCGGATTTCAGCGCCGAAGGTGTGGCGGTCGCTCAGCAAGGTGTCCAGATCACGCGAGGCGACCGCGCCGCGCAATTCAAGCTGCAAATCTTCGTACAGACGCGCGCTAGCGTCGGTGGTGGCGCTGCGCGTTTGGGGGGCATCGGCCACGGCGTACTGCGCCAAGAGGGTCACGCGGACGGCGATCCGGTCGCTGGTGAGCATCTCTTGGCCGCTGATGGTGAAACTCTGTTCGCGCATGTCCACACTTTCTACGTGGGCGCGCTGCCAGGGCCAAAAGGTATATTCGCCGGGTTCCAGAGCTTGCACAAAGCGCCCGTGGCGATAGAGCAGTCCTTGTTCGTACTGCCAGATGACGACGCGCTGCCGTCCGAGCAGCGCATCCAACGTGTGAAGAATGGTCATGCTGCACCTCTTTTCTGATTCGTCATCCCCCTACACAACAACGAGGGGAAGCACCAATCTGATGCTGAGTCCCCTACACAACAACGAGGGGGGCACCGATTAACGCCGGGCTTGCCACTTCGCCGGGGGCGATGCGTTGGAATATCGACCGCGAACGAAAGGCGCGCCGGGCGGGTATCCTCGGTGCCGCTGCCGCGTTGGTGTCGCTTGCCAGGCCGGGGCCGGGCGCGCGAGAAAAAAGAGCCGTGTTTAGCGGCAAAAGATAAGAGGACTTGAACCCCTACCAATACCTTAGAAGGGTATTGCTCTACCATTGAGCTTTATCCGGCGGATCGCGAGATGTGGGACGCACGGTCCTACTGGTGTGAGCCACTGCGTACCCGCCGAGCAATAGTCTACAGCATGCTATAAGAATTGAATAGATGCAATAAAGCGTTATTAAAGGCCATAAAAGCTCAGAAGGGTTCGAATTTCAGTGACCCGGCCCAGGTGCGGATGGTGGCGGGTTTATGTAGATTGGTGCTGGGCATCCACCGCGCGATGAACTTAGGCATCAGGCTAGCAGCGCCATCTTTGCTGAAACGCCCTGCAAAAAAGGCTTCATCTACGGGACTCACAAGCGCGCGAATGTCGTCCGTGTAAGCATGGCGTTTGGCACGGTTGGCGGGGTCGTCGCCCGTGTTCTGAATATGGACGCTGAACAGCGCGACGGGCATCTCGCCCAGGGCTTGACGATGCATCTGCACGAATGTGCGCGCGGCGGGCAACCAGCCCCCGTGCTCGACCGCGCTACCCAGCACTGCCGCATCGAAGCCAGACACCGTCTCGACCTCCGCCATCGCTTGGCAAGTAACGCGATAGCCCCGGGCGCGCAGCGCTTCGCAGATAATTTCGGCAGTCTCGGCAGTAGACCCAAAATGCGTGGCATAG
>DAOTVD010000133.1:0-4353 GCA_034437075.1 Anaerolineae bacterium
GGTATATCGCGCTGCCCGCCCTGGCGACCCTCAGCGCGGTGGGGTTTTACGAACTGGCGCGCCGCGTCAAATCTCCCGCGCTGGCTTGGGCACCCGCCGCTTTCGCGCTGAGCGTCGCGGTCGCTGCGCCTTTTGTCTGGCTACGTCCGGCGTATGCTGCCCCCGAACTGACGCCTTATGCTGACCAAACGACCCTGGCCATCTACAGCGACCCCGCCGCACCAGCCGACGAACTCGCGCTGGTCGATTTCCGCCTGCCGGAGCGCATCCGTGCGGGCGAATCCGCGCGCGTAGCCATGACCCTCTGCAACCCGACGACCCTCACGCGGGATTGGTCGGTGTTTGTGCATCTCGTCAACGAGTTCGACATCATCCTGGCCCAAGCGGACTTCACCCCCGGCGGCGGCGCCATCCCCACCAGCGAACTCCCCGCCGGGCAATGTTGGCGCGATGTCTATCCGATTAGCGTCGAAGCAGGCGTCGTGCCCACGGATACACCCCTGCGCGCCCTGGTCGGCTTTTACGATCCGCGCACGGATGAACGCATGGTGCGCGCGGATAATGCGACGCGCTACGCGGCGGGCGAGACGTTGCTCGAAGTCGGCGATGCGCTGCAACGCTTCGCGCTGGGGGATGCCCTGCGCGTTGATCGCTATGACCTCAGCACATCGGTAGCCCTGCCCGGCGAAACGCTGACCCTCGCGCTCGATTGGCGGGTTATCGCGCCGCTCGAAACAGATTACATCGCCTTTGTGCAGATCATTAATCCGGCGGATGCCTACCGCGCGGCAGCTTCGGATCGTCCGCCCGAGGGCGGCACGGCGGCCTGGGCCGTGGGCGAAACAGTCACGGACACGCACGCGCTGACCATTGCCGACGATGCACCGCCGGGGGTATATGCCGTGCTGGTAGGCTTCTACACTCAACCGGAACCGGGCGTTTTCCGGCGCATGCGCGTGGCCTATGAGGGCATCGATACAGGCTTCGACGCGCTGACGCTGACGCAAGTGCGCGTCACGGCGGACTAGCGTTCCATGATGAGCGCAGGATCACCCAGCGATTCGCGTACTTCGCGCTTTAAGCGCTTGATGCTGTGATCGGTCCACCACCAGAAAAAGATCACGTAGAAGATCAAAATACCGCCGCCCGCCAGCAGCGCCGCCGGAAGGCTGAGGATAGGCGGCTCGCCGAGGGCAAGATTCAGGCTAAAACTAAACGCGATGATAATGGCGAAGACATAATTCAACACCGCGGCCCAGGTCGGCAAACGCACCTCGCCCACGACCGCCGTGGTGCCGTCCTTCAAGCCTTGCAAACGCCCCCGCGCGCGCGGGCTTAGGCTGATCTCAATATCCAGCCACGAACGCGGGATAAACAACATCCGAAACTGCGCGCTGTGCTCGTCTAGGGGCGTAGCGCGGGACTTAACCCGCCGTTGCCAGTCCCAGGCGAAGATTTGCCCCTTTTCGGTACGGCTTTCCAGGCGCCGGATGCAATTTTCCAACGGAAATGGCGAAATAAACGCGATTTTGTGCAGATCATCGCGGTCATTGGTTTTGTCTTCCAACGGTCGAATCGTCATCGTTTAGGCCACCTTTATTGCATAGCATACGGCTAGCTACGATGATAAATCAAAAACCGGCGCGCCGCTCAGCGCGCGGATGGCGCTGGTCGTGGCCCATACGCGCGCAGCGGGGAGCTCGCTCCCCAGATAATCGAAGCCGCCATCGGGGGCCTGGAAGGCGGCCAGCGTGGTCTGCGGATTATTCCAGTCTGCCAGGTCTGCGCCCAGGGTATTCAGCGTCATGATAACCTGCGCAGTAGAATAGGCATCGCTGCCCGTGGTAAAGGGGCTCGGTCGCTGGAACGGCCAACCGCCATCCGGGTTTTGGGCCGCGCGCAGATAATCCAGCCCTGGCGTGCGGTCAATCCCGGGCAGATTGTGCAGGGCTTGTAAGCATAACGCGGTCGTGGCCGTGTCGCGCGGGGATTCCGGCGCGAAACCCCAGCCGCCATCCGGGTGCGCGGCCTCCGGAATGCGCATAAGCGCCTCATCGGGTGGCGCTTCGCCCGCCGCGCGCCAGGCCAGCACCACCTGGCAATGGTCGTAGACTGTGCCGCCATATAGCCCGGTTTCGTCATCCAGCGTAGCCGCCCGCGCCAATAGATCGACGCTGCTGAAGTCGCGCGGGTCTGCGCCCAGGGCCAAAGCGCCCAGGGCCATTTGCGCGGCCAGGCCGGGCGTAAAGGTCGTGATGTTCTGATTGGTGTAACGGCGCAAAAAATCGCCCGCTTCGGGGGCGACTTGCGCGGGGTCTGCGCCCAACGCGCGCAGGGCCAGCACGCTTTCAACCGTGATACCAGGGCCGCTCCGCTCGCTGAGGCCATCCGACCAGCCGCCATTTTCGGCCTGCGCCGCCAACAGCCAATTTTGCGCCGCATCCAGGTCGGCGGGTTGCGCCAGCGCAGAATTCACCAGCGCCAGACAGACGAAAACCAACAAAAGACGCGGCCCCCATAGGCGAGCCGCGCCAGTGTGCAGAAATCGAAAACGAAACATCGTGCTTAACGGGCGAGGGTTTCCAGGGCGGCGGGGTCCAGAATGCGCAGGACATCATCTTGCCGGGCCAGAACACCTTGCGTTTGCCAATCTTCCAAGAGTTTATCCAGGTACTCTAGTTCTGTGGCCAAGCTGAGTGCCATGTGCGCACGCTTGGCCGAAAATTCGCTAATTTCGTGATTGTTGCCCCCGCTCAGCAACAACAGCGCAGCCAAGCGCGGCGGCAGCGCATAACGTTCATGAAAGGCCATTTGGCGGGCGTTGTTGTCGCGGACGCGCTGGCTGAGCAAGACCATCATATGCGTGGCCATGCCGGGGTAATTGCCCAGGTGATGGAAGAAATCTTCACGCGAAATGGCGAGGAGTTCGGTAGGTTGCAAGGCTTGCACGTGGGCTTCACGCTGTTTGCCGTCGATGAGTTCCATCTCGCCGACGACGTTTTTCGGCCCCAAGCGCGCCAGTTCGACAACATGGCCGTTTTCCTTCCAGATGCGCAACTCGCCAGAGGCGATCACGTACATATTGCGCCCTTTATCGCCCTGTTTGAATAGATAGTCGCCTTTTTCCAGGTGGACGGTACGGCTCGCGGCCTGCAATGGCGCTAAAGTATCGGCGGAAACACCCTCAAAGAGGGGAACATCTGTGAATGAAATCGAATGTTGGGTTACCATCTTACACTTCCTCTCGTGCCAATTAAATTAAAAAGAATATCTTGGGCTGGTATGTCACACGATGCCAAAAAACCACAGTCTATTTTCAGTCTCTCTCATAATCTATCATACAATATGCACGAAAAGTTGTGAAGATTATCGTACGATTTGCACAGCCCGCGCGTATAAAAAGGGCCAAATGGCTATCGTTCCAGCAAATAGCCACCTAATAACGCGGTCGCGTTGCCTTCGAATTCCACCGACCCAATCCAGAAATTCAAACTGTCATCAAATTCTAGCATCACGCGCAGATCATCCGGCCCTAGGGCCATTACGGCAGAGCGTTCCGGCGTTCGTGCAGCATAAATGACGCCATCTCGCGCGGGCGCCATGATGGCGACATCCGGCACCAGCCAGCGCTGCGGGAAACCCAATGCCGGGTCAGTCTCAAGATCAAAAGCGGTCGCCGGATCGACATCCGATAAATCGGTCAGGGTCGTAACGTCGCCGCTTTCAACATCCACCCGCGCGATAATCCGCCCTAGGTTCCAGCGATCCGTGGGTTGGGTGGCCAAAACATACAGCGCCGTGCTGTCCGCGTTCCACCCCAAGCCCGCCAAGATGATGCGCGCATCAGGGTCAGCATCCGCTAAAAAGCCCGCGCGGAAGTCCTCCAACATGGCGATCTGGCGCAAGGAATCCGCGTCTTTGATGTTCATGACGTAAATACCGTTGTTTGGTGCGTCGGGGTCGAGCGAAGTGACATTAAACGCGATCTGTTCGGCATCCGGCGCCATGGCCATATTGCCATCTAATTGCATGTCGGAATCATCGTAAACGCTAATATAGGGCAATTGCCCGGTCATATCCGCGACGAATTCGGGCGGGGTATCCACTGCCGGGTTTAGGCGATAGAGCGCCAGGGGCGTTTGGTTGCGGTCTTCGTATTCGACGCCCGGCTCGGGCGCATAGCGCAAAAAGTAGAGCGTCGCATCCGGTGCCCAGGCCGTCGCACCATCCAGCCAGACAGGTTGCTCATCTTCCTCCAGCGCGCCTATCAGGCTGCCATCAAAGCCGTCATCTGTGCGGTTAACCAGCCGATCCTCAAACACCTCCTAAATCCAAATATCCGCCTCATCGCGG
>DAOTVD010000134.1:0-7937 GCA_034437075.1 Anaerolineae bacterium
GCGTGCATCTGGGCTGTGCGAGCGCGGCTGCCGACAAACTCGCCATCCAGACCATGCTCGGCGCGGCCCAATACGCGGCCGCCAGCGATGAGAGCGTCGCCACCTTGCGCGCGCAGGTCACCAGCCCCGGCGGCACCACCGCCGAAGCGCTCTATCACCTGGAAAAAGGCGGCCTACGCCACACCATCGCACGGGCGGCCTGGGCCGCTTACCAGCGCAGCATCGCCCTGGGCGGTGGCACCCCGCGCAGCCCCGAATAATGGTGGGCTATATGATCGGCTATAGCGCGCCCGTGCTGGCAGAATTCCGCGAGCGCCGCGCCACTACCCAAGCCGGGTTTCTGCTGCCGCATCTGCGCCCCGGCATGGCCCGCAAACCGGGCTAAAATGGCTATGCTTCGCTATTGCGAGGGCGGCGATAGCGCGCTACGCTAAAGCTTATGCATGATCCACACCCGACACCAGCCCGGCCAGACCCGCAGCATATTCAGGTGGTGCGCCTGGAACCGTATGACGATGCAAATTCCGTGCGCGACCGGCTGCAATTTGCCGAGACGCGCCGCGTCTTGCTCGTTTTCCCCTCGCAACGCCGCATCCTGGCGCGCAAGCTGGACTTATTGCTCATCCAACGCGAAGCCGCGCGGCGGCATCTGAGTATTGCCATCGTTTGCCAAGACCCAGACATCGCCACCCATGCCCGCGAGATTGACCTGGCCTGTTTTCCGACCATCCAACAAGCGCGCGCTACGCGCTGGAAGCGCGGCACCGGGCGCGTCTTTGCCGAACGCCCCACAGATGCCCCCGCCACACCTTATGATCTGATGCCGCGTGCCTCCCGGCTGAAAAATGCGCCATCGCGCCGCGCACGACGCCTAGCCCTGTTAGGTCACGCGGGGTTGGGGCTAACGATGTTGGCCACCCTGGCTGTAATCTTCTTGGCCGCCATCCCCAGCGCGACCGTCCGCCTGACCCCGGCTATCGACGCGATTAACGAACCCATTACCCTAACGGCAGATACGACGCTGCAACAGATCGACCCACGCGCGGGCTTGCTGCCCGCCCAGGAGATCGAAGTCGTGGCTCAGGGCGACACAGTCAGCTTACCCAGTAGCGGGCGCCAGCGGATCGAGGATAATGCCGCCGAGGGCCGGGTTACGTTGCGCAACGAGACCGACACACCGCAATTTATCCCCGGCGGGAGTGTGGTCAGCACCGCCGAAACACCCCCGGCGCGCTTTCGCACCCTGGCGGATGTGCCCTTGCCGGGCCAAAGTGGCGCCGAAGCCACCGTCGAAATCCTGGCTTTAGATGATACATTGGGCGTACGCGGCAATGTGCCCGCGCGCAGCATCACCCGCCTAGAGGGGCCACTTGAGACGGTCGTAAACGTTGAAAACGCCTCGCCTACCTTCGGCGGTGGCCCGGTCGAGCAGGCGCTTGTCACCCAAGCCGACCATGACCGCCTGCTGACTCTGGCGCGGGCGGCTGTCCAACAAGCCGGGCGTAATCAACTCTTGCTGAGTCTGCCCACCGATGATCTATTTCTGGTGCCAGACTCGGTGCGCCTGGTGGAAGAACGCTCCGAGTGGACGATCTTTAGCGCGGGGATAGGCGAACCCACCGAAAGCGTCAGCTTAGATATGCGCGGGCTGGTGCGAGCCACGATTGTCGACCAAAATCAGGCCCGCCAATTGGCCTTGCTCGCCCTAAGCCAACGCTTGCCCCAGGGCCGCGAACTAGACGACGAATCGCTGCGTTATCGTCGCGAAGGAGGTCGCCTAGATGACCAGGGGCGCTATACGTTTCAGATGTTTGTGGAAGGCAATTCGCCCTTTGCCATCGACCCGGAAGCCGTCGCGCAACGCATCAACGGCATGACACGCAGCGAAGCCGAACGCACCCTGCAAGAAGAATTACTGCTGGACCCACGCCATGCGCCGCAGATTGACATCGCGCCGTTTGATCTAGGCCGCCTGCCCTTTTTGCCCGTGCGTATTCGGGTCATTGTGGAGCGCGGCGGATGAGCGCACGCTTCGATTTTGGCAACCCCGTGTTGGGCATCGACCATGGCGATAAGGTCATCGGGCTGGCGATTTCGCGCCGGGGCGCCCTGGCCGAGCCCTTGGGGCTCATCCACCGCAAAAGCAAACGCCAAGATTTCGCACGCCTAAACGAGATCATCCAGCGCGAAAAGGTCGTGGCCTTGGTGGTGGGCTTGCCCCCGCGCCCGCCGCATCTGGCCGACGAGCCAGGCGCGCAACAGGCCAAAACCCTGCGCTGGGTGGCGCATCTGGCCGCCGCCGTTGACCTGCCGATCTACTTATGGGATGAAGGGCTCAGCACTATGGAAGCCCACGAGCGCCTGACGGACGCGGGCGCGCGCATACCGGGCCGCGTGGATGCCCACGCCGCAGCGGTGATCTTGCAAGCTTGCCTGGATGCCGACACGCCCCCAGGGCGGTATACGCCCCCAGAGGAAAACCCGGATGCATAATACGCAATTTTGGCTGGCGCTAGATCGTTTGCTCATCGCTTGCCAGGTCATTATCAATCACCCAAAAGGCAGCCCCCATCCCCAAGACCCAAACCATGTTTACCCGGTGGATTACGGCTATCTGCGCGAGACGCGCAGCAGCGGCGGCGCCAGCCTGGATATTTTCGTCGGCAAAGGGCCATCGAACCCAGTCGGGGTGGTGGGGATCATCAATCTGGTGAATTTAGTACATCGCGAAGCGGACATGAAGCTCTTGGTGCGCTGCAACTCGGCAGAAACGCAGGCGGTTCTGGCTTTTTTGAATGCCCATTGGCAATATGCGCTGTACATCCCCCGCCCCACTGCGCTTCCTTATACCCAACACAATACCCAACACACCCCACCCCCCCAGGATGACCCTGAGCGCACCGAGCCGCGTCCCCTACGCTGACGCGGCGCCCGCCATATGTGATGCCATCCACCAACCGAGCATGGTATAATATCGGCCCAGTTAACCACCAATCCGAAGTTTACAGCCCATGAGCCAAGCCCGTTTGAAACAATCTGGCCTGTTTATCCTGAGCCTCATTATCAGCCTGGGTGCACTATACGTCCTCATACGTGGGGACATCGACGTGCTACAAGATGAAATCGCAGATGGGCGCTACGGCTATACTGTGCCAACCGTCATTTTATTCGTCCTGGGATTGATTGCGCGCGGCTACCGTTGGCGCGTTTTGCTAGGCTATAAAACCACGACATGGCATGCTTTTCACATCATGAACGTGGGGTACATGCTCAATAATCTACCCTTGCGCGTAGGCGAACTCGCGCGCGCCTGGATGACCACACGCCTCACCCCGCCGATTGCCTTCTTTACCTCGATTAGCTCGATTGTGGTGGAACGTCTGCTCGATCTCGCGGCGGTGGTGGTGCTACTGTCCATCTCGCTCATCTTGCTGGATGTACCCCAATTTTGGACGGGGGTCGGGGTCGCAGTCGGTGCCATTACGATTATCGGGTTTAGTATGTTGATCTATTTCGCCCATCATCGCGAGCTACCGCACCGCATCCTGTCCTGGGCCATGCGACGCATGCGCCCCTTGCAACGCCTGAATCTGGTGGAATGGCTCGATCATTTTCTGGATGGCCTAGAACCACTGACCAATGCCCGCTTGCGCACCGAAGCCATCGCCTGGACGATTATCGCCTGGGCTTTGTCGGTCATTAGCGGATATGTGCTGATGTTGGTCTTCTTTGAGGAGGGCAACTGGGGGGCCATCATGCTGACCATCGTGATGCTCGCGCTAGCCATCGCCATCCCGGCCATGCCCGGCAATCTGGGCACTTTCGAAGCCGCTGGCGTAGCGGGCCTGTGGCTAGCCGGGGTCATCGAAGCCATTAGCGCACCAGAGAATGCGCCTGCCCTCGCATTCGCAGTGCTGCTGCATGCCATCACCATTGCTGGCTACATACTCTTGGGGATGGTCGGGCTATGGAGTGAACAACTATCTGTGTCCCAGTTGCGCGCAGGCGTCCAAAGTACTACAGATGATACGATAGCCCCCGCAGCCCCAACATAAACAACCATCAAAGGATCATGATGTCCGCCAAAAAACCGCTCAAAATTCTGATAGCCCTGCAATATTATCTGCCGCATCGTACCGGGGTGCCCTTGCACATCCAGCGCGTGGCCGAGCGCCTAGCCGAACGTGGACACGAAGTCACCGTCGTGGCGGCACGCCATAGCCCCGATTTACCGCGTGACGAGGAGACGATCAATGGCGTGCGCGTGGTGCGCCTGTGGGCAGCGTTGCGTGTCAGTCGCGGGATGATTATGCCCGCGTATCCCTGGGCGTTGTGGTTTTTCTTGCGCAGTTATGATGTCGTCTGGCTGAGCACACCCATGCTAGAGACATCTCTGGCGGCGGTTGTGGCGCGCTTCACGAAAACTGGCCTCATCTCCACCCATCACGGCGATTTGGTGCTTCCGCCTGGCACCTTTAACCGCTTCGTGGAGCGCTTTACCTATTGGCATTATGCCTACATGGCCAAACGCGCCGACCGGCTCATCGCCTATAGCCAGGATTACGCCGACAATAGCTACTACCTGCAACCGTATATGGACAAGGTGCGCCCTATTTACCCGCCCATCGTCATCCCAGAGCCGCGCCCCGAAAAAGTGGCCGCATTGCGCGAGCGTTGGTCACACCTAAACAACCCGGTGATTGGGTTCGCGGGGCGCTTTGTGCGCGAAAAACGCCCCGACCTGGCCATCAAAGCCCTGGATGTGGTCATGCAGCGCTACCCGCATGTGCGCCTAGTCTTCGCGGGCCAATACGACATCACCTACGAGGATACCTGGAATACCTCGCAAGACCTCATCGCCCAATACGCCGAGCATCTGGTCTTTCTGGGCCAAATCGAATCGCCCGAAGAACTCGCGGATTTTTACGCCGCATGTGATGTACTGGTGCTGACCAGCGACACAGAATGCTTCGCGCTGGTGCAAGTCGAAGCGATGTTATGCGGTACACCCGTCGTCATGACCGACATCCCCGGCGGGCGTGTTCCGGTGCGCGAAACAGGGATGGGCAAACTCGCCAAACGAGGCGACGCGCAGTCGATTGGCGAAGCGCTTTTGGATGTGCTCGAACACCGCGCACAGTATACCCAACCACGTGAGGAAGTGCGGGCCGTTTTCGACATCGAACGCACGGTTGATATGTATGAAGAAGAACTTTATCAGGCAGCACAGCGCAGCGGCAAACCCCACCGCCGCGAGCAGCCTAAGGCTTTTCCAGAAAAATAATTACCCCTCCCCATCCCCCTCCCCGAATTCAGGGAGGGGCCATTATGCGCACGAGTAAGTTCTCCCCCTGAATTCGGGGGGAGCTAGAGGGGGGTAAAATCAAGACGGTATCCTTTTCGACAAAAGCAAGCGGCATAGTTAAATACTTGGAAAAGCCTAAGACGGATTAGGCCAACAAAAACCAACGAGCGGCTTTTGCTGTTTCAGAAAATAATCGCACAACCAAGAGGTTTCCAAAAAACAACAAGGGGCTTAAGCCCCTTGCTAGAAACCTGTTCGCACCACCGATTACGGATAAATGCCCATATCGGCGTAGCTTTTCGCGATCTTCTGAATAGCCACATAATAGGCCGCTGTGCGGAAATTCCGAATCGCCTCCTGCTGGGCGAAGACCTCGCTAATTTCCTGATAGGCCAAGCGCATGGTGTCATCCAGGCCGCTCAGTACCAGGGTTCGTTCGTCCGCTTCCATCATGATCCCCCGGCGCAGTTCAACGGGGATCGGTTGCCCGGTGGCCACTTCGATAGCATCAATGATGCTCTGGCCGCGCCATTCATCCAGGCGACGTTGTAAACGCCCAAAACGAATATGGGAGATGTTTTTGATCCATTCGAAATAGCTAACCGTTACGCCCCCCGCATTCACGAAGGCATCCGGCAAAACGACAACCCCGCGTTCCCGCAAAATCTGGTCAGCCGCGTAAGTCACCGGGCCGTTGGCGGCTTCGACAATCACGTTCGCTCGGATGCGCGCGGCGTTGCTCACGTTGATCTGCGTTTCCAGAGCAGCGGGGACGAGCAAATCACAGTCTTCTTCTAGTAATGCCGCGCCGTTTTCAAAGAAAATGCCCCCCGCAAAGCCGGTTAAGCCGCCATGCTCGCGAATATGGTTCTTAACATGCTCGACATTCAAGCCGTTTTCATCATACACGCCGCCATCCCATTCAATGATGCCCACAATACACGCATCATCTTCGCTTTGTAGA
Organism: Anaerolineae bacterium; assembly: GCA_034437075.1. Taxonomy (GTDB): domain Bacteria; phylum Chloroflexota; class Anaerolineae; order Aggregatilineales; family J027; genus DAOTVD01. The sequence continues at coordinate 6,270 of DAOTVD010000134.1, forward strand.
TTGCGCGCCGCATGGTAGCCCACATTCCCTAAACCCTGGATGATGATTCGCTTACCCGCTAGGCCCGGCGATAGACCCGCGCGTTGCACGTCGTGCGGATGGCGGAAAAATTCGCGGATGACGTACTGCACCCCGCGCCCGGTGGCTTCTTCGCGACCCGGAATACCGCCCGTTTCGACTGGCTTGCCCGTTACGCAGGCGAAATGATTAATGTCATGCGGCTTGATGGCGCGGTAGGTGTCTGCAATCCACGCCATTTCACGCGAGCCAGTGCCAATATCTGGTGCAGGGACATTTTCGGCAGGGCTAATATAGCCTTTATTGATGAGTTCAATGGCAAAGCGCCGGGTCACATGTTCCAGGTCATCTTCGGTCAGCAAGCGCGGATCAACCGCCAGACCGCCTTTCGAGCCGCCAAACGGCACGTTCACAATCGCGCATTTGTACGTCATCAATGCCGCTAAGGCTTCGACTTCATCCTGATTGACATAGGACGCAAAGCGTAGCCCCCCTTTCACGGGCAAGCGATGTTCACTATGAACGGCCCGCCAGCCCGTAAAGGTATGGACTTTGCCATCACTCAACTCAACGGGAAACTGCACTTTGATAACCGATTTGATGGCCTGAATCTGTTGAGGAATGCCCAATGGCAAGGACATCAGCTGAAACGCCTCATTGACCATCATGCGCACATTTTCACGAAACGATGGAATCTCTTGAATAGTGGACGTCATATTCATTGAAGGTACTTTTAAGATGTCTTTGAATTGTCTTCTTTACGTTATCTTTAGCGTAGGCTTTTTTTTCGCTGGTGTCTATGCCATTTTGTACTATCTTGTGGCCCAATCGTCCATAAGAAGCAAGAGACACTAGCCAGGGCGAAGCTATCCAAGTGGTATGTCCTCAAAACGACGCCAGCATAACGCATTGCGTCGCTTTAGCAATGGCAGAGCGTCACTAGACAGCCTCGCGCGGGCATGGCATACTGAGCGCTGGCCAACAGAAAGACAATCCCTTATGCGTATCGGTATCTTTGGCGGCACCTTTAACCCGCCCCATATCGGACATATGATCTTGGCGGACACAGCCGCCGAAGAACTCGGCCTAGACCGCGTATTGTTCGTGCCTGCCGCCGAACCACCCCATAAACAGGGCTGGCCGCGTGCAGCGGTCGAGCATCGTCTGCGCATGGTCGAAATGGCGATAGCCGGACAGGCCTTGTTTCAACTCTCAGCTGTAGACGTTACCCGCCCAGGCCCGCATTATGCCGCCGATATGATCCGCATTGTGGCCGAGCACCACCCTGGCGCGGCGCTGTTCTTCCTGATGGGCAGCGACTCATTACGGGATTTATTGGCCTGGCACCAACCGGAAGCCATCGTCGCGCAATGTCATCTGGTGGTCATGAGCCGCCCGGTAAATCCGCCGGATATGGCGCAGCTTTACGAAGCGCTCCCCCAATTGCGCGAGCGGCTCATCGCGATTGAATCGCCAGAAATCGAAATATCGTCTACAAACATTGTAGCCCGCATCCGCGCGGGAAAATCCGTGCGCTATCGCCTGCCGGATGTCGTGCTGGATTACATCCTCGAACACCAACTGTACAAGGAGTGAGCGTATGCCATCCTTCCGTCATATCATGCTAAGCTTACTGGCTGCGGCCTGCAT
>DAOTVD010000135.1:0-13881 GCA_034437075.1 Anaerolineae bacterium
ATCGCCCGCCCTTAGATAATCCCGATGCGCTGCCAGGGCCTCGGCCAACGCCGGGATACCCTCCCCCTGTAGCGCGACCGTTTCCACAATGGGCGGCACCCAATCATCGGGGATGGCATCCCCCGGCACGCCTAACAATGGCCCATTTCCCCCGGCGGGGCGCATCCGATGCCCCAGGTCGAGCATCCCACGCAGAGCAGCGACCGCGCCGCGCGCGGCGGGTAAATCTGCCTTGTTCACGACCAATATATCCGCAATTTCCAGAATACCCGCCTTGTTGGCCTGGATGTCATCCCCCAAGCCCGGTGCTTCGACGACCAGCGTCGTATGGGCCGCCCCCGCGATGGCTACTTCGCTTTGGCCCGCGCCGACTGTTTCCAGGATTACGACATCGAACCCGGCAGCATCCAGCGCGCGCGCAAGGTCTAAGGTCGTGGGCGCCAGGCCGCCCAGGCTGCCGCGCGTGGCCATGCTGCGGATGAATACGCCAGGGTCACCGCTTAGGTCACGCATACGGATACGGTCGCCCAGTACCGCGCCGCGCGTAAAGGGGCTGCTGGGGTCTACGGCCAAAATTGCTATGGTCTGCCCAGCGCGGCGCAAGTGCAGCGCCAGGGCGTTGACCAGGCTACTTTTACCCGTCCCGGGCGCGCCCGTCACGCCGATATAATGCGCCTGGCCCGTATGCGGATACAAAGCGGCCAGCAGCGCGGGCGCGGTGTCGTTTTCGATATGCGTCAGGGCGCGGGCCAAGGCGCGACGATCCCCGGCACGAATGCGCGCGACCCATGCCGCAGGGTCAGCGGAGAAGCTCATTCCGCCACAACACCCCGAATAAACGCCACGATCTCATCGGTGCGCGCGCCCGGCCCAAAAACGGCTTGTACGCCCAGCGCCTTCAGGGCTTGCGCGTCATCCTCTGGGATGGTGCCGCCCAGCACTAGCGGCACATCGCCCAAGCCGTGCTCGCGCATGGCCTCTAGGATGCGCGGCACCAGCGTCATGTGCGCACCAGAGAGAATCGATAGCCCGATGGCGTCCACGTCTTCTTGCAGGGCCGCCTCTACGATCATTTCGGGCGTTTGGCGTAGCCCGGTGTAAATAACCTCGATGCCTGCGTCACGCAAGGCCCGCGCGATGACCTTCGCGCCCCGGTCGTGGCCATCCAGCCCCGGTTTGCCGATTAAGACTCGTATCGCCATAGCATATACCCTCGGCTTCTTGTCCATTTGCCATACTCTGATTGTACCTCAAACCAAATTCTGACCATGGCGACCTGCTGAGGGAGAGCGCAATATGTTAAAATGTGTTCAGATTAAACAGGGAGCAAAATGGGCCTATGAGCACTGCGACGCAAACCCACCCCACCCGACAACGTCCCGAAACGTTTCAGCGCCGGATGCGTAACTTAGTCGGTTCGGAATGGTTCATTGATGTTCTGAGCCTGGTGGTCATAGTGGGTGCTGGGGTTATCCTAGCCTTATATTTGATCCTGGGCTTGCAATGGCAAGGGCAACCTTTTCCCGGTGGCATGTTCGACCGTTCGATGCGCCTGGAAAACGTGTCGCCGTTTTCGGACGAAGCCTGGCCCCTGTGGGATGCCGGCCTCGAAGCCGATAAACGCATCATTGGCCTGGCCGGGCAAGAGTGGGCCGCCGACGACCGCCTGGCCGCCTACCAAAGCGCCCTGGGCCAGTTTGACGCCGGCGACCGCGTGCAGTTCATCCTAGATGGCCCGCCCGAAGAACATCCCAACATCGCATGTGACCCAGACAGCGTGTTCACCTGCAACGTCACGGTGACGCTGGTCGATTTTCCGCTAGCCGATTATGCCATTCATTTCGGCGTGAGCATGGTCAGCGGTATCGTGTTGCTGGCGCTGGGTGTGTTGGTCATCTGGCGACGCCCGGACTCGCGCGCGGCGCGCCTGGTGGGCATGACCTCCGCCACGCTGGCGGTGGTCGCGGCAGGGCGCTTCGACCTGATGACGACATTCGCGCTTGAACCGCTGTGGATTGGTGCGGTGTATCTGGCGGGTGGTTTCCTGATGACTTTCGCGCTGAGCTTCCCCAATGACTTACCCTTCATTCATCGTGCGCCCGCCGCACGCTATTTGCCCATCATCTTAGCAAGCGTATTGGCCGTGTTAACCGTCCCGTTGGATGCGGCCAATATCTCAGTCAACACCCTGTTGGTGCCCCTGGGCATTTATCTCGCCTCGACCCTCATTCTGGTGGGTGTGATGTATTGGCGGCGGCAATATTCGCGCTCGCCTGTAGTCCGCGAACAGGCGACCTTTGTGGGCGCTGGGGCTGGGGTCGCTTTCTTTCCGTTGCTGGCGTGGTTGCTGGTCACGGCGATTATGGGCGGCGACATCCCCGACCCCATTACCCCGGTGATGCAATTGGCGTCGATTCTGTTTACCCTGAGCGCCGGATACGCCATTCTGCAATATCGTTTGCTAGAAACGGATAAAGTGATCCCAGAATTTGTGGTGTATGTCGGCCTGACGGCGCTGCTGCTGGTGGGGTATTCTCTGGCGGCTTTGGGCCTGAGTTTGCTCACAGCAGATGCTATCGCCGCCGACAACCCCATCCTCATCGCGGTGGCGATTGGGTTAATCGTGCTGTTGTTCCAACCGGCGTATAACTATTTGCGCGTTCAGGTAGACCGGGTGATGTTCCGCCAGCGCCGCAACTATCAAGAACGCCTAGAAGGCTTTGTGCGCCGCCTGACGGATGCCATCAGCCTTTCGGATGTCATGCGCACAGTGCAAGTCGAATTACAAGAGACCGTTGCACCGCGTTATGTCTTTCCCTTTGGGTATAACGATCGGTTGCAAGGCTACAGCGCCCTCGCCCTAGAAGACGGCAAACGTCCTGAAACCGATGTCAATTTTCCGGCGGAAAGCGGCGTGGTGGCGTTGCTGCGCGATGAACAAGCCATCCTCTACCTGACGCCCGGCGAGCCCTTACCCATGCGCGTGGTCAACGACCGCGCCCGCCTAGGGGTGCTGGGCACGCCCTTGCTCATCCGATTGCAAGGCCGGCAGCGCCTGCATGGCTTTTTAGCCGTCGGCCCTCGGCGCAATGGTGATCTGTACACCTACGAAGACCTGCGTTTCATCGAAAACCTGGTGGAACAGGCCGCTTTTGCGGTAGAACGCGCGCAATTCGTGAATGACCTAGAACAGCGCGTGCGGATTCAAGATGTGCTCTCGCAAGTGTCGCGCGCGCTTAATTATGCAATTGACTTCGATACACTGCTCGAACTCATTTTTGCGCAAACCACGCGCATCATCGACGCCGACCAGTTCCAGATTGTGTTGTACGATGTGGCCACTAACGAGCTATACTATTCGTTTTATGTCGATGGCGACGAGCGCCTAAGCAGTATCGAAAACACACGCTGGGCCATGGGCACAGATGTCATCAGCGAAGTGGCCGAAACGCAAAAACCCATCCGCCTAGAAAACTACTCGCACGAGCAAGTCCGCCGCGATCCGCAGTACCGCATCAACGCGCCGGATATGCACGCCTGGATCGGGGTGCCCTTACTGACGGACACCTCGGGCCGGGCGGGGGGCTTGTTGGGCGTCATGGGCATTGGTTCCTCGGATGTCAACATCACGTTCTCGAACGACCAATTGCAGATTTTGCAAGACGTGGCCAATATCGCCGCGAGCGCCATCGACAAAACCCAACTCTTTGCCAAGACGGAACAACGCGCGGCGCAATTGAAAGCCCTGAACGATATTTCTAGCCAGTTGGCCTCCGAGTTGGAAGACGTCGACCGCCTGCTAGAGACCATCACCGAAAGCGCAGTGGAGATTCTTGGCTGCGAAGCCGGTAGCCTCATCCTGGTGGATGAACGTAGCGAAGATTTCGTCTTTCGTGTGGTCGCGGGCGGCGCGGGCGATGAACTGGTCGGTACGCGCATCAAGCGCGATGAGCCTAGCCTGGCCGCCGACGCCATCAACCGCATCGAGCCCATCATCGTGAACGACTTGGCCAGCGAAACGCGCTGGCATGGCGAAATCTCGGAGAACAAGCCCGGCGAATTTGACGAAGAAACCACAGAAATCCCGAAGGAAGACCTCGCGGATGACGGCAGTGGCTTTAGGTCGCGCGTGATCCTCACCGTGCCGCTGGTGGCCCAAAATGAGGCTATCGGCGCTTTGCAGGTGATCAACAAGACCGATAATAGTTATTTCACGGACGAGGATGCGGCCTTGGCTACGACCTTCGCCGGGCAAGCCGCCGTCGCCATCCAGAACGCGCGCTTATTCGAAAGCCAGGACAAACAACTGCTGGCCCGGGTGGAAGAACTCGAAAATATGGCCGCCATCGACCATTCGCTCAACCAAACCCTGAATCTGGATCAACTGATTGAGATTGTGATGGACTGGGCCTTGCGCCAAACCGGCGCCAGCCATGGCGCGCTGCTAACCACCACCGAAGACCGCAAAATCCTAACGCTAAAGACCTCGCGCAATTATGCCGAAGACAGCCTATTTGCCCCCAGCAAGCAGGGCGAATCCATCCCACGCGAAACCGGCATCCTCAAGCGCGTGATCCGCTCGCGCACGCCCGCCTTCGTGCCGGATGTCGCGCGCGACCCCGACTATACCGAAACTTTGCCCGGTTGCCGGGCGCAAATCGCCGTGCCCATGATCCAAGGCCCGCAAGTCATCGGCGCGATCTTGGTAGAAACCACCCAAGACGGCGTGCTCGATCTGTTCGACCTGGGCTTCTTACAACGCCTGGTAGAACGCGCAAGCTCGGCGATTTCTAACGCGATGCTCTACACTCAGCTAGAAGACCAGCAAAAAGCCCGTGCAGACTTTGTATCATTCATCGCGCACGAACTGAAAAATCCGCTAACCTCCATGAAAGGCTACACCAGCCTATTGGTGCGCGGCGTGGTGGGCGAACTCAACACCCAACAAACCCAATTCTTGCAAACCGTGCATAACAATGTGGAACATATGGAACATCTGGTGAATGACATCCGCGACATGGAATTTTTGGAGGCCAAACGGGAACTAAAGCTCTCGCTGGCATCGTTGCAGGTGCGCCCGGTATTGGATGATGCAGTATCCACCGTGCAGCAAGCCTTCCAAGAGAAAAACCAAACCCTAGACATCGATGTGCCGGAAGATTTGCCCGAAGTCTATGCCGACTCGACGCGCCTGAATCAGATTTTCATTAATTTCTTGACCAACGCGAACAAATATACCCCCGCCGATGGTCATATCGTCGTGCGGGCGACCGCCGCCGACAACGAATGGGACCCCAAAGGCGCGCGGCGCGTGTTACACATCGAAATTCAGGATGACGGCTATGGCATCAGCCAAGAAGACCTAGAACGCCTCTTCGAAAAATACTTCCGCTCCACCAACCAAAAAGCCCTAGACGAAAAAGGCACCGGGCTAGGCTTGACACTCACCCGCCAGTTGATCGAGCAACAAGGCGGTAAAATCTGGGTAGAAAGCGAACTCGAACAGGGGACGACCTTCCACTTTACCCTGCCCCTGACGACCGAAATCGTCACCGCGCGCGTGTAGGCCAACCCAAAAGGGCTCCTCAAGTGGGAGCCCTCACGGTGATACGCAACGAGGCGCGTTAGTCTTCCAGGGTGCTCAGGTCGCCTTCGGGCAAGCCCTGGGCGCGGGCCTTCAGCACGCGGCGCATGATCTTCCCCGAGCGGGTCTTGGGCAGTTTCTCCACAAATTCTATTTTCGCGGGCACGGCAATCGGCCCGACCTCATTGCGGACATGCTTTTTCAGTTCGTCTTCCAATTCCATATTACCTTCGAAGCCCGCCACCAGGATGCAATAGGCGTAAATGACGTTGCCTTTCAGGTCATCCGGGATGCCGATGACGGCGGCCTCAGCCACCGCGCTATGGCTCACCAGGCCGGATTCGATTTCCGCAGTGCCCAGGCGATAGCCGCTGACCTTGATAACATCGTCAATCCGCCCAATAACCCAGATATAGCCGTCTTCGTCTTTGCGCGCCGAGTCCCCAGCCAAGTACCAGCCTTGTTCGGCGTATTCGCTCCAATATTGCTGCACAAAACGGTCGGGGTCGCCGTAGACGGTGCGTAGCATACTGGGCCAGGGCTTTTTGATGACGAGTTTGCCATCCTCGCCGGGCGGGCAGCTATTGCCCTGGTCATCGACCACGTCCACTTCGATGCCGGGGAAGGGGCGCGTGGCGCTGCCCGGCTTCAACGGCACAGACGGCAAAGGCGTAATCATAAAGCCGCCCGTTTCGGTTTGCCACCAGGTATCAATGATAGGGCAGCGCTTTTTGCCAACCACATCGTAATACCAGCGCCAGGCTTCGGGGTTAATCGGTTCGCCCACCGAGCCCAATAAACGCAGGGTGCTTAGGTCATGCCGACCCGGCCAGGCATCCCCAAAGCGCATCAGCCCCCGGATGGCCGTTGGTGCGGTGTACAGAATGGTGATGCCATATTCAGCGACCATCTTCCACCAGCGATCTGGGTAAGGATACGTCGGCGCGCCTTCGTATAAAAAGCTGGTCGCGCCCAAAATCAGCGGCGCGTAGACGATATAACTATGCCCAGTGATCCAACCCGGGTCGGCGGCACACCACCAACGATCCTCTTCTTTGATGTCGAAGGCCCATTTTAGGGTCGTGGAGGTATAAACCTGATAGCCACCATGGGTATGCAACACGCCTTTGGGTTTGCCCGTGGTGCCGCTGGTGTAGAGGATAAACAGCGGGTCTTCGGCATCCATCACTTCGGTTTCGCAGCTGGTGCTGGCGATGGGCAGGTTTACTAGGTCATGGTACCAATAATCGCGGCCTTGCTCCATATTGACCGCTTGCCCGGTGCGCTTCACGACGATGACTTGCTCCACGACGGGCGAACGATGAATGGCTTCATCGACCGTATCTTTCAGGGGGACGACTTTACCGCGCAACCAAGCCCCATCCGCCGTGATGAGCACGCGGCTTTGCGAATCTTCGATACGGTCGGCCAGCGCCTGGTCGCTAAATCCGCCATACACGACGCTATGCGGCGCGCCGATTTTGGCACACGCCAGCATCGCAAAGACGATCTCTGGCACGCGGCCCATATAAATCGTCACGCGGTCGCCCTTGCGGACGCCCATGCTACGCAGCACATTGGCAAAACGGTTCACTTCGCGCGTCAGCGCCCAATAGGAGAAGGTGCGCTTAGCGCCGTCTTCGCCTTCCCAGATCAGCGCGAGCTTATTGCGCCGCCAGGTGCTCAGGTGACGATCCAGGGCGTTGTAGGCAATATTGGTTTTGGCGCCGACGAACCATTTATAAAACGGCGCTTCGCTAGCATCCAGGACTTTTTCCCAAGGGGCGAACCAGTGCAATTCGTTGGCGCGCTCGGCCCAGAACGCTTCCAGGTCGGCCATGGCGTTGGCATAGGTCGCCTCGTAATCGGGCACGTGGGCGGCCTGGACGATCTCCTCGGTGGGGCGATACCATTCAGTTGTAGGGGGGGTAAAGGTCTGGTCACTCATGAAATTTTTTCCTTTCTTTATCATCTCCGCGCAGATGCCTGGCACCTCCGGCGCGAGCGCGCGTCCCGCGCCGGCGAATCATGCGCATGACCTACAACTATAAGCGGTCTGAAGCGAAAAGAAAAATACGCCCTGTGGCTCTACCAGCCCCAAGTACCCGCCCCGCCTTTGAACGGGCCAACGATGTCGCTGGTGATCCACCCGCCGTAGAAGTCGCCCTCTTGGGCCTGGACTTCTTCATCGTCCAGGTAGCAGGCATCCATGCGGCCCGGATACAGCGCGATATAGCCTTTGACGGGCGCGTACTTGCCGCTGGCATCGGGGTATTGCCAGGCCGCGTCCGGCGCGGATTTATCGCCCACGGTGATCGTCCAATACGCCGCGCGGCCTTTGAACTCGCAGAATGTGCGGCGCTGGGTGGGGTGGAAGTATGCCATCTTGGCGTCTTCTTGCGGAATGTAGTAAGTCGGCGGATGGCTGGTTTCTAAGATGCGATAGGCGTTGGTGCTGTCGATGATCGTCTCGCCATTGAAGACCACGCGCACGCGGCGCTGGCTGGGCTCGATGGCAGGCGGGCGGGGGTAATCCCACACGGATTCCTGGCCGGGGCCGGGCTCGATACGTTGGGGATGTTTGCGCTTGAACATATCCGCATGTCCTTTTGTAGCTTTGTGATGTCGATAAACGGAGTTTAGCAAAATCAGCACGCGCCCCAGTACACCAATTCGGGGCGCGCTCCAGGGCAATAGAGATGCTGTATAATCTTTGGGCACCAAAATAGAAGGTAACTGCTCAGGCTATGCCAATTCTTCCCCCTCACCCCCTTAATCCCCCTCTCCCAAACGCCGCTTTGCGGCTGGTAGAGGGGAAAACGACCCGAAACCGACACTTTTTGCCCCTCTCCCAGGGCTGAAAGCCCGTTTGGGAGAGGGGTTGGGGTGAGGGCTGAGTAGTTACAATAGAAGGACTTTTTGAATGGCACAACTGAACTTAGGCGCCGGGGAAAAACCCATCAGCAGCACGTTTGGCGTGGATGTCGCGCCCACTGGGGCTTGTGACGTCATCGCGAATTTTGAAGGGGCGCCGTTACCCTTCGCGACGAGTAGCATAACGGGCTTATATGCCTACCATGTGCTGGAACACATTCGCGATTTACCCGCCCTGATGGAAGAAATCCACCGCATCAGCCAGCCGGACGCGCGCATCATCATCGAAGTGCCCTATTTTGCCTGCGTGGGTGCTTTTGGTGACCCGACCCACGTCCGGTTTTTTGCGTATCATACCTTTCGGTTTTGGACGCCCGACACCGACCAAGCGAATTGGTTTTCGCGGGCGCGCTTTCGCATCGCGCAACGGCGGATCGTCTTTGGCAAGGTGCATCGGCTGCTGGGCATAGCCGCCTTGGCCAATCGCTGGCCAGATGTGTATGAAAATTTCTTGGCGTTCATCTTCCCGGGGCGAGTCTTGCAGGTCGAACTGCGGCCTATCAAAGGATGATTAAACCTCCATAGAGATGGGGTCAGGATTGCTTAAGATGGGGGGCTAGCGAAGCGAACACGCAAGGTCTGGGTGTATAATAAGGGCATCGTTCTTCAAGTAGTCAGGCCCATCATCTATGGGGATGTCTGATTCCCTGCTCCAATCCCATTCCGGTACCCCAGCACATAGCCAGGTTATTAGCGCAGAAATCACCCTGCACTGGTTATACGATGGGCAAATAATCGTGTATGCCGTCGATACGCCAACCATGACCCATGGGCTGGTCGATACACTGCTAGAAGTCATCACCCAAACGATGCAAAACTGGAACCCCAACCGGCCTTATCTAGCCTTGCAGAATCTGCAAATTGGCACGATGCTGCAACCCGCGCTGATCGCGCACACCCGGCGCCAGGCCGACCGTATGCTAGAGGCCGTCGGGCCGAATGTCTATGGACGTGTGGCGACTGTTTTGCCCGTGCATCATACGTCCAGCATGTTTCGGCTGTGGCTAGAGCGCGAAGCCCAACATCGCCAACCCGCCCTGGCCCATCGTTTGATGGCGGATGAACAACAAGCGCTGAATTGGCTGGTGGATGGCTTGCCGCATTAGCCGTTTCTTATGCCTCACTTTAGGCCATAAAAAAAGAGCGCCCGTAGGCGCCCTATCCAAATGTGCGGTGAGGCTTTAGCCGCTCGTGGCTTCGGCCAATTGTTCATCTAGGCGCGGGTACAACCCCGATAGATTCACCGCGCCAGTAATGACCTGGCCTTCGGGGCCACGCAACAGCGCGGGCGGTTCATCGGCGATGCCCAACAGCACGGCGGGCGTGCTCGTGATGCCGAGTTCATCCGCACGGGCGGCTTGCGCGGCGATCACCTCATCATAGCGGCCATCCGCCTGGCAGGTCGCGAATTCTTCCATATCGGCGTCAGTTTCTAGCGCCTCGGCAGTTTCTAGCATATTTTCTGCCGCGTAAGCCTGGATGCCGCCGCCTTCACGATAAGCTGCATAAATAGCCTTGTGCATATCCCAGCCGAAGCCCAATTCCGTCGCGCAATAGAACGCGACCGTCGCATCGTTGGAAAGCTCGCGCCCGACGAAGGTCAGCGGCAGGAATTCGAATTGCATTTCGCCAGTCTGAACGTAATCTTGCACCAGGCGCGAAATACTGGTGGCGTAATCGACACAATGCGAGCAAGAGAAATCGAAGGCCTCGATCATCTGGAGTGGCGCGTCGGCCTCGCCCAGCAGCAAGCGCTCTTCTGCGGCCAAGCTGCTCTGAAGTTGTTCGTTCAGTTGGGCCGTGTCTAGGGCTAGGGGCTCCACTTCGGCGCTTTCTAGCACGCTTTGCACTTGCTGGGTAAATTCGGCGGACTCATCTTCGGGGGCCGAGACGATCAACAGCGCAAAGGTGATGTCATCCGGCGTGAAGGCCACCAGGCGCGCTTGCTGACCGTTATCCCCAGCAGGCACCACGCCGCTAAGGGCCTCCACCCCGCCGAAGGTATCTGCGGTGGCTTCTACGCCACTATCGGCCAACACGTTGTTAAAGACAGACTCCACGGTATCATCAGGACCCATTTCGATGCTCTGCACCCCCATAAAGTTGGGCGCAGCGTCGGCGGCGGCACCGTCACCATGTGGCGCGACGATCACAAAGTCGAAGCCCTGCGCCGAAGTAACCGTCCAACCGCTGGGGTATTCTAGGCTAAGGCCCAAGCTGGGCCAATTAAACGTGCTGAGTTCGCCCTCATCCTGAGCGGGCAACGCAACGGCGGGGGATTCTGTAGAGCTAGCAATCGCTAACGCAGGCAAGAGCAGCAGGGCTGCCACTGCCAGGGGTAAAATCATGTTTCGCATAACGTCTCCGGTGAATTGCATGAACGTATAGCTACGATATTACGGGATAAGGGGCCTTCTGTTCAAATCCAAAGCCCTATGCGGAATGTCCTGGCGGGCGCGTTTCCGGTACACTAAGCGGTATGATTGCTGTGTTACGCTCGTTCGTCCTGGGCGGGATTCTGCTGGTCATTTTGGCGGCCTGTGCGTCCCCCAGCCCAGAAACGCCGCGCATACCCACCGAAGCCGAATTCGCAACCGCTACCCCCCGCCCGCGCCCGACGCAAACAGCCGTCAGCATCGCCCCAACGGCTTCGTTGACGCCCACCAGCACCCAGACGCATACCCCGCGCCCGTTCCCCACCACGACCGCATCGCCCGCGCCCGGCCCCACCGACACCCCGCGCCCCTTCCCGACTGCGACCCTCAGCCGCCTACCCGCGCGGACGACCGCCGAAGTCACCGCGCACACCGGGCCGGGGCGGGTCTATCCCGTGGTGCGGCCTCTGGCCACGGATGCGCGCTTTGTGGTGCTGGCCTTTGGCTACGATACCGAAGGAAGCGTGTGGTATCTTGCCGAATTGCCGGATGGCGCGCGCGCCTGGATCGCCGCGAGCGATACAACCTTGCTCGACGTCCAAACCGGGGATAGCATCGCGTTTGCGGCCACGTTACCCCCCACCCCAACCGCCACCATAGACCCAAACAATCCCCCAACGCCCGTCTTGCCCCAGGGTGCCAACGCGCGCATCACTGGCCCCCAGGGGGCCAACCTGCGGGTCGGGCCGGGCTATCGGTTCGATATTCAGACGACGCTAGCCCGCTACACGCCCCTGGTGATTATCGGGCGCACGGTCGATCAATTCTGGTACGAGGTCGTCACCTTCGCGCCGGAGGCCCGCCAGGGTTGGATACTCACCCGCCTAGTGACCCCCGAAACCCAACGCGCCGATTTTGCCGTCACCTGGACGGGGCCAACGCGCGGCGCGGGGATGCGCGTGGCCTGTGGCTTAAACATTGACCCCACCTCTCGCCAGGGCTACCCGAATATCGCGCCGGAGATGGCCGGGGCGGGCTGGGTGCGGTTCGTGCTGGCGGCCTCGCCCGTGCATTTTCCCTCTTTGCAAGCGGCTTTCGCGTTTTATGATGATGTGATCGCGGCCTATCGGGCGCGTGGCGTGAATATCTTGCTCGTGCTCAATCATCAGACCTATGGCGAATTAGGCGGCTACGACTTCACGACCATGGGCGCTGCCGATTGGGCGGCTTATACCGACCGTTTCGCGGGGGTCGTGGGCCAAGTGGCCGCGCGCTATGCAGATCAGGTGGCAGCTTACCAGATTTGGAACGAGGTAGACTCTGATTTTGAGAATCCGGCGGCTATTTCCGTCCCTGCGCCGACGTATGCCGCCCTACTACAACGCAGCGCAGCGGCCATCCGCGCGCGCGCGCCCCAAAGCACTGTGCTCATGAGCGGGTTGCTAGACCCCAGCGGCAACTATCTACGCGCGGTGCATAATGCACTGGGGGGGCAGTTGCCCGTGGATGCCGTGGCGATTCATCCTTACGGATTTGGCGCGCCGGATGAACCGAGCGTCTTCGCGCCCTATGGCGATGTGGGGCGGATGTTGAACGCCTATGCACGCGCCTTGCCGGGAATGCCTTTGTGGGTCACCGAAGTGGGCGCAGGTGGCGACAATGCGCCCACGCGCTGGGCCGAAGCCGCCGCGTATATGCGCACGCTCTACGAAGACATCCGCGCGAACCATGCTGCGCAGGTCGCCGTCATCATTTGGTATGCTTGGTCGGATGCCATGCACGCGGAGATGCGCCTGAACGGCCTGGTGACCGCCAACCAAGCGCCGAAATCGCCCATTTACGAGACCTTTTTCGCGCTATGCAGCGGGCCATGATGTACCGAGGCACCCGCCAAACAGCCTGTCGGCTTAAAACGGAGCCGGCTAAGCTAAGGCGTAATCACGCGCTCGACGACGATCTGCAATTCGATCCTGTCATTGCCGGTCACCTCGCGCAGTGCGTCCTGTGCGGCGCGGACTTCGGCCCGGGTGGGGTTGCGCGGGCTGCGCAACGTCGCCAAAACGCGGGACGGTTCGCCCCTTTCTAGCGACGCGGGTGTGTACTCCACCGATACAACCTCGCCGGGGCTGAAGGCCGCGTCCAGCGTGTTTTCGATGGTGGTCGTGTCCGTAGCCGTGCCCGTCAAATTCAGGAAGATCAGCAGCAAAGGCACCACCAAAAGCCCCACAAAGGCCGCTGATACTTGGCGGTGATTGGCTTGTTCTTCTTCAGTACGGGGGCGCATCCCCAGCCAGAAAAACACCGACCAACCCGCCAGGCTGATGTATAAAATGTTCATCACAAAGAGCGAAAACGCGCCGAAGGCCAGGTCGGCACTGCGAAACGCGATGGCCAGCCCCGCCGTGGCCAGCGGCGGCACCAACGCGGCAGCAATCGCGACCCCGGCCAACGCGGCGGGAATATCGCGCCGGGCAGTAGCATACGCGGCGGCAAACCCAGACACCAACGCCACACCGGCATCTAACACGGTCGGGTTGCCTCGGGCTAGCATTTGATCCGTCGGCACTTTGATAGGCAAAAACAGCCCCAACAGAATCGTCAGCAAAAGCCCCAACAAAGCCGCAATCATCACCGTGACGCTCGCCCGGCGCATTAGCGGAATACGCCCCGTGACCATCCCCACCGAATAGGCCATCAGGGGCTGCACCAGCGGCGCCACGAGCATAGCGCCGATGACCACCGCCGGGCTGTTGAGCAGCAAACCCAACGACGCGATGAGAATAGACAGCAAAAACAGTACGTGATAATCCAAGGTCGGGATGGCATGGTCGCGGGCTTCGCGTACGATTTCATCCTCTTCGGCGCGGGTCAGCATGGGGCGCAGCCAGGTCATCCAACGCCGATAACCGCGTTGCACGGGGTTGTTATCCGTATAGCGCGAGACAAGGATCACCGGGCCATCGCAACGATTGAGCACCTCGCGGGTAA
>DAOTVD010000136.1:0-8446 GCA_034437075.1 Anaerolineae bacterium
CAGCCGACGCCGCTAACCCTGCCGTCTCCAACGCAACAGCGGACGCCGCTAACCCTGCCGTCCCCGACGCAACAGCCGACGCCGCTAACCCTGCCGTCTCCAACGCAACAGCGGACGCCGCTAACCCTGCCGTCCCCGACGCAACGGCGGACGCCGCTAACCCTGCCGTCCCCGACGCAACGAAAGAGAAGAATAAAAAATACGCTTGTGAGGAGTGCCAGGATTTTGGGATGGTCTTGCCAGATTTAGAACCTGGCCACAGATTAGCTGGAAAAACCTTTCCCTGCCCAAATCCTCATTGTCAGGCTGGACAGGCTGTTCGCCGAAAAACGTATGAACGCCAATTCAAGCAAAGCGGTGTTCCCTCGGCCTATCACAATCTCTCATTAGAGACCTTCGAGGCGCTCGGGGTATCGTTGCAAGGCAAAGAATTGGCGATTGCGGCTTGTAAACTGTTCTCCCAACAATATAAGCAGGAATTCTCTGTCGAAGAAATTAGGCGTTTAGCTGGGTTCGGAAGCAGCGTTTTAGACCACAACCATTCCAGTAACTCGCTTGTCTTTACAGGGGAACCCGGCGTGGGCAAAACGGGATTGGCTATCAGCATTGCGCATATGCTAATGCAAAACAGTGTCGCGGTACTTTACATCCGTGTGCAAGACTTGATAGGCAACATTCAAGAGACATACGGGCGCGATAATGGCCCCAAAGCGAGCGACTTGAAATACAGTGTTATAACCGCCCCGGTGGTCATCTTCGATGAGTTTAACCTACAACGCTATAGCTCTGACCGCATTGAAATTATGGAGTCTATCATACGCGGGCGCTATAACCGTAACTTGCCTTTTATTGCCACCACAAACCTAGACAAGAACACGTTCATGAGTACATGGAAACCTCAGGTGGGCGATGTTGTGGCCACGGCACACTGGATTAAAGTGGGGGGGGTAAAGCTGCGCGGTAGTAACAGCATGGGTGAAATCAGTTAACGTTAAGACTACCCAGGGGCACGAGGTTGTCTGGTTGATCGGCAACCTCCAAGCGTTCACCAGTGCGCCAATCATACAAAGCAACTGCCAGCGTATACAATCCGGGGGGTAGTTCTGCGGGCAATAGCAGCCCATGATGGTCGGCCACCGGTACCCCAGGCGCCCAGGTCGATGTCTGGTGAAAGCCGCCCCCTGGCACACTATCGCGGCTTATGACAAGCGCGCCATCGGCAGATAACAATTGCACGCTGACGTTATAGTCCTCTGCAAGAGGGGCGACGGTCAGCCACTCCAATGAGAGGGGCACTACTTCACCCGGCGCCCTATGGGTGGGCAGATCATACCCCGTCAGGGTGATATGTTCCCCGAATGCTTGGGGCGTTTGGGGCGAAATATAGGATGTGTTGTAGGGCGCGTCATAGCTCGGTGCGGGGAGCGCCGCAAACCGTAGCAATCGCACATCAGCGGCATATTCCCAATTGCCGACCGCGTAAAAATGCTGCGCCAGATAGGCTTCCACCGGGCGATAGGCCCAGGGATGAAACGGCCCTTGGCGCTCGATGATCCAGATAGTCTCGTATTGGCGTGCCGCGTAAGCCAGCAGGTATTCGATTTCGTATTGAAGGCGCGCCTCAGGTGCCTCAGCAAAAGCCTGAGGCGGGGCCGTTGGGCTGTAACGCTCGCCCACAGGATGGGGTAATGTGGCCCACGGGGCTGCCCCTCGATAGTGATTCAAAAAATAAGCACGGTATGTCGGATCGACCAGTAAAACGAGGTCATCGGATTGCGTATGGGCTTCTAAATGCTCGCGCAATGTGGCCAACTCGGTCCGATTTGCCCCTACGCGCGGGTCCCCATTCAAGCTCAGTAATGTGATTCCAAACACAACCGGCACTAGCATAGCGCTCAGAGCCACGTAACGGCCCCGCCAACGCGCCAAAACCAATCCGCCTACGAGCATCAGGCCAAAACCCGCAAAAACGCCCCACGGCGTTTCTAGGGCTGTCCAGGCTAGGGGCGGTGTTTCTGTGCCCAAAGCGCGAAGTTGGCGAAACCACATCGTATAGTGCAGGGACCAGGTACCCTCGTTGTAAAGGGCGGGGAGGGTCTCCGCGCCAAACAAGTTTTGCATTTCACGATAGTAATGCTCAATAGGGACGAATACGCCACTCATTTGCACCAGCAGAGAAAACATACTTACTGAGCCGATACCCAGTAGCCACCAGCGGCGCGAGGGTGTCTGGGCGACATGTTGTAAACAGGGCAATAGCAACAAGCCCATAACGGGCACAACATGCAATATATAGCGTGTGCCCCAACCGCGCCCACCGTGCCAATCCCAACCACCTAAGCCATAGCCCAAGGTCACGCTCAGGAGCAAGACGAAGGGCGCGAAGGCCAAACGCCAATGATGCTGGCGCCAGGCGAACCATGCCCCTGGTAATGCCAACAACAAGATAGGGCTTGTGGCCCACAAGCTACGTCCTGGGCTGATGAGATATGCGCCAGCTACGGTGGTGATGTAATTCACCGAAAAATCAGTTTGGATGCGCAGAATATACATGCGCGGATTAAAACGATCGAATTGTGGAAAATAGGTGCTGATGATAAGCGAGAGGATACCTACAACCACGGTAAATAGCGCAGATATTCCCAGCACACGTTGCCAGGTCGCGCGTTGCATCTGGGCTGGAATAAGTAGCACCACCAATGCCGGAAGCATCAGCACAGCGGCAACTTTGGTGAGCAAGGCCAGACTTACCACACCGACTAAGGCTAGCCACCACCCCAGGCTGTGATGTTGGGCGATGCGTAAGGCAAACCAACAAGCCAAGATCGTCCAAAAAGCTAAGAGCGGTTCGCGGAAATACGTCTGGCTATATGGCCAGAGCATACTCCCCACCCCCAGCAAGCCGACGACCATCAGATTTAGGCTAACGGCGTAGCCTAAGTCACGACCGATAGCATAGACCACCCCTAAAATGGCCACCGTGACAAAGATATTCTGCATCCAAACCGTGTGTAACATGCCCACAGAAGGCACTATATAGGCCAACGCATAAAGCCCTGCTCCCAAGATACTGTGCAAGGGCTCGTGTTGAGAGGCTCTCCACGGTGGTTCTATGACAAAGTAGGTATCTTCCGAAACGGGGCGTTCGTGATATAGGCTGACAATATCTAGGGTGCCATACCGAATTAGCGATTCGCTGCTGGAAAACAGCAGCAATTCATCCGCTGAGATGGACGCACCGCGATAGGTGGCCAAATACACGCCAGAAAACACCAACAAGAGGGCAACACCGATATGCCAACGAGGTAAAGATGATAAACGCTTTTGCATAGCCGCGCATTATAGCAGAGCGTTTCTCTTATGGTGGCGATGCTCCCCCGCCGTTTAGCTCACGGCGGGGGATACATGGCGAGACGTTCCGCTTTGCGCCAAAAACGCGAAAAACGTTTTAGGTCAAACTGGGCAGCGCTATCAATAAACGGTTCATCAAAGACCCTATGCAGCTTCAAGCCGCGCGCTTCCAAACCGAAGGCGATATCATCAAAGCGCGGGCTCGGGCTATCCGTCGTGATGATTGTTTCTGTGCCTTGGGCGGCGGCAAACTCAGCTAGGCGCGTTACGACATCCCCACGCTGGATGGTAATGGGCAGTTCTAGCAAGGTTTCATACAAAAAAACGAGGCGTTTCAGGCTCAGGTTATAATCCGCGAGGAGCGCATCGTCCCAAACCCACAACGCGGGCGCGGTGGGATAGGCCCGTAAGGCCGGGTTATAAGGGCTCAGCGCGTCACCATGTACCCAGACCACGACATTATCGCTGGGGAGCGTTTCATCATAGGGTATCCAGCGCTCAGCGCGGGGGGTGTGCTGAGGCTGGGGTGCGCCTTGCTCATCTCGAAAGAGCTTGTCTTGCAGGCTTTCGTAGCTGCCTTCGAAATCACAACGGCCATACAGCGGACAAGCCTTGCAATAGACGCCATCTGTATATTTTTCAAGATTCTGCCGATTGAACATATACGGCTTATGGCTAAATGTGCTGGCGACCCACTGCCACGATAGGTTATTGCTGGCCGGGTCACCATCCAGCAAATGTTGCAAGAACCACCGCGCGCCCGCCTGCCATTTGACGCGCCGCCAGTGCACCACATAGGCCGCCAACCACATGCGCGCGTGGTTATGCAGATACCCCGTGCGATGCAAATCACGCGCGAAAGCATCCATGCACGCTAAGCCTGTTTCCCCCTGTGTGATGTCGTCGGGCAGTTCGCCTGCGTAGTCATTCGGGCGCCAGCCTGTTTTGTAAGGCTCGCGATCTTGCCAGATGCCATTCCCTAACTGCTCGTAGGCGCGCTGAAAGTAATCATGCCAGGCGAGCTCTTGCACCAGCTTCTTAGCTTGTTGTTTATCACGCACTTTATCGAAAGCCACCGCGCGCACTTCGTTCAATGTGAGCACCCCATGCCGGATATAGGGTGATAAGCGGGTGACCGCACCGTCCAAAAAATTACGGTTTTTGCCATAGCGGGAAGGATCAATGGCCCGTAAGGCAGCCTCGGCAGCCAGGCGTCCGCCGCGCGTCGGGCTAATGTCGTCGTCAAAAGGCGCGAACGTCTCGCGAACATACGCGATAAGGGCAGCACGGTCGGCAAAATCGCGCGGCAAAGTATCAGACATGGGGATGATCCTCTTTCGGCTTCAGGGTATTTCGGCGGCGGCGGCAGCGCTCGCTACAATAGATGACGCTATCCCAGTGACGGGCCCATTTTTTGCGCCATGTGAACGGGCGCTCGCATACTGGGCATACTTTCTCAGGAAGTGGGGCTGGGGGGGGCATAAATCCATCTCGTTTAATGTGTTTAGAATGTATCAAACGTGCTGAGCAATGTCGAATCATGCTTTCGGTGGCGGCAGTGCTGCGCTATGATGGCCCTATGTGGCCTAATGTTGATGACCTAAAACGCCAACTCGCTAGCTTGCACCCCGCTGAATCCCGCGCTGCTTGGGATGACCTGCACGCACTGGGCGCTATTCAGGAGGGCGCCTTGCGCGGTATTCGCCTGGTCGATGTCGATCTTTCTGGCGTGGTGATGGATGGCGCGAATTTAGCTCAGGCCGAATTGATTCGGGTGCGCTTAACTGAGGGCCATATCTTTCGCGCGGATTTCTCTGGGGCACGTTTGGATTCATGCCATTTGGCCCATACATTTTGGGATACAACCAACCTCCGGCGCACGGATTTTATCAATAGCCATTTGGCTGGCGCCGAAATGATGAACATCGAAGCCGATACATCCACGCGCTTGCCAGATGCCTCATTTTGGCAACACCCCACCGACTGGCTGCGCTTTACGGATACGGAACATTCGGGGTATCGGTCCTATGCGGATAATAAACAATGGTGGCATGTCTTGCGGGGGCGACTAGCAACCGCTGCCGCGCGGGTGTTGCCTGGAGTAGATAGTGATTTGACATTAGAAGACCTGGATGCGCTCTATCAGCATAGTGGCGGGCGCTGTCATTATTGCGGCATGGGGCTTGATGCATACGGCGAAAATAGCTGGACATTGGATCATGTGGTGCCGCTGGCGGCAGGGGGGGCAAACACGCGCAAAAATGTCGTTGTGGCGTGCCGAGCGTGTAACCTGGCCAAGCGGGATATGCCGTATAAAACATTTTTAGCGCAGCAACAAGCCCGCGCGACTTATCGTCAGATGCGCCTGTGGGATGACGCGGAGAGGGATTAGGTGGCCAAGTGCTGAATTTATATAGGATTTCAATCGGGTTTTAATCGGTATTTGATAGCCCGTGGGTATACTTTTCGTATCAGGATTATGCAACGCTGACGAACAACAAATCACTCCGACAGCCTATAATCCGTGAAAGTCGTTACTCGTACTCCCTATCCGCTATCCCGGAACTTTTATTCCGCCTCGTATCTGTGACGCTTTCATGTATGGCTCAAAAAATGCCCATCACTCGATGGGCATTTTTTCTTTTGAGGCTGACGCGGGGTTTATGGGGCGCTACTGCATGGCCCCAGCGAGTGCTCCACAGGCCGGGCAACTTCCATCCGCGCGCCGGATAGCATATCCGGCTTGGGGGTCGTTGTCATAGACCTGGAAATCGACATTCCACACGATCATCAAACGTACGCGCCCACTTTGCCGCGAGAGCGCCGCCGCGCGCCCGAGCCATTCGGCTTGTTGGCCCAGGGTGGTATTCTGGGCCCAGGCAAAATTACCCGGTAAGGGGCCATACCCTTCAGGGGTCAGATAGCCCAGTTCGGTCCAGCAGACGCGCCGCGCACCGCCAAAGGTGTTGTAATACAGATTGAGCATCGCCCCAAAATAGCGCGAATAATGCCCGCCACGCGGGTCACCGCTGTTTTGGTCGGGGCCAATGATGCCCTCGTTATAATGCGCGCCCACACAATCCATGTATTGGGCAGCGCCTGCGTTCGCCATCTGGCGTAAGAAAACGTTATCGTCACAGCCCCCCGCGCCACAGCCCCCACCAAAGAAGCCCGTCGGCGCGGGGGCACCGCTGATGACCATGACATTCGGGTTGGCGGCTTTGATGGCATTGTATGCGGCGGCTAGCATGCGCGTGTAGGTGGCGCCATTGATGGTGCCGCGTGGCCATTCGCGCTCGATGTTGGGTTCGTTCCAGACCTCGATAGCCTCTGGGCCGAGCGCGGCCACCTGCCCCAGGTAATCGGCAAAAGCGGCGATATAGGCATCGTAGTCGCCCATCTCATTCGTATTCCCCACGACACCTAGCAAGACCCGAAAGCCATTCCCGCGCGCGCTGTTGATAATTCCAGCGGCATTGCCGGTGCCTTCGCCCAGGCTCCAGCGCACTTGCTTCTTAACCCAGGTCATTCCGGCGGCCCGGGCGATGTCGAGATTACCGAAGGTGGCAATATGGCCGCCGAGTTCAAAACCACCCGAGGCACCCGCCCCCGCGACAGGGGCCGGTAATCCGCCTGTTTCAGCCGGGGGTTGTTCGGCTGGCGGTTGCTCAGCAGCGGGTTCTTCGGGCGCGCTCTGCTGCGCGACTTCTGCTGTGGGCCGAGGTGGCTCGGTGGGGCGTGGGGTGGGGGTGGCCAAGGTGCCCGTAACCGTGACTTGTTCGCCAGCTTCATCTAGCACATCGCCTGTAATGACATCCACCAAGCGCAAGCGTAACGCGATGGTGTCTGCGCCAGGCTCAAGCTGCGCTTGGGCCGTACCGGAGCCTTCCGAGGAAATCCAGAGGGCTTGGCGCGGGCTTTCGACCGAGGCCGTCGTACCATCCGCCAGAATTTGCTCAAAGCGCAAATTGGTCTGGGGCGCGCGATTTTCAATTTCCCAAGATACGGTAATGGCTTCACCTTCGTAGGCCAACGCATTCGCCTCGATGGACAAAGGGCTCACGTCAAAGCGGGCGATACTGGGTTGCAAAAGCGTGCTTCCCGTTTCCCAATCTAACGTGAGAACGGACTCGCTGTAGACCACTTCGTTATCATCCAAGATAACAAGCCGATAAGTAGGCGAATTAAAATTGAGCGGATGCTGAATCGTGATCTCAAATTCGCCATCAGGCGGTAGCGGATCCGCCTCTGGGTCATCATTGAGCAGCACCCAGGCGCTAATCTCATAAGCATATAATTGAATCCGCATATTTTCGGTCAGATTCGCGGTTTGCCAGGCGAGTGTCATGTCTTCGGTGCCCGCTTCGGCCTCCGTCAATAGAATACTCTCGCGATCACTTGTAAACGAGATGACCGTCGGGGGCATACTGGTTTGGGCATGCGAGAATGATATTCCCCCGAAGATAACGCAAAGTCCGCACAAAACGAAATACCGTAGCAAGTTTTTTGGAATCATGGGTTGTCCACTTTTCGAATTATCTGGGCGCATGATGGCGCTGTAGACCTTTTATATTAGTCTGCGATGATTGAAAAGTCTGCGCAAGCCAACCCGTGCACCGTTTGCCCCACGCTCTCCTGACCTCGATCCTGGGAAAATTGCTAAATACTGTTAGCATCGTGCTAATTTGTTTGCTATAGTGGTGCACAAATCACGAGCGAAGCGAAAAGTAGGGGACAGAATGGCATTCTCTGATGATAACTGGGGCAGTTTTCGGCGTTCAACCTGGGAACCAAACAATCAGCACAAGGATGAAGAAGAGGATCGTGAACCTACTGAAATCCTCAATGAGCAGGGGGCAACTGATGAATGGGAACCGCCCGCATCGCCACCAGGGGGGTATCAGCCGACCTTAGCCTGGGATGGCCCCCCCGCATCGCCGGAGGATGACCCCCCGCCCGCGTCGCTGCCGGGCGGTTATCAACCCACGTTGGCCTGGGATGGCCCCCCCGCATCGCCAGAGGATGACCCCCCGTCCGCATCGCTGCGGGGCGGTTATCAACCCACGTTGGCCTGGGATGGCCCCCCCGCATCGCC
>DAOTVD010000137.1:0-5334 GCA_034437075.1 Anaerolineae bacterium
ATATGGACATCGAAGGCGCTATCGACGCGGGCGCGCAGGGCGTATGGTTTAACCCGCATTGCCGCGAAAACTGGACGATTGTCATCCCTTCGGGCGAAATCCGCGCGTTGGCCGAACTGTTGGATTTACTATGAGCTTACGCGCGCGCCAAGGGGCGGCGGCTATCCTATTGGGCGTTTCGGTTCTGCTGGGTGTGTACGTGGCCATCCCCGGCGATGGGGCTTTCGTGCTCGCTGATGACCCAGATTCTGGCGCGGGGGCGCTGGTGGCCCTCATCGACTTCCTGAATGGCATCGAGATCGTGCACATCCTCAGCCATATGATTGTGTTCGGCGGTGCGGCGCTCTTGCTGGGGCCGTGGGGCCGCCCCGGCGACCGGGGCAGCGCGCGCCTGGCCTGGCGCTATGTCATCATCGGCACGCTATTGATGGAAGGCGGGCAAGTCATCGTGGGCTACTCGGACGACTATTGGCAAGATTTGGTCGTTGGCGTGGCCTTCGATTTGCTCGTGAATGGCCTCTCGGCGGCCTTGGGCGTGTGGCTGGCCGCGCGCTATGCCGCACCCCTCACCCGGCGGTTGAGTCCCTCCGACAGCGGCGCTTAGTGCGCTATTATCGCGCATCGGCAATGGCGATGAGGGTCTCTAAAAAGGCTGTGATGTCGTCTGCGGGCAATTCAAAGGCGGGCGTTTCGGGCGCGTTTTCTTCAGTCTCGTTTTCTTCATCTTCGGGCAATGCAGGCACGTAGCGCAGGCTAATCAGGCTGCGGGCATTGTGATAGATGCCCAGATAACCGCCGGGCGTGCGCGCTACGTCGATAGGCTCGCCGCTGATGCGTTCGCGCTCGAAACGCGCGCCCAGCAGTTCCCACTCGCGCAAGCGCTCCGAGAGGCGCACCTCGGCGGCGGTTTCGGTCGCAAACGTATCGATGCTGATGTAGATGAGTTGGTCGTCGTCGCCTTCGTAGGTCAGGGTAATGTGCCCGGTGTTGGTCTGGTTTTCGGGCGTCAGTTCCAGCCAATCGTCATCTTGCTCATAGCTGCCGATTTCCAGGGGAAAGCGCTCGGCCCAATCGCGCGCGGTGGCCTTGGGGCTGGGGCCGCACGCCGCCAAGAAGATGAGCAGCGCGAGCAAAGCATAGCGATAGACACGAGGCCGCCTGGTTATTCTGGCTTTACCCCCCTCGCTTGAAAATAGACGAAGCTGAGGCTCAACAAGGGGCTTAAGCCGCTTGTTAATGATTTCGGGGGCATTTTTCGTAGGGGCGAGGCTTGCCTCGCCCAACCTGCATTCATTTTCGGGCGAAGCGGGCCGAGCCCCAGATTGAACGTTTATATTTCTATTCTCACGCCAGCGCATCATGTTAATGCCCCCCCCAGGTAGGCTTCGCGGGTGGCGGGGTCGCGCAAGATATTCTGGGCGGTGTCGGCCATAATGATGCGCCCAGTCTGCAAAACATACCCGCGCGCCGCGACCCCCAGCGCCATTTGCGCGTTTTGCTCCACCAGCAAAATCGTCACGCCTTCTTCATTCAGATATTCCACAATGCGGAAGATGTCGCGCACCAGCAAGGGCGCCAGGCCCATGCTGGGTTCATCCAGCAGCAGCACGCGCGGACGAGCCATCAGCGCGCGCCCGATGGCCAGCATTTGTTGCTCGCCGCCGCTGAGCGTGCCCCCGGCTTGTTTTTCGCGCTCTTTCAGGCGCGGGAAGGTCGCGAAGACGAATTCTAAATCTTGGCTGATGCCGTGCGGATCGTTGCGCGTGAAAGCGCCCATCTCCAGGTTATCGCGCACGCTCAGCTTTTTGAAGATTTTGCGCCCCTCTGGCGATTGGCTGATGCCGCGCGCGACGATCTCATGCGGCGAGAGATGCGTGATGTTTTCGCCGCGCAGCAGCACGCGCCCCTCGGCGGCGGGGGTGATGCCGCAGATGGTGTTCAGGGTGGTGGTTTTGCCCGCGCCGTTGCTGCCGATCAGCGTGACGACTTCGCCCTCGTCCACCTCCAAACTGATGCCCTTTAGAGCATGGATTTTGCCGTAATAGGTATGAATGTCTTGCACTTCAAGCAGCATCGTGTTCGTCCTGGGACGCTTCGTCCGCTAATTCGTCGTCTGCGTTATCCTCGTTATCGTCATTATCATCCAGCGTGGTGCCCAGGTACGCTTCGATCACGCGCGGATCGTTGCGCACTTCGTCCGGCGTGCCATGCGCGATGACCTGCCCGTAATCCAACACGGTTACCTGGTCGCTGACGTTCATCACCAGGCCCATATCATGCTCGATGAGGAAGATGGTCACGCCCAGTTCATCGCGCAGGCCGCGAATAAAGGCGATCATCTCGCCGGTTTCTTGCGGATTCATCCCGGCGGTGGGTTCGTCCAGCAGCAGCAAGGCGGGGTCGCTGGCCAGCGCGCGCGCGATTTCTAAGCGGCGCTGCATGCCGTAGGGCAAATTCGTGGCCAGGTAATCGCCATAGCCCGCCAGGCCGACGAACTCTAGCAGGCGATAGGCTTTGGCCAGGTTCTGGTCGCTCTCTTGGCGAAAGGCGCGATGACGCACCACGGCTCCTAGCCAGCCCTGCGAGATGCGCGTATGCATGCCCACCAGAATATTCTCCAGGGCCGTCATACCGTCGAACAGGTGGATATTCTGGTAGGTGCGCGCGATGCCCATCGCGGTGACTTCGTCCGGGCGCAGGCCGCGAATACTGCGCCCATAGAACCGGATTTCGCCCTCGTCGGGGGTGTAAAAACCCGTGACGCAATTAAAAAACGTGGTCTTGCCCGCGCCGTTGGGGCCGATCAGGCTCGCGATTTGGCGTTCGGGGATTTGCATGCTGGCTTCGTTGACCGCCACCAGCCCGCCGAAGCGTTTGACGATCTGGTCAACGTGCAGGGTTAAGTCTTGGCTCATCAGATGATACCTTCGTTTGTGTCGCCTTCGGCTTCGGCCAGGGCGCGTGCGCGGTCTTCTAGGGCGGGCGGCGGGGCGGGCATCAGGCCACGCGGCAGCGTCACCATGGTGACGATCAGCAACAAGCCAAAGGCCATAATGCGATAATCGTTAATCGGGCGCAGCAGTTCGGGCAAACCCACCAAGGCAATTGCGCCCAGGATGACCCCCGGCACGCTGCCCATACCGCCGATGATGACCACCGAGATAATATTGATGCTCACTTGCAGTTCAAAATCTTCGGGGTAGACCGAATTTTGACGGCTGCCGAACAGCAGCCCCGCCAAGCCGCCAAAGCTGCTGCCGATGGTGAACGCCAGCAATTTGACGTTCACGAGGTTGATACCCATGGCTTGGGCGATGTCTTCGTCGCTTTTCATGGCTAGCCAGGCGCGCCCCACGCGCGAATTGCGCAAGTTCAGCGAGGCCAGCATAATCAGCGCCGCGCCCGCGATGCCGATATACAGCATGGTTAGGTTCGTGACCGCCGCGCCCGCGTCCGGCGGCAAGGGTTTGGGGAAGTTGATGGCGCCCGCCGGGCCGCCCGTGATCGATTCCAGGTTGCGCAGGGCCAAGCCCGAAATCTCGCCAAAGCCCAGCGTCACAATCGCCAGGTAATCCCCGCGCAGGCGCAAAACCGGCACGCCCAGCGCATAGCCAATGACCGCCGCCGCCAGCCAGGCAATCGGCAAGGCCACCAAAAACGACGAGACTTGCCCGCCGGGGAAAAACGCAGCATTGTCCAAAAAGCTATACACGGCCAGGGCGACCGCCACGGCGAAAACCACCAGCAGGGCCGTCGTGCCGATGCTGGGTTGCGCGCCCCACACCTTCGATTGCGCCCGGATGCGCGGGTTATCGGGCGGGGGACCGCCGCCGCCACGTCTGCGCCAGGCATTCACCAGCGCGAAGATCACCACCGGCACGATAATGAAGCTGGTCAGCATCAGCCAGCCCATGTCATTCAGATGCACGGGGCTGACTTGGTTGCGGTTATTTTCTAGCGCGATGAAGGCGAAGGCATACGCGCCTACGGCATAAAACGCTACATAGCCCAGGTCGAGCAAGCCCGCCATGCCGATCACGATATTCAGGCCCAGGCCCAGCATAATCGTCAGCGTGACGCGGCCCATGATAAAGGTCTGGTACTGGTTCATGAACAGCGGCGCCAGCAAAATGACCGCCAGCGAGATATGCGTCACAAACGTAAATTGCCAACGTCCGGCGTCTTGGGCGCCGCGCCAGGCGATATACAGCAGCAAGGCCGCGATGAGCACATACATGGCCAGCGTGACTTCCGTCGCGGTCAGGCCGAACAGGTCGAAACTGGGCGAAATGAACACAATGTCATTAGACCAGATGCGCCACGCGCCCAGCAAAAACAGCACCGCCGACACCCCGCCCAAGATGAGCAGCCGCACGGGCAAGGCCACGGGCGTTTTGCTAAAGCGCACTTGCCGCGCGGCGATTACGGCGGTGATGATGACCAAGAAATTCAGCCCGAGTTGAATCGTCACCGCGTCGATGAGCGAGTCCGTTTGGATGTTCAGCAAGTCGGTCAGGTTGATGATCTGTACGCTGTCATCGGTTTCTAGCGCCAGGCTCTCGAAAATGCCGCCGCTCAGGCTATGCGGCACGGTCAGCCAGAAGATAAAGAAGATGACCAGCGGCAAACACAACACCGCCCAATGCAGTACATCGCGCAAGAGCCCGCGCCGCGAGCTATCCGCCGCGCCGATGACCCGCGCGTGTAGTTCCGACCAATCGGTGCGGCGCAGCACCACGCGCGCGGCGCCGCCCGCCAACCCCGCCACGCCCAAGAGCACGACCAAGCCGCCAAAACCGCCGAGTTCTAGCCCTAGCAGACTCACCAGCGCGATAGCGTCATTCCCCACGCGCAAGGGCACGGGATTGGTGCGCAGTTCCGCGCCGGGCAGGTACTCTTGCGTGATCGGGTCAACGGGCGGGTTGGCGTCCAGGTCATCCAACGGCACGCCCGAGAGGATGTGCATGGGATAGGTGTTCATTTTGTCGAAATACAGTTCGGGCACGTCTATGCCGCCCGCGTGCCAGGCGTTAATCTGCGCCAAAAAGAGCAACAACACCGCGCCACCCACCAGCCCGCCCAGGGCCGCTGTGCTGAAGACACGCGGCAGCGCTTCGCCTTCGCGGCTGCGAGCGCTCAGCCAGCCGACCACGCCCGCCACCAGCAGATAGAGCGGCACGGCCAGCGCGGCGAGTTCTTCGCTATCATCCGAAGGAATGCCGATGAGCGTCAGAAATATGAGAAAAATGCCCAGTCCGGCGCCGTTGGTCAGGCCCGGCCCCAAAAAGGCCAGGCGCTCGGTAAGATTCGTGAGCATAGGGTTACACCTTTTTC
>DAOTVD010000138.1:0-3373 GCA_034437075.1 Anaerolineae bacterium
ACCGCCTTTTATTTATTACTGGCATACTCTTGGCCCATATTCGATATGGGCTTATTTTGTGTACAATGACCCAACAAGACATTGAAAGGACAAGCCGATGATCCGTGTGGCGAGCGTATTGCTCTGTTTGGTGCTGTTGGTGGCTGCTTGTGAAGACGATGGCTCGCCATCCGATGAGAATACGCCCCCAACCCCACTCACAGTTGAATGGGAGCGGCCCACCAACGTCATCAGCCCCCAAAACGCCAACCAACTGCGTATCGGGGGTATTCTGAACGCGCACACGAGCACTGTTTTTGCGATGCATGCCGCCGCGAATGGGCAACGAGTGGCCACATCTGGGGGAGATGAACGCTTGGTGGTGTGGAATATCGCTAGTGGGCGTCCGCTGATGAGCATTAGCGGGGTGATCGTTCCTCAAGTGTTGTTGCCTGACGATGGCGAAAGCGTTATTGGGCTTACGAATAACGCAGAAATCTTCCGTTGGTCGTTGCAGGATGGCAGCCTGTTAGCCGAAGCGCGTATCACCTCCGAAGCCATCAGCGCTGCCGTATTATCCCCAAACAGTGCGCGGCTCGCAGTCGGCACCACGGATGGATGGATCACCTTATGGGATACCGCAACCTTGGATCGCATCGCGCGCTTCGCGGCGTACCCAGGCGGCAGTACAGTCCAAGGGTTGTACTATGCACCCGAAGACGACATTTTGTATTCGGT
Source organism: Anaerolineae bacterium (assembly GCA_034437075.1). Lineage (GTDB taxonomy): Bacteria > Chloroflexota > Anaerolineae > Aggregatilineales > J027 > DAOTVD01. The sequence goes on from DAOTVD010000138.1 coordinate 718, forward strand.
GGGCGGCAATGGTGAAGTATTAGCCTGGAACAGCCTAAACCAAGAATTGTTACGCACCCTCCAGGATGATGAAACGGTGCTGGCTAGCGCTAGTTCGCCGGATGGCACCCGCCTGGCCCTGGCGCAACGCGAGCGCCTGAATGTGTATGATACACGTAGCGGCACGCCGATTAACCAGTTTGACATCCCCCCCTTTGGTGCCATCTATGCTATGGAAATCAGCCAAGATAATGCCTGGATCGCGCTAGGGGGCAATATTGATAGCGTCACCATTTTTGACCTAAGCAGCGGTGAATTGGTCGTCGCTTTGCGGGAACATGGCGCAAATTTTGGTGACCTGGCGTTATCGCCAGACCGGAGCATGATCGTGACGGCTTTGGATGGCGGAGTCGCCTCTGTGTGGGATTTGCGTAGCTTCTTGGGGGCCGATATACCTGCTACGCAAGTCGAAGTGGATGTGCCCCGCGCGCGCCTTACCCAAATACCGAATTTGAGAAATAGCGCGCTAGTATGGTCACCGGAGGGGCAATATATTTTGCTGGCCGACCGTAGCGGCCCCGTGTATATGTTGCATGTTCCTTAGCCGCTGAAAATAAAAAAGGCTATGGCACAATGCCATAGCCTGGGCGTGTAGCGCGAAAAGGCTATTCAGCAGGCGCGGCGGCGGTGCGCGGCATTTCCTGCTCCGAGACCCAGCGTTCGGCCATGATGCCCGCTGCGCTGCCCTGGCCCACCGAGGTCGCGACTTGGCGATAAATCGGGTCCATGATCTCGCCCGCAGCAAAGACCCCCGGTATGCTGGTCATCATATGGTCATCCACCACCACATAACCATCTTGCATTGCAAGCTGGTCGGCGAACGTCTGGTTGTTCGGGTCGTGGCCAATGAAGATAAACACCCCATCGGTCGCATGTTCGGTCACTTCGTCCGTCTCGACATTGCGCAAACGGACTTTTTGCACGGTGCCTTCGCCCTGAATTTCTTCAACCACCGTATTCCAGATGAAGCTGATTTTTTCATTATCGAAGGCGCGTTCTTGCAACGTCGCCCCGGCACGTAATGTATCGCGCCGATGAATGACTTTCACGGAGTTGGCGAATTTTGTCAGGAAAATGCCTTCTTCGATGGCGCTATCCCCACCACCGACGACGACAATATCCTTGCCCCGGAAAAAGAATCCATCACAGGTACCGCAATAACTGACCCCGGCACCGATGAGGTCTTCTTCGCCCGGCACGCCCAAGCGCCGCGCGGTAGCGCCGACTGTCAGAATGACGCTATCGGCCAAGTATTCATTACCGCTACCGTCTTTAAGATAGAAGGGCGACCCCTTAGTGAAATCCACTGCGATGATCTCATTGTATTCCGCGCGCGCCCCAAAGCGCTCGGCTTGCTTGAGCATCTTGTCAACCAGTTCGGGACCGCTAATGCCTTCGATAAAGCCGGGGTAGTTCTCGACTTCGTGCGTAATCGCTACTTGGCCACCGAGCATATTGCCCACAAAGACCAGCGGTTGCATATTAGCCCGGGCTGTGTACAAGGCCGCTGTCAGGCCTGCCGGGCCAGAACCCACAATGATGATTTTTTCTCGTTGCATACGTACTAACCTAGCTTTGGTTTCTCGTTTTTACATATGTATAGAGTAGCGCGAAAGGGCACAACTTACCACCGCTGTGCAAGAAGCGCGTTAGAATTTGGGGCGGGGTTTATCATAGACTCCGCGCCAGGCATTCAGGCGAATCGTGATGATTTCGCGCACGACCTTATAAAGATCACGCAGGGGTTTGACCTTGGAATGATCCTTGTAAATCCAGGTAATCGGAATCTCGATGATGTGGTACCCCCGACGTTGGGCCACGAACAGCAATTCGACGTCAAAGGTCCAGCCATCCACGGTTTGCAGGGGGAATAAATCTTGGGCGACCTCGCGCCGAAAACACTTAAAGCCACATTGTGTATCTTGCAAATGTTTAACGGCCAGCAACCGGATGCCCAGGTTGAACATACGCCCGATAATATGCCGATATTCGGGCTCATCAACGCGCCGCGATTCGGGTAATTCGCGGGAGGCAATCGCGATATCAAAATCGGACAGTTGGGGCGGGATAAACTTGAGCGTCTCCTCGATGGGCATCGAAAGATCAGCATCACAGATAAATAAATATTCCCCCGTGGCCATCAACATCCCCGTTTTGACCGCCGCGCCTTTACCCTGGGTATATTCAGATGTCACCCGGATATAGGGCACTTCTTGCGCGGCTTGCTGCGCGATCTCTAGGGTCGCGTCCGTGCTGTTGTTATTGACGATAATGACTTCGGTGTCAAAGCTCTGGGCCTCGACAAAAGCTCGAATGTCGCGCAGGCTTTGCGGGAGTCGCTCGGGGGCCCCTTCGTTATAGGCAGGCACCACTAATGAGAGCAAAGGACGGGTTTCAGCCAAGCTGATCTCCTGAAATAGGCGTAAGGATTGATTCGATATAGTCGATAGACACGCGCCGGGCCTGTTGAATCTGGCGACGTTTGCGTAACATACGCGGCATATGCCATAGCGCTACCATCATACCACGCAAGCGGGCCCTTGCGGCGGGGCCACGCCAGGCGCACAGCGCTTGCCAGGCAGTATGCGCTTGGTTGCGTATAATTTGGGGGCCATAT
>DAOTVD010000139.1:0-2079 GCA_034437075.1 Anaerolineae bacterium
GCTCTATGTAGAATTGACCCGCGCGGCCACATCACCGGATGGTTATCTCGTGACCGAGTTGCGGCTCTACAACGACCAGTTCGAGCCTGTGACGATCTATCCCGACGACATCCGCATCGCGTTCGGCAATCGTCCCAACCCGCCGGGGCCATGGCAAGCCGCTGAGGGCTTCGACGAATTGACCATCTTGCCGAGTCAAGCGCTGGATTTCAGCATTACCTGGGCGTGGGATGGGGAGGCGTTCGGCGCGCTGAATGTGCTGAATTATCGCTTTGGTTTCGGTCTTGAATGAGCAAACACAATGAGTCTTTGATTGATGCGTCACAGTCTTCGCAGCATGGTAACGCTATCGTCATCTGATGTGACCACCTCAAACCCAAGCCGGGTGTATAGGCGAAAAGCTGGATTTGCTCGACTCACGCTCAAGCTAATCTGCTCAGCTTTACCACTCAGTTGATCGAACAGCGCTTCCAACAAGCGCGTCCCTATTCCTTGGCCACGATAGCCAGGAATAACGGAGATACTGAGTTCTGGTGTATTTTCATCCACAAATCCATAACCCTGCATCAGTCGGCACCACGCCGCACCCACAAACGTTGCACCGTGAAGTGCCAACGTGCCCTCATCGCCAACATGGGTGCCAAACCCTTCGATGTAACGAGCCAGATCAGGATGTTGAACGATTGTTTTGGGTGGCGATTCAGTCCCAGGAGGAACAAAGATCGCATGATAAAGTGCCTCGCTCAAGAACGCCGCGTCTTGCGCATGCAGCGAACGAAATTGTATTTGGTCAAGCATTTTCTAACCTTGCAGAAAGTACGCTACTGAGTCATTGATTTTACTGCGTTCTGCCCATTTGTCAGATTCCCAAACAGCCTAAATCCACCCCTCATTTAACCTTAACTCCGTAACGTAAGCGAATAGCTATTCGGAGGTAATCTACCCATGGGTGAAGTCAGTACCGCCATTGAGGGGTTCTTCACTGATCTGCAAGACTTGCTGCAAGTCATCGCGCCCATCTTCGCTTTCCTGGGTGTTGTGGGTTTGGGAATTATGTATATGGGGTCTTCCTTCTTATTATTAGCGATTGGAAGCGTAACAAACCCCAAGCCGCATCCAGCGTTGTGATGGGCCTCGTTTTCGTCCTGCTGGCGTCTTCGGTCGCCAGCCTCATCTCGTTCACCTAGATCGTCCGCGAGGGGCCACTCGGCCCCTCTTTCCCTGGAGGTGTATGGTCGCTGAATTCAAATCGCACGTCCTCCGCCGCGAGGAAAAAGGCATGTTCGGCATCCCCTTCAAGCGCTTGCTGGCCGCCGGGATGATCGGCGTGTTGGCGTTTACCGTCGCGCGCATGATATTTCCCGTGGGAGCCATTCCGCTCGGTGGCGTGGGCTTCATCGCCGCGCTGATTCTCTCCGCGCAAAGCGGCGGCCTTAGCCTCTACACGCGCTTGTTGTATCGCCTGCGCGGTTGGCTCATCATCGCCGCCGCGAGTGCGCCGACCGGCCTGCCCGCTCGCGTCGCCGAGACGCTCGAATTGCCCACGCACCTGGTCGCGCTGGATGGCGCGGAGGTCTTCGCGCCCGGCGAAAAGATCGGCGAGATCGACCTGGCCGCGTGGGAGACCTACGCCGCGCCGGATGAGCCCGGCCAGGGCCTGATTTTCTTGGAGGATGTCTGATGGTCGCCCACAGACGCAAAGACGATTCACCCGCCCGCACCGTGCTGATCGAACCCTTCGACCTGATGATGCACGCCACCGAAGAAGGCGTGACCGCCTTGCAAAGCCGCTTTTCGGCCTGGTTGCGCACGTTGGATGGCCCCGCGCGCTTTCTGTGTTGGCAAATGCCCGCCGACCTGCACCCCAAAATCACGGCGGTCGCGACCACCGCGCGCGAGGTCGATGATCGGCAACGGGCCGAAATGTGCATGTCGTATCGGCGTTTCTACGAAAGCCTGCAATCCGATGCGGAGTTTCAGCGCGCGCTGTGCGGCATGGTCGTCTGGACGGATGAAGCCGGGCGCACGGTCGCAAATGGCGTGTCATCGGCCTTCGATACGGTCGCGCTTGAGGCGGAT
>DAOTVD010000140.1:0-14336 GCA_034437075.1 Anaerolineae bacterium
GGCCAATTATGTTGACCAAAAATTGCGCCACCAGGAAAATAAGCCCGGACAGCACGAGATCATGCGCGAGCTACGACGCTTTGCCGATGCGCGCGGCGCGTTGTTGCTGGGCGAAACCGAAGCGCTCGCGTTTTATGGCAATGGCCGCAATGAACTGCATAGCCTGTTTAACTTCAAATGGGCCAACCAGACCGCGCTGCACGCGCAAACCATCCGAAACACCCTGCGCGACCGCTGGCGGCATTTGCCCCCAGGCGCCTGGGAATGCAATACCGTGGGCAACCACGACCGCCCGCGTTCTTATACCAGCATCATGCGCGGGGACGCGCACGACGACGCGCGCTACCTGGCCATGCTGGCCCTGACGGCCTTTTTGCCCGGCACGCCCATGTATTACAACGGCGAAGAAATCGGCCTGCGCGACCATTACCTGACCGACCCCGAACAGTTAAAAGACGGTATCGGTATTTATATCTATAACGTATTGCGCGAACGTGGGGTTGACCAGAATACCGCCGTTTACAATGCCCAGCACTTCGCCGGGCGGGACAAATGCCGCGCGCCCATGCAATGGCATAATGCGCCCCATGGCGGATTCTGCCCGCCAGAGGTCGAGCCTTGGTTGCCCGTGCATCCGAATTACGCCGAAGGCATCAATGTCGCCGCCCAACGCTATCGCCCAGATAGCCTGCTCGCGCGCCTGCGCGATGCGTTGCTGCTACGTCGCGAGTATCCCGCACTGCGGCGCGGCGCTTACGACCTCATCGAGGCTACAGGAGACGTGTTCGCGTTTTGGCGCGCCCACCGCAGCGGGAGTTGCCTGGTGGCCGCCAATTTGAGCGCTGAGCCGCTCCGAGCCGCGCTGGGCATGGCCAAAGTCCGGCGGGTGTATAGCAGTAGCTATGGGGTGCGCGTACTCGCCACCCAGGCCGACCGCCACGGCGCACATTATGAGATCACGGCATTGGCCTTGCAGCCCTATGAAGTGTTTGTCGGTTTGCTATAGCGCATGCCGGGCGCGTCGTCTCAGGAACCCAACTGCCAGCCCAGGTCGTTTTCTAACGCGGCAAATTGAACGGGCCGCCCTGTCATACGGAAAGCGGCCCAGTTCGAGCGCGCACCGTCGTATAATGGAATTATAGGCCAATCTGAGTGGCTTGTTACCGTAAAAGCAATCCAAATTGAGGAAAACGATCATGTCTAAAAATATTCTGGTTACCTACGCCACAAAATATGGTTCGACCGCCGAAGTCGCCGAGGCCATCGCGGCAGCACTGCGCGAGAAGCAGCACGCGGTGACCGTCCAGGCGGCGCAAAATGTGACAGACATCACCCCTTACGAGGCCGTGGTGCTAGGCGCTCCCATTTATATCGGCCAATGGATGAAAGAGGCGCACAGCTTCCTGAAACAGCATGGCGAGGCCCTAAATGCGCGCCCGCTCGCGCTCTTTGCGCTCGGCCCCACCGATACGGATGAAACCGCCATGCAAGGCGCTGTCGAGCAATTTCAAAATGACCTGGCCCAACATGACCACCTGAACCCGCTGCTGAAACAGGTCTTTGTGGGCAAATACGACCCCGATAATTTGTCGCTGCCGCATCGCTTGTTGGCCATGTTGCCCGCTAGCCCCTTGCACAACCGCCCGGCTAGCGATCATCGCGACTGGAACGCCGTGCAAGCCTGGGCAGACGAGATTAGCGACCACTTAGGCGACTGAACACGGGGCAGCGACCACTAACGCCGCTGTAAGCGCCGCGCGCGCATCCAACCTCGGTGCACCGCGCGCGCTTCTTCGGTGGTGATGAACGCGCGCTCGTTGATCTCGTGCACGCGGCGGATGACATCGGCGGCGTGCTGCCGTTCCGCCACACAGCGCAGCATAGCCACGTTGCCATCCGCGCCATAGCCGCCCGTTTCCGTAACACCATAGCCCGCCGCGCGCAATGCAGCCGCGATGTCTGCCCCTTGTACCGGTGTTGTGATGGTCACGACCACATACCCGGCGATAAGCCGTTCTTCGACCGACATGCCCACATAGCCGCCCACGGCAAAGCCCAGCGCATAGGCAAAGAGCTTGCCGATATGATCTAAATCGGTGAGCACCTGGCCCGCTGTGAAGGCAAAAATAGCGGATTCGATGAAGGCGAGCCCAAATGCTAAGCGCCGCTGGCCATTGGTCATGACGATAATGCGCACCGAGCCAATCGCATTATTGATGACACGCAGCCCAAAAATGAGGACGATCAGCCCAAGATCATCCACGTGCCCTTACTCCGTGCCTGCGATGCGCCAATCGCCGCCTTTGGTCGAGCAAGGCGCGCGGGCGATGTCTTCTTCCAGGATGAGCGTCTCTTGAAAGAACGAGTCGATAAAATACATACCTGGGGCGGGTTCGTATTCGCCATCGACGATTTCGCCGCCCGCGTTATAGCGGTAAATGGTGGTGTGCAGCGTTTCGGGGACAATCGCCCAGCCGAGCGCTTCGCGCAAGTCGTCGTTATTGCGCCAGATGGCACCAAAACCGCGCACGGGTTGGGCTGCCACCGCCCCTTGGAAGTCCGTGTCGGGCAGGGTGCCGGGTTCGGGGTCTAGCGTGGGGTCGCGTTCGGGCATGCCCTCTACAAAGGTGTCGATATAGCATTCCCAGGTGCCGTTCGTCGGGTCGGCTTCATCGCCCACCAGCACCCAAACTTCGCGAATCGGTTGCAACCACATCATGCGCCCGCGCTCAAAGAGTTGTTCGGCCATGGTCAGCGTGAAGACTTCTGGCGTCGGGAAGCCCTCCGGCACAGGGGTCGGGATCGTTGTCGGGGTGGCGTCCGGAGGGGGCGTGGCGCTGGGGGGCGGTGTCGGTGTGCGTGTGGGGGAGGCTTGCGGCACGGGCGATTCTGGCGACGGGTCGGCAGCATCATCTGCACTATCTTCGGGCACATCCGGCGCGGGGGCTTGCGCGGCTTCTTGAATCGCAATTTGGGTGCTGGCCACCCAACCCGTGAGCGCCTCGAACCGGATGCGGTAGAAAATCAGGCCGATGCGGTTGGGCTCGGTCACCTGCAACACGTCCACACGCGCGCCTTGGGGCAAAATGCCAATTTCTTCGGCTTCGCCTCGGGGCTCGGCCAAGACAATCGCTTCGCTAGTCACGACCTCGCCTTGCGAGATGATCGGGTCGGGCGTGGGGCTGGGCCGGGTGTTCACCAGTTCATTTTCTTGTTCGGCGGTGCGGGTCTCTAACGCGCTGATTGTGCTTTGCATGGCTTCGATTTCCGGCTCGCCAGTGACCACGCGAAATTCTTGTTCGGGTTCGGGGTCTTCGCCACCGCAAGCGGCCAGCACGCAGACCGCCAGCAGGGTAAACACCAAACTATGTAGCGTTTGCTTCAAAGTTAATTTACTCCAATCGTTCATGTGACGATTCTAGTCAGTCGCCGTTGTGTCCTGCAAGTGTTTGTCAGATGACCGCTGGCCGGGGGTCAGGCGGACGGCGGTTCCACGATCTTTAGGGCTTGGTACGTTTCGATGCTGAGCGGCGCGTGTTGCCAGGCATCCGGCGGAGCGCCCATTTTATGGCAGAGCGCGCTCAGAAAATCTGCGGGTTGGGGGTAGCGCTCCCACACCTGGGGTAAAAAGGTCGCGCGGCGCGGGCCAAACGCCGCGATGACGCCATCCATGCCAGGCCGCAACCGGGCTATCAAATCTGCCGGGCCGTCATAATCGAGCGCCTGGGCCGGGGTCAAGATGCTGAGTTCGATGCGTAAGCCGGGCACTTCGGGCGGGCGCACGGGCTGAAAACGCGGATCACCTAGCGCAGTTTGCACGGTGCTAAGGAGCACTTCCTCCCATAGCGGCAGACGCGCCGTGAGCGTGCCCGTGCACCCCCGCAATACACCAGAGCCACCTTCACTGAGGGTCACGAAAACCGCACGGAGGGGGGTTAGGGCGGCGGGCATAGCCGCCAGGCCCATCTGGCGGAGCACCCACGCGCAAGTCTGCTCGTGCTCGCAGAGCGCGCCCTGCCGCGCAGCGTTGCGGAGCGCATGCCGCGCCGCCGCCAACGATAAGCCTTGCTGGTGGGCCGAATAAGCCGACTCAGCCAAGCTGATGATACCCCCGGTTATAGTAAATGAGCGGCCTTTGTACAGGTTCGGATTGCCCGCTGGCTTGCAGGACTTCGCCAATGAAAATGTGATGCGTGCTGCCGTCGTAGATTTCGTGCAGGCGGCAATCCAGCCAGCCCATCGCGCCCTCGATAATCGGCGAGCCGGAAGCGGCAAAGATCAGGGGCACGGCAGAAAATCGGTCAGCATCGGGCGGTAAGTCGCTATACCCGGCGAAAATGTTGGAAATCTGCGCGCCGTCTTCGCCCAGCATCGACACGGCAAAATGGCCGCTTTCGACGATTGCTTCCGCCGTTTCGACATGCTTTTGCAAGCAGACCAGAATCAGCGGCGGTTCGAGCGTCACGGAGGTAAACGAACTGACGGTGGTGCCGCGCAACGTATCGCCCGATTTGGCACCCACGACCGTGACTCCCGTGGCCCATAGTCGCATCGTCTCGCGGAAAATCTGTGGATCAAAGCTCATGTCACATCTCTACGCTACCTTTTGGGTCTATTTTAACCGCCCTGCACAAATTCGGTAGGCCCTAGCTCGGATCGCGCGCGACTTGGGCGGATGGACGCCTCACCGGGCCGATATATGCTATACTGGCTCGTCAAATACAACCCAAAAGGTGAAGACCATGCGAGTTCTGGTGATTGCCATTGACGGCGCCACGTTCGACATCCTCGATCCTTGGCTGGCGGGGGGGCATCTGCCCCATATGGCGCGCCTGGTGGGGCAGGGCGTCAAAACCCCGCTGATGAGCGTCTTCCCGCCTCTGACGCCCGCCGCGTGGAGTTCCTTCATGACGGGCAAAAACCCGGCCAAACACGGTATTTTGGAATTCTTGCAGCGCAAAGCGGATTCCTACGCGCCAGAGCCCATGAACGCGGGCTTGCGGCGCGGGCGCTCCTTGTGGCATCTCCTCAGCGAGGCGGGCCAGCGGGTCGTGGTGGTCAATGTGCCGCTAACTTATCCGCCGGAGCCCGTGCGCGGCGCGCTAGTCGCCGGGATGCCCGTGCCCGAAAAACGCGCTGATTTTACGTATCCGCCACCCCTGGCGCGCGAGATTCGCGCCTGGCTGCCCGATTACGCCATCAATGCCAATACGGTCTATGTGCGCGGCCAGGCGGAAGCCTTCCTGGCGGATGTGCGCGCCAAGCTCGAACAGCGCTTGACCGTCGCCGAACGGCTCATCGAGCGCGAGCAGCCCGACTTCGCTATGGTGCATATCCTGGGTACGGATCGTATTCAGCATGAATTCTGGCATTGTATGGATGAAGCGCATTCCCAGCATAAAGGCGAGGCCCTGCGCTATAAAAACGCCATCCGCGACTTTTTCGCAGAGGTGGACGCGGGCTTGCCGCGCTTGCTGCGCTTCGCGGACGACAGCACGACGGTGATGCTGGTGTCGGATCATGGCTTCGGGCCGCTAGAGCGCTTTGTGTATCTGAATACCTGGCTGTGGCAAGAGGGCTTTCTCGTGTTGCGCCGCGACGCGCTAACGCGCCTGAAGACCCTAGCCTTTCGCGCGGGGTTTGCGCCCACGAATATTTATCACTGGGTGGAGCGGCTCGGCCTGGGCGGTATGCGCGGCGGGATGTCCATGAGCAGCCGCCAAAAATTGCTGGATACGCTATTCCTCTCGTTTCAAGATGTCGATTGGTCGCGCACGCGGGCCTATGCGCGCGGCAACTTCGGTCAGATTTTCATCAACAAAGCCGGGCGCGAGCCTGCCGGAATCGTGCAGCCGGGCACCGACTATGACCACACCGTTGCAGAGATCATCGCGCGGGCCGAGGCTACCTTGCGCGACCCGCACACGGGCGATACCTTGCTGGCGGCGGCCCAGCGGCGCGAGGCATTGTTCACGGGCACGCCCGAGCAACTCGACCGCGCGCCCGACATCGCGCTGCTGATGCGCGACGAAGCGACCGTCCCGCTGGGCACGGCGGACTTCCCAGCCAATCGTGTGGTGGATCGCGCGTTCGGCAACACGGGCGACCATCGTATGAACGGCATCGGCATCCTGAGCGGCGCAGGCATCCAACCCGGCACACTCGAATCCGCCAGCCTTATGGACATCGCGCCGACGGTTTTGCATCTGCTGGGCCAGCCCGTCCCCGAAGACATGGATGGTCGCGTATTGACGGAAGCTCTATTGCCCGAACGACGCGACGTGAGCTATGCGCCCGTCCGCGATGAGGCAACGAGCGACCAACGCCAAGCCGAATACACCGCCGCCGAAGAAGCCGAATTGATGCAACATTTGCACGATCTGGGCTACTTGGGCTAATGGAGAACGCAAAACAAATCCGTATAAAACCGAGGGCTTAAGCCCTCGGTTTTGGCAGAAAAAACATTTGTGTTTGTTTTGAACTGTCCATAAGAATCCTGCGTTAGGATGAAAAGGTCGTTAGAAAAGCGTTTTAATAGTCGTATCTCAGCACACCTGTGCTAGAATTGCGGGCTAGAGTCTGCTACACTTTTGCCATAGACAGACCTTCAGCTTTGTCTATAATGACCCAGTTTTGATGACAATTTGCATCCCATGTCGGTAAAGGAGAAGATGCTGTGTCTATTGCCGTAACAAGCCATGTTGGACGCGACCTGCTTCAAAATGGCGCCTACTTTAACAGCGCGCCCAAGGTCGTCATGGAATATGTATCCAACTCGATTGACAACGCGCCGGATGGGCAGGTTGTGCGCGTAGAGGTCGAAATCGGGAACAGCCAAATCTCGATTACTGACAACGCCAATGGGATGGCCCAGGCGGATTTAATGCACTTTTTCACCATGCACGGTGTTAACCGCCAACGTAAGCGCGGGCGCAAAGTACGCGGGCGCTTTGGCACGGGCAAAAGCGCCGCCTTTGGCATTGCGGACGGCTTGCGCGTGGAGACCGTGCGCGATGGCCTGCGCAATGTCGTTCAGTTGCACCGCAATGACATCTTGCGCGTGCCGGATGGCAGCGCGATTCCGGTCGAACACCTGGTGGATGACGAAGCCACGGATGACCCCAACGGCACCAGCATTATCGTGTATGACCTGCAACTGGATAAAATCTTCATCACGCCCGTGCGCGAACGGCTAGAACGCGCGCTGGGCCGCCACCTGGATATGCACGAAGTTTATGTGAACAATCGGCGCCTGAAATATCGCCGCCCCGAAGCCGTCAAGACCTTCACGTTCAACCCGCCGAGCGAATTGCTGGCCCACTTGCCCAACACCAGCCCGATGAAAATCTCGGTCGCGCGCGAAGCGCTCTCGGGGTTTGAAAATGGCGTGGCGATCCTGGCCAATGGATTCCTCAACGCGATGGATTTGGGCAGTGCTACGGGCAAGCCACACACCGAGCGCATCTTCGGCGAGGTGGAAGTGCCCGACCTGGACGACGAAAAAGATGATGAGCACTTCCCGGCTTTTGATAATACGCGCGATTTAAGCCTGAACGACCAAAACCCCCGCGCGCAAATCGTGCTGGAATGGGTGAGCGAATGCGTGGAGACCGTGCGCGGCGAACTGGACATTGAAGCCCAACTGGCTCGCCTTTCCGAAGTCAGCATGCATATGCAAGATGCCGCCGATTTCGTCAGCGAGTTGATTAACGCGGACTTCGGGCGCGTACAGCGCCGTTTGCGGGTTGCCTCGCAGAGCATGATGGAAACCAACTCCATGGGCTCTAGCGATGTCGTGGAAGTGGCGGTCGAGCGGCCCCAACCCCAGCCGGAAGCACAACGCCCGGATGCCGAGCCAGAAGCCGAACCCGAAGAACGGGCCTTCCCAGCGATTGATTATAGCGAACCCGACCCGCCCGAAGCGGAGCCCGTGCACTTCGAAGCGCCCGAAGCGCCACAAGTGGAAGAAGAAACCACCCCAGACGAAGCCTTCGAGAGTTTCGTCGAATACATGGGGGAGCTCGATTATCTGGAAGAAAAGGCGTATCACGAAGCCATCTTGCAAGAAGTCGCCAAATCCGAGACATTAACGCCCCAAGAACGGCGCGACCTGGTGCAAGACATCCTGACCCAGCCCGAATATCAGCCCAAGCAGCCCGAACCCGTCGCCCCGGCGCCCGAAGCCGAATCGCAACGTTACGATCAGCCGCTGGATATGACCTATTCCAGCAATACGGAATATCGCTCGCAGCATGTGGTCAGCGACCATGAAGTGCTGCTCACGCAGGATGCCGCCGCGCTGAGCAGTTCGCCCTCCGGGACGAATACGGCCTACGAAGAACGCTGGGTGGTAGATGAAGAAAGCTTCCGCGACCAGCCCGCCCCGCAGCCGAAGAAGTATAAGAAGCCCCAACGCCGGACGTATTTTCATATTCAGTTCGAGCACATGGGCGAAGACGCGCCACGCTCGCGCTTCGCGGAAGAAGGCCGCACCATTTACATCAACCGCGACCATCCGCAGGTGATGCACGTGGAAGAATCCGAAGGCGTCGAGAGCCTGGCCTACCAAAGCCTGATGAACGAAATCGTGATTCAGGAATACGCCTCGGCGGTGGTGCGCCAGATGGCCAGCACGGGCTTTTATGTGGCCGATCCTTTTGACGCTATCGAGACGATTCAGGCGGTCGTCAATCGTCTTTCCACCGAGGCCGGGCACCGTCTGAAATCCGCCACGGATGAGCCCGAAGACAATGACGCATAAGCCAATCTTTTCGTAAACACGCAACAAAAAAGCCCCGGCAAACGGGGCTTTTTGTATGGGGCTAGCCGTGGGCTAGCGGGGGATTACTCTTCGCAAGCGTTGATGTCATCCCAGGTGATGTCGGTGCCTTCAAGGATTTCCTCGATGGGGGTTTCCAGTTCACCGGTTACGCCATTCACACCTGTGCTCAGTTCGCCTTCGGCGATCAGTTGCGCGACGTTATTGACGGTTTCATAGAAGCATTCGTCGATGTCGGCCTCGTTGGGGCCAGCCGCCGCCACACCATCCACAGACAGGTCTAGCACGGTCACACCACCGCCGGGGAAGGCGTCCATATTGCCTTCGACCAGCGCTTCGACCATCAGATAAACGCCCTGGTCAACGCGCTTGGTGGCGCTGCTGATGATGAATTCGGCGCCGGGGGTTTCGCCACCGCCGAAGGTGGTCAGGTATTCATCCTGGTCTACGCCGATGACGAAGACCTCTTGCTGGGCCGCTTCGGTGATACCGCCGGAGCCCGTCGGGCCGCCCGCGCCGAAGATCACATCCGCGCCGTCGCCGATGAATTGGTTCGCCGTCGAGGCACCCAGGTCAGGCGAGGTGAAGCTGTCGATGTAGACACCCAGCGCTTCGATCTCGCGATCCGTCAGGGTGGCGACCAAGCCCACGCCTTGTTCGAACCCATTGCGGAACTTGATCACCGGCGGGATTTCGACGCCGTACACGCCGCCCAGCACGTTGGATTCGGTCACTTCACCGGCCAGAACACCCACCAAGAAGCCGGCCTGATCTTCGCGGAACTGCACGCCCACGTAGTTTTCGGGGCCATCCTGCAAGAACTGGTCCACACCGATGAAGAAGGTTTCGGGATTTTCTCCGGCCAATTCGCGGGTGATGTCTTCCATCAGGAAGCCCACGGTCACGATGATGTCGAAGCCTTCGGTCACGCAGGTTTCGATATTGGGGCGGAAGTCCGTCGGGGAAACGGTTTCGATGAAGGTGGTTTGCAAGTCGAAATCTTCGGCAGCGCGCAACATACCTTCGTAGGCAAACTGGTTGAAGGTGCCGTCATTCACGCGGCCCACGTCCGTAATCAAGCAGATGCTATCAATTTCGGGCGCGGCCATCTCGGCGTCATCTTCTTCATCCATGGCTTCTTCGGTGGCGGCCATTTCGGCGTCGTCATCCATGGCTTCTTCAGTGGCAGCCATCTCAGCATCGTCTTCCATGCCTTCTTCTTCGGCACCCAGGCCCAGGGCCTCGGCGGCGCTCGGCGGCACCAGGATAAAGTCGATGATGTGGATCACGCCATTGCTGGCTTCGATGTCGGTTTCCACGACGGTGGCGGCGTTAACCATGACCGTCTCGCCATCCACGGTGATGGTCACCGTTTCGCCGTTGGCGGTTTCGACCATTTCGCCGTCCAGTTCCACCACATCGGCGGCCATGACCTCGCCGGGCACGACGTGGTAGAGCAGCAAGCTAGAAAGCAATTCTTGATTGCCCACGATGGCGGTCGGGTCAATCCCCAATTCGCTCAACGCCGTTTGGAAGCCTTCGTTGCTGGGCGCAAAGAGGGTGAACGGACCTTCGCCCGCCAGCGTTTCGGCGATTTCAGGCTGCGCGGAACCCAGCGCCGTGTTCAAGAATTGGAAGCGCGCGTCGCTGCCGACAACATCCGCGATGGTGTTGGCTTCTTCTTCCATCATGTCGTCGTCCATGGCTTCTTCAGTGGCGGCCATCTCGGCGTCGTCATCCATGGCTTCTTCGGTAGCGGCCATCTCGGCGTCGTCTTCGGCCATGTCCTCATCGGCGGCACCCATATCACCCATGCCTTCGGGCATATCGGGCAAGAGCACCGCGTCAATGACATGGATCACACCATTGCTGGCGATGATGTCCGTCATAACGACTTGCACATTCTCATTCAGGAAGACATCGCCATCTTGCACGGAGATCGTCACCGGCGCGCCCATGACGGTGGGCACTTCTTCGCCATCCATCTCGACAACCTGTTCGGCCAGCACTTCGCCTTCTACCACATGGTAGAGCAACACGGCTTCCAGCGAGGGCGGGCTCGACATTACCGCATCCAGCATGCCGGGGGGTAAGGCTTCGAAGGCCTCATTGGTGGGCGCAAACACGGTGAAGGGGCCGTCGCCTTGCAAGGTCTCGACCAATTCGGCCTGGGTCAGCGCTTCAACGAGGGTGCTGAATTGCTCATCACCAACGGCGATGTCCACAATAGTGCCCATCTCGTCTTCGGCCATGTCGTCATCCATGGCTTCTTCGGTGGCGGCCATCTCGGCGTCGTCATCCATGGCTTCTTCGGTGGCGACCATGTCTTCGTCCATGGCTTCTTCGGTAGCGGCCATGTCAGCATCGTCTTCCATGGCTTCTTCGGTAGCGGCCATCTCGGCATCGTCTTCCATGGCTTCTTCGGTGGCGGCCATCTCGGCATCATCCGCGCCTGCGCCAGCACCACCCAAGCCTTCAGGCATATCCGGCACCAGCACTGCATCAATCACGTGAATGACGCCATTGCTGGCCATGATGTCCGTAGTGACGACTTGCACATCCTCATTCAGGAAGACATCGCCATCTTGCACGGAGATCGTCAGCGGCGCGCCCATGACGGTGGGCACTTCTTCGCCATCCATCTCGACAACCTGTTCGGCCAGCACTTCGCCTTCTACCACATGGTAGAGCAACACGGCTTCCAGCGAGGGCGGGCTAGCCAACAGCGAGTCAAGCAACCCTTCGGGCAACGCTTCGAACGCATCGTTAGTGGGCGCAAACACGGTGAAGGGGCCGTCGCCTTGCAGGGTCTCGACCAATTCGGCCTGGGTCAGCGCTTCAACGAGGGTGCTGAATTGCTCATCACCAGCGGCGATGTCCACAATGGTGCCCATGTCGTCTTCGGCCATGGCTTCTTCAGTAGCCTGGGCAACTTCTTCGGCCTCTTCTTCGGCAGGTTCTTCCGTTGCTACGGCTTCTTCTTCAACGACTTCGGTCGCTTCTGTATTGGTATCTGTCGGTTCTTCTTCCTCTTCTTCGCAAGCAGCCAAGGCCAGCATAGCCACCATGGCAACTACAAAAACGAGAAACCAGCGCGATTTAAACATTTTCATATCTGGGTCACTCCTCCAAAAGTTGGAATCTTTGGCGCGATGCCCGAAGAACGGGCATGCCACAATATGACGATTATAGAATTAGGGAGTTGTGTAAATCAAAAATATTAACGAGTTATTTACCTAAAATGCCAGATTCAAGGCAGGTGTGTCACTTAATGGGGCGAAATGCTAAGGTCAACGCGCGCATCAGGATTTCGCGGGGGGGTTATCATCCGCAAAGAGGTCATCCAGATTGGGCAGTTCGCCCGTCTCGCGTAAGCGTTTGGGGGGGGGCTCGGTCTTTTTGACGCGCTCGTAGAATATCTCGGATTGTTGGGCTTCTAAATCCAGAACGCCATCAGTCATATTCGCATAGCCCATGGCTTGCGAGGGTGGCGCTTGCCCCGGCAGGCTCAGGGGAAATTCATCGGGGTCGATGTCTTGGCCCAGGCGTTCTTTTTGGGCGCGCGCGCGTACTTCCAGATACGCCCGCCATTGTTTGAGGGCAAAGGCGCGTGTTTCGGGTAAGTTGGGGCCGATGCGGCCATAGAACATGCGCAACTGCCCACCGTCTTCGAGCACAAAGGCCGAACCACACGCGCCACACAGCGCGAAATCGGGGCGGTCTGGCGAGTGGACGATGCGCTGGCGTTGTTGGCCGCAGATGGCGCAATACTGCCAGCGGATGGCTTCATCATCCATATGTTGCAAAATCTGTGCATTATCGTCGGGAATCATGCAAGCTCGTGCCTTTTGCCCATGTGCGTACTCAGCCTCCCGATTCGAAGGCTTTCACGACTTCTTCTGCCTTTTTATATTCTTCGCTGCCTTCTTCTGCCGTATCCAGGGTTTGGGTCGCGGCCAGGTATTCATCCATGGTCACTTCTTTGCGTGCCTCTTTGGCTTTCTTGAGCTTGAGGGCCTCGACTTCGATCATTTCTTCGGCAGAGAGTTCACCGTGTTCGGTGGTGATTTTATCCATCGCTTCTTGATCAATCGTGCCCTTTTCTTCAATCACAGCTTTGATTTTGTCAAAAGACTCACCCATGGCCTGATCCTCTTTTCTACGATGCCTGTGCACATCCTCACATAGGTTAGCGTAGGGTTAGCCATTTGGCAAGCGACAGCCCCTAGCCCAGCAGACTGCGGATGGCGTGCGCGAAACGCTGCGGCGCGTCGCTTTCCAGGGCCATATATAAATGCGGCTCGATGAGCTCAAGTTCCATCAGTAATAAACGGGCGTCGTCCAGAATGGCATCCACGCGCGCATACAACCATTCACCGGGGATTGCCTCGACCATGGCCCGCGCTTGGGCGATCAGGTCATCCGACGCGACCGCCGCCTGGGTTTGGCCGCCATATTCTTCCTGGACGCGCATATCCCCCGGCGCGGGGAATTTCTTGGCCGCATGGCTATAGCTGATCGTGCCTTCCCAATCCCGAAAGAAAATCAGGCTCCATTCGCCCTCGCTTGCCACCTGGGGCATAAATGGCTGTACGACCGCGCCCGTCTCGCGCAGTAGCGCATCTAGGCGCCGTTGTTGGCGCGCGGCCTGGGCTGCGGGGACGCGCAGGGTCTGGTGCGCTCCGGCGCTTACACGGGGCTTGATGACCACATCCGCCCAGCCGTGTTCCGCCATAAGTGCGGATAAATCATATGCTTCACCCGCCGCCAACCACACCGAGGGGATCACCGGCACGCCTTGGTCGGCCAGATCGCGCAGATAGACCTTATCGGCATTCCAGCGCACCAGGCCCGGCGGATTCCAAAGCGCGTGGCCTTCGTTTTCCATGCGCTCTAGCCAGAGTAAATAATCCGCCAGGCGCAAATGATAATCCCAGGTGCTGCGAATAACGATTAGGTCATAATCTGCCCAGCGCACCGAATAATCATCCCAAGCCGCAGACATCAAGCGCACGCCTTGCTGGGCCAGGGGTTTGAAGGTTAGCGAATCATCCGTGGTCATCCGCGTATGCGCGCGATACGTCACAAAGGCGACTTTATACATGGGCACATCCTCCACACGTTTAGCGTCTTGCTCTCCTTTGGACTATAGCGCATTCATGCCGCCTCAGACAGCCCCCGCCAGCAGGGCTAACGCATCAAGCCGGGCCTGGATAGGCTTTTGGGGTCTTTGGGTATATTGCCTACACGGATAGTTTGTGTAGGGGCGACGACTCAAGGGGGTCGGTATAGCCGACTGTAGCCAGCGAAGCTGGCCCCGTGCCTCGCCTGAGAATCAATTTGTGGCGGGGCAGGCCCGCCTGCCCCCTACGGGTTGATCGCATCTTGAGGATTCAAAATTCTTTAATACGATTACCCTGGTATGCTAGGCCGGGCCTCATTGTACAATAGCAAGAGTGACGAACGAGGTAATGCCACAATGTTGAACCGTCGAATTGTTGTAATTGGTCTAGCACTGCTGCTGCTGATGCACCAAAGCGCGTGGGCTCAAGATGAG
>DAOTVD010000141.1:0-3600 GCA_034437075.1 Anaerolineae bacterium
CGCAATTATTACATTACGCCCACCCCGCGCGGCGAGGTGATGAGCTTCCCCGCCGTGACAGCCACGCCGGGGGAGGCTGACGCCCTGCCGGATGATCCCACGCCGACACCGTTGGCTGTTTCCGAGCCGGATCAGGTCTTTTTTCAGCGCATGGGGGCTAGTCTGCTGTGTGCGCCGGAGAGTTTTTCGGGCTGTGGGCCGCGTAACGACGAGATCATCAACTACAATGGCCATGTGTGGAGTTGGATTCTCTCGCCCGTGGCGGGCGCGGCGGGCCTGCAACCGCTGGAAGTCCAGGCTTGGACGCTGCAATCGGTCAATGGTGAGGAGCGCGTGAATATCGTCTGGCGCGAAGATTTTCAACTGCGCGTGCTGGATGCTGCCGCGAATGCCGGCAATGACGACTCTGCCTTGCCCTTGGTGTTGGTCGCGCTAGCGCTGGGCGGGGTGGCGTTTTTGGGCGTGATGGCCAGCCAGGGACCGAGCATGCTGCGCTGGTGGCGCGCGCGCCACCTGAAAGTCTTCGTCAGCTACCGCCGCGCGGATAGCGCCGCCTGGGCCACGCTCATCACCGATGCGCTCATCGAGCGCTTTGGCCGGGGCGCGGTCTTTCGCGACATCGAGCAAATCGAATATGGTGACGATTTCGCGCAAGCCATCGACCAGGCCATGGAGGCTAGCACAGTGCTGATTGCGGTCATCGGCAAATATTGGCTGAGCATCACCGAGACGACCGAGGACGGGCGCGAGCTACGCCGCCTGGATAACCCGCGCGACTTCGTGCGGCGCGAAATCGCCGCCGCGCTGGCCAAAGACCTGCGCGTGATCCCCGCGTTGGTGGACGGCGCGCAAATGCCCGGCGCGGACGATCTGCCAGAGGAACTCAAACCCCTGGCGCGCTGCAATACCATCACCATTCGCAACGACAGTTCGGCAGATGACATCGCGCGCCTCGTCCGCGCCTTGGTGGAGTAACCGCGCTAGCCCTGCATGGGGCGGTAGCGCTGGATGAACTTTTCTGGGTCAACGTAATGTTTTTGCACTTCGCTCAGGCGGAAACCCGGCCAGTGATTCGGGTTGGTGCCCAGCACGCCCGTTGTGGAAATGTCGAAATGCAGATGATGTGCGCGCGTGCCCACATTCCAGATAGTGGCCAGGTGATCGCCCCGGCGCACGCGGTCGCCTTCTTCCACTAGGATGTCTTTCACATGCGCATACCGTGAATAGGCTTCGATGATTTGGCCATCCGGCGCGCGGTAGAGGTCGTGCTTGATGACCACGACATTCCCAAAACCGGAGGGGCTGCCGTCCCGGTTGAAGATGCGCCCCGCATAGGTCACGACCCCATCCGCGATGGCGTACGTCGGCGCGCCCCGGTCGGCGTCGCGCGGCAGGTTCAAATCCGCGCCGGTGTGGTAGCCCAGGAAATAGCGATTCAGGTAGGGGTTGGCATCCACCCAACTCCCCGGCCAGATATTCGGCCCGGCGCGTTCTTCGGCGGTGCCCACGGGCGCGTCGAAGCCATCCACGAAGCCGGGCGCGATGCCTTTGCGGTGGATACGCCGCCAGCGGATCGGCCCAAAACTCACTTGCGTACGCGAATTTGAGTCCGGCCCGACCAAATTATTCAGCGAGACGAGCCCGCTAAACTGATGATTGCCGTCTAGCTGAAACATGCCCAGGCGCGCCCATTCATCACTAAAGGCCAGTTGATTGAGTTCGACGCGCACGGTGGATTCTTGGCCCACCACGCCCATGATGTTGTAGCGCGCGCGGCGCGTGGTGGCGTTAATGCCCGGAATCCAGGCTTCGATGAGGTATTCGCCATCTTCATTGATGCGCGGTAGCCATTGGGCGTAGGCCGTGCTGCGTTGTTGTTCGGCTTGCACCCAGGTGCACCGGAAACCCCGCCGCGTAAAGCGCACCAGTTCGGCATTGGTGCCGCCGTAAATCCCCTCTTGATAGCCCGGTTCGCCCACCAGCACGATTGCTTCGCCATCATCGGCGGTGGTGTCGGGCAGGCCGACCGCCGCCGGGCGCGTGGGCGGGATGATGATATTGCTACCGCCCGCATTGGTGTTCGTTTTCTCGGCCTCGCGCAGCGTGCCGACGTGGCCCTTAAACGGATGCGCCGCGATGGCCTGCCACAGCGTCGGGCGGGCCCAAGCATGTTGCCAACTCCAGAAGTTGACGGCGGGCACGTCCATGGCGGCGGCTTGGTTCAGGAACATGGTCACCTGGTCGGGTTGGGCTTCCCAATAGAAGCGCTCGCCCCGGAACGCTTGCCATTCGCCATAGGCCGCCCCCGTGGGTAAGAAGGTGCGCGTAGGGTAGCGCTCGATGTACTCATCGAAAGAGTCTTGCAGGTTGCGAATCGGGTCGCCGCCATTGAGCGCCACCCAATAGACCTGCGGCATGGCAATCTGGCAATGCTCCATAAATTCATCAAACGGAAAATCCGAACGATAGGAGATAAACCGGTAACTGCTGAGGGCGAATGTGGGTTGTGGTACGCCCGCGCGGGCCAGCCCTTCGAGCAATTCCCCCATAAAGCGCTTGGCGTTGTCGGGCGACCAGGGATTGCCGGGCAGTTTTTCGGCATTGATAACCGCGTTACTCATCCCGAAATGGTGCATCCGCTGCACCAGGCGCCGCGCTTGGCTTACGGGGTCGGGGTCGCTGCCATAGACGAAGGTCCAGCCCCACACATCTATGCCCGCCTGGCGCAGCAGCGCGATGCTTTCGGCGGTCATTTTCTCGGCGCTGCCGTCCGGGTCGTTGATGGGGTATATCTTATCCCCGTCCGCGATCTTGATGAGCACATGGCCCAGGTCGGCTTGTTTGGCGCGCACCAATAATTCCGCCGCGTTGCTGGCGCATTTTTCGATCTGCCAGATGAAATAGCCCTTGCCACTTAACATAAATGGTCATCCCCTTATTGCGTGTTGGACGGTGTCGTATTGTGCTCTATTCAACCCCGACAGCGCGCTTTTGGCAAGTCACCAGCCAATCAACCTGGGGGCCGTGCGCCGCCACGACACGCCGCCGCCGCCAATCGACCGCGTTCAGCCCGGCCCCCGCCAGCCACGCGCCAATCTGATCTTCATCCGCGAAGCTAAGCGTACCGCGCGCCGCATCCCCGCGCCAGGGGACGCCAACCGCCGCGCGCGCGTCCTGCACATCCCAAAAATGCAGCAAAGCCAAACCGCCAGGCCGCAAGACGCGCGCGGCCTCCGCCAAGGTACGCGGGATGTCGTCCGGCGGCAGATGGGGCAAAAGCCCCAAAGCCAGCACAAAATCATAAGCCGCAGATGGGCAAGGGGCGCGCGCGGCATCCGCACACATCACCACGGGATGCCCTGGGCGCGCGGCGCTGGCCCGGGCGGCGGCGGGGGATGCATCCAAGCCGACCACTTGCGCGCCGTAGGTCATCAAGGGCACGAGGTTACGCCCCGTCCCACAGCCGAGCGCTAGCACACGGCGCGCAGCGCGCGGCAGCGCGCCCAGGATGGCTAGCGTCGTGGCTAAGTCGGCGGGCGCGACCGCGCGCGAAGCGGCCCAGGCGGCCCAATCCGGCGGCGGGACTTCGCGAAAGATAGC
>DAOTVD010000142.1:0-8938 GCA_034437075.1 Anaerolineae bacterium
GCAGCGGTCGCCGGGCCGACTATGCCCTGGCCGGGCTGGCGCTGGGCCTGACACATTATTTTTACGAAGGCGGTCGGCTGTTTTTTACGCCGATGGTAGGGTTATGGTTGGCGGTTGGCTGGTGGGTGTGGCGCCCACGCTTCGACCCACGCGGCGCGGTAGTGACGCTCGTGACGGCCTTGTTGGTCGCCGTGCCGCAATATTACACCACCCACGGCTTGCAAGCAGAATCCGCCGGGCGCTTGGCCAGAACGCGCGTGCCGGATGCGTATTGGGGGCTGGTGTTCAACCCCAACCCCGAGCCTGAAGCCCTGCGCGCTCTGGCCGATCGCGTGCAGCAGCCCTGGCTGCAACTGGTTGCGATTCCGGATTCGAGCGCGTTTTTCGGCGGCGATGGGCCTTTATTGCTGCTGCCCTTCGCGGTCTGCGCCATGTTGGGCTTCGTCTTCGCGCTGTGGGGCTGGCGGACGCCGGGCTATAGCGCGCTGCTGCTGTGGATTGTCGGGCCGTTGTTATCTATGGTGGTCTTGGTAGACCCCGGCCAATCGATTCGGCTGAGCGTGGCCTTGCCGGGTTTGGTCGTCTTGGGCGCGGTGGGGCTGCGCTATGGCGTGGCTCGGTTGACAGCGCCCATTATCGGACGGCGCTGGGCCTGGCCTCTGATGGCCGTGCTGGCCATCGGCTTGAGCTTCGGCCAGGGCTATTGGTACGTCGAGCACCATTTGCCCGCCTACAATACCCAAATCCGCTTGGATAAAACCTACCCGGATGTGGACGACGCAATGCTGCGCCTGGCGGCGGATTATGGCCCAGAGACACAAATTGTGCTGGTCAGCGCGAACACCATCCCCACGCAATACGCGGTAGCGATATTGTTGTATGTTTGGAATACCGATCAAGTTGGGGTGCAGAGCATCCAACCGTGGGAGCTAACGCCCGAATTTCTGGACGCGCGCTTGCTCAATGCGCCGTATGTGTTTTTCATCCAACCCGACGATGCGCATTCACGCGCGCTTTTGCTGGCCGAAACGGACGCAACCCCGCGCGGCCCCAGCCCTTATGAAGATGTGATCCCGCCGACGCATCGCTTGCATCTATACGAAGTCGCGCCCCTAACGGTGGATGATCTGCTGGATGATGCGCGCGCGCCGTAGCTACCTCACCAAGGACGCTCGTACAGATGACGCGCCAGGGTCATGGCCAGCATTTCATACAGCCGCAACGCTAGCGCGGAATTCTCGCGCTTGAGTTCGCTCAGGCGGGTGCGCGTCAGCAGGATGGTTTCTAGTTCGCCGCGCGCCACGACTGTCGCGGTATGCGGGGTACCCAGCAACAGCGACACCTCGCCCATGGTTTCCCCCGCACGGACGGTCGCTAGCACGTCAGTTGTTCCGGCTTGGGGGTTGCGGCGCACGACCTGCGCGTTACCTTGCAGGATGACATACATCCCTGTGGCAGGTTCGTTATGCAAAAAGACTGTTTCGCCATCCCGATATTTACGCAGAATGCCGTTTTGTTTGAGTTCGTCAATCAGTTGCGCGCTAATCAGCATGAGATTGCCGGGCGGGGTGCGCCCCCGCCCATTTTACTTTCCGGTTAGTTACGGAGCGGCTTACCGGTTTGCAACATATGGCTGATGCGCTCCATGGTTTTGGGTTGCTGGGCCAGTTCTACCAACGTTTCGCGCTCTAAATCTAGGATATATTGTTCGGGCACCCACTGCGGCGCGCTGAGGTCGCCACCCGTGAGGACATACGCCAGCTTTTTGCCCAAGAATTCATCGTATTCGCTGGCGTAACCCGCCTCGTGCATCTGCCAGGCGCCCAGGCGCAGCGCGGCCAGGGCATCCCGCCCGGCGGCGTAGACCATCCCCGGCCCGGGGTTGCTCGTGCCGGAGGCGACCAGCGCCAGGACTTCTTTCTTGGCCTCGGCCAGCAAGAAATCACGATTCATGATAATGCGGTCGTTTTCGGTCAGGAAACCCAAATGGCGCGCGTCGTGGGCGCTGACGGCCACTTTGGCCGTGCCGATAGTCTCGAAGACTTTTTGCAAATGCGGCAGCACGTCAGCGTTATCCGAGCGCGACATCACCGGGTTAATGTTGCGGCGGATCATCTCTTTGCACCCGCCCCAGCCCGGCACCAGCCCCACGCCCAGTTCCACCAAACCCATATAGCTTTCGACATGCGCCACGCTGCGCCACCCCGACATGGCAAATTCGGCACCGCCGCCCAACACCATCCCAAAAGGCGCGGTCACAACCGGTTTTTCGGCGTAGCGGAGCGCCTGCGTCGCGTTTTGCCCTTCGCGGATGAAAGCGTCGATCTGGTCGTAAGCGCCTTGCGCGGCGGTCATGGCCATCAGCGCCAGGTTCGCACCCACCGAGAAGTTATCGCCCGCATTGCCGATCACCAGGCCGTCGAAGTCGCTGCGCAGGCGTTCCAGCGCGGTATAGATCATCTTCACGATGTCATCGTCGATGGCGTTCATCTTCGTGTGGAATTCCACCAGCCCGACCCCGTCGCCCATATCCAGCAGCGAGGCGCCCGGCAGTTTTTCCACCACACGCTGATCGGCGCGCAGGGCGGGCAAGGTGATGACATATGGATCGGCATCCAGCGTGACGTAAGCGCCTTGGTCGGGGTCGTAATAGCCCATTACAAGGCCATGGTCGTCATGCTGGTAAAACGTCTCGTAGCCCTTATCCACCATCGCCTTGACCCACTCGGCCACGGCATAGCCGTCGGCCTCCACGCGCTCGATTGTCTCCGCCACGCCGATAGCGTCCCAGATTTCGAAGGGGCCGAGTTCGTGCGCGAAGCCCCATTTATGGGCATTGTCGATGTCAGGGATGGTGTCGGCCACTTCACCGAGTTTTTGCGCAGCATAAGCGAACAAACCCGCGTGCAAATGCCAGATATACGCGGCAGCGCGGTCGTCCTCGTTGATAAGCCGCCGAATCCGCTCGCCCGTGTCTTCGACCTTGCGATGCTTGCCGACGCTCTCGAAGCGCGGTTTTTCCGGCGGGCGATATTCCAGGGTGCTTAAATCCAGGTGCCAGAATTGTTTTGCGCCATCGTCACCGCGCACGGTTTTGTAAAAGCCTTGGCCGGTTTTGCTGCCTAGGTACGAATTTTCTAGCAAAAAGTCATACACCCGCGCGGTGCCTGCGTGGGTCAGCACCTCGCGCCAGTCGTCGTCTGGGATGGCATCGTACAGGTTACGCGCGACATGCGCGGCCACATCCACGCCGACCACATCATTCAGGCGAAAGGTGCCCGTCTTCGGGCGCCCGATGAGCGGCCCGGTGATGGCATCCACTTCTTCGACCGTATAGCCGTGATCCACGGCATAATTCATGGCCATAGCGCCGCTGATGCTCATGAAGCGGTTGCCGATGAAGTTGGGCGTATCTTTACAGAGGACGGTGCCCTTGCCTAGCGCATGGCTGCCGTAATCCATCATAAAATCTACCAGGGCGGGGTCGGTATCATCGCCGGGGATGATTTCTAGCAATTTGAGATAGCGCGGCGGGTTGAAAAAATGCGTCCCTAAAAAGTGTTCTTTGAAGTCTTCCCCGCGCCCTTCAACAATCGCGTTAATGCTCAAGCCCGAGGTGTTAGACGAAACAATCGCGCCGGGCTTCACGATGTCTTCCAAGCGAGCCATCAAATGCTGTTTCAGGTCGAGCCGCTCGGGGATAACCTCGATAATCCAATCGCAATCGGCCAAGGCGTTTAGATCATCTTCGGTGTTGCCGGGGTGCAGGTATTGCAAGTCGTCTTCTTCGTAGAGTTGGGGCGGTTTGGCCTTGCGCAGCGCTTTCAGGTTCTTCTCGATGATGTCATTACGTTGACGGTCGCCGGGTTCGGTGCCCGGCACGGGGATGTCCAGCAGCACAACGGGGCAATCAATGCCCGCCAGCAACGCGGCGATGCCTGCGCCCATCGTGCCGGAACCGATAACCCCTACTTTTTTGATCTCATAACCCATTGTTTTTGCATCCTTCTTTTATTTTGCTTAATCCATGAATGAACAACCGCACCGCCTATGATAACAAGGTAGCGGGGCCTTGTTCCACTAGGCGTCGGCCATCGGGCAAGGCTTGCCAGGTGCCTTGCAGTGCGACGTGCAATAGCCACCCCGCGAACGCACCTTCGCCGCTGAATGCCCCGGTGGTTTCGGTCCAATAATCGGCCACTTCGCCGGCTTGCCAGCGCATGCCGACGGTTTGCTTCAGGAACGGCCCACTAAAGAGGGTCGTTTGATCGGGCGCATACATCGACACGACGCCATGCTCGTAGCCGCGCAATTCATCCTCGGCAATGGGCAGCATGGCGCTTTCCACCGCCAGATACACACCATGCAGCGCGACATCGCCATCGGGCAGGGTCAAGTGGCCAGTAAAGCGGGTTTGGTAATGGCGCGCCACGAGCCAGACTGCCCCGCCCCGTTGTTCTTGGGCGAGTTGAAAATCTTGCGCCAAATGCAGCGTGAGGGCCAGATGTGCGGTCACAGGCGGCATGGGGGTTAGCCGGGGCGCAAGGCAGCCAAAAACCAATCGGTCATCTGGCGGGCGATGTCTTCGCCGGAGAGGCTACCCCCCGCGCGATACCACACACCCACCCAGTTATGCGCGCCCAAGATCATGCGCACAAACAGCTTGACATCCACGGGCTGAAACTCCCCCGTGTCGATGCCGCGCTGGATGATCTGGCGTAGCAAGCCTTCGAAGCGGTCGCGGCGTTCGATATACGTTTGGCGTACGGCGGGGATGTCGAGTAGTGTGCGGATTTCGAAGACCATCGCCGCGCCAATCGAGACGTTGTCCGTCACGGCGGTGATGTGCAGATGCACGACTTGGCGCAGCATGTCGGTAGCCGATAGGCCAGAATCAATAATGGCCTGGACTTGCTCGGCGATTTGGTCTAGCCCAAAATTGAGCACAGCCAACAGTAATTCTTGCTTGCCATCGGGGAAATGGTGGTACAAACTGCCGGCGGTGAGGTTCACCTGCCGCGCGATGTCTTCCATCTTGGCGCGATGATAGCCCTTATCATAAAAAATTTGAGCGGCAGCTAGAAGAATATCGTCACGCTTAACGGTTTGCTCTGCTGGTTTCCGCGCCACAAACCTTTACCTTTTTGTTGTTTAAGTAATCAAATATGAGTTCGATTATAGGGTTTCTTATGCTTTTGTCAAATGTTACGATCGGGTTAGGATGTCCCAACCAAAACCTAACGATTTTATAACCAAATCCGGCCAAATTTGCCGCCCCAATTTGTGATATATCCTGTATACTGAGAACTACACGAAACAGCCCAAACTATAACCAACCCCCATATCTGGGTATTAACTAGAAAAATACCCCCCATATATGGGTTAAACTAGAAAAAAAGCCCATTTTGCACCACAAATGGGGGTAAAATGGCAACCATATGTTAAGACATTTGTTTTATTCGTATAGTAGTGCTAGAGTGGGTGAGCGATGAAGTGCCCGTATTGCCATACTGACGGCCAATCTCAGGTGGTAGACACCGCGCACGATACGCGCGGCAACATCCGCCGTCGGCGCGAGTGCAAAACTTGTGGCAAACGCTACAGCACGCTAGAACGGCCCATCATCGCGACGCCGATGTTAGTCAAGAGTAGCGGCGAACGCCAGGAATTTGACCGCGAAAAACTCTTTCAGGGCATCCGAGTGGCGTGTGCCAAACGGCCCGTCGCAACCGCCGATATTCATCGCCTGATTGATGGCATCGAAGCGAATTTGCAATCGTTGGGCACGGATGAAGTCTCCAGTCGGGTCGTGGGGGATCAGGTCGTGGAGGGCCTGAAGGAACTTGACCCCATCGCGTATATTCGCTATGCCATCGTCTATTTAGGCTTAGATGATCTGGAAGCCGTACGCGCCGAAACCGATAAGTTGTTATCCGACAACAAAGCGTAGCGCGCACCAAACGCCGCACACATCCAATTGAACCGTGCGTTGACCTTCGGGTTGCAGCATTTAACCCGATGTATGGTGTCGTTATTCGTTACGCAAGCAAGACATAAGGCATACCAAACAAGCATCAGCAGGAAGGAACGCATATCATGGTCGCATCGGCGGAAAAACGCCCCCCCAAGGAATTCAAGAAAGTCCCCATGCCGGATGATTTACCGCGCGACATCGCGCTGGCGGAGAACGCGCGCACTGTTTTACACAAGCGCTATTTGCGCAAAGACCCAGACGGCAACCCGGTGGAAACCGAAGCCGAGATGTTCTGGCGGGTGGCCTACCACGTCGCGCGGGCCGAATTGGATTTTGGCGGCGATGATGCGGTGGTCGAAACCTGGGCGCGGCGCTACTACGACCTGCTGACAAACCTGCGCTTCTTCCCCAATAGCCCGACCTTCACCGGGGCCGGGACGCCCCTGGGCCAGTTGGCCGCCTGCTTCGTGCTGGCCATTGATGATGATATGGGCCGCACGGGCGAAGGCATTTTCGAGACACTGCGCCATGCCGCGCTCATCCAGCAGACCGGCGGCGGCAACGGCTTCGCGTTTAGCCGTTTGCGGCCCAAGGGTGCCACGGTGGCCACCTCCAACGGTTCGGCGACCGGGCCGATTGGCTTCTTGCGCGTCTATGACCAAGCCTTTGGCGAGATCGCGCAAGGCGGCAGTCGCAGGGGCGCGAATATGGCCGTCCTCAATGTGTCGCACCCTGATGTGCGCGATTTCATCCAGTGCAAAGCCACCGAAGGCGCGATTGAAAATTTCAACATCAGCGTGGGCATTACGGATGAATTTATGCAAGCCGTGGAAAACGACGCGGACTTCGACCTGATTAATCCGCAAGACGGCACCGTATGGGAGACGGTACGCGCGCGCGAACTATTCGACATGATCGCCAAATACGCACACAACAACGGCGAACCCGGCGTCTTGTTCTTGGATGCCGCCAACCGCGAGAACCCCGTGCCACATTTGTATGCGCTAGAAGCGACCAACCCCTGCGTCACAGGGGATACGTTGGTAGCCACGCCAGATGGTTGGAAACGAGCAGATGCCTTCCGAGAGGGTGATGAAATATGTACGGTCTTGGGTACGGGCAATGTCGCAACCATTGAAGTGCATGAGGCAGTACCTGTTTATGATGTGCGTTTTTCAGATGGTGGCACGCTACGAGTAACCGCCGCGCATCAATTCCATGCGCGCGATTCTCGAACCAAGTTTTTTGAACACCGACGCACAGATGAACTTGAAATTGGGGATTGGGTGCGCGTCTACAAAGCGGCAGTGCCTAACAATCCTGTGCCGCAGGGCTGTGTGGAGGTCGAAGATCGCCATTATGGTTTCTTGGTCGGTGTTCTGATCGGTGATGGCTGTTACACGCCCCATGTTTTGTCCAAGAATGTGGTTCGTATCAGCACACACGCCGATGAAGACGAATGGAACACCATTCTGGAAGAAGCATTTGCCCCTGTGGGCGCAGAGCGTGCCGCAACCTATGTAAACAAGGGTAGCCGTGGTATAACTATGGACCCTAAACCAGGGCGCGTTATCGCGGATTGGGTGAAGTCGCTCCCCCTAGAACCAGTTGTCGGGCGTGAGCAGACCCTCCCTGAAGCTTATATCAATAGCAATCGGGAATTCTTGGTGGGGCTGTTAGATGGCCTGTTCAGCACAGGTGGTAGTGTTGATCTGCAATCAAATCAGCCCCTCATCCGGTTCCACACCGCTAGCCCAGAACTCGCTCAACAAGTGCGCCGCATCTTGCTCTTGTTTGGCATTCATGGGCGTGTCTTCGAGTCTGTACGCAAACGACATGACATTGATGGTCGCACTATTCGCCACGATCGTCCAAAGTATGATGTCGTGATTTCAGGTCAGAGTTTTGGCCGTTTCTTCGAGCAAATTACACTAAGTCATCCTGAAAAGCAGTATCGGATGGAAGAAGCAGCGTTGCGTTCGAACTTCACAGGGGGTAATTGGGCGGCAAAAGTCGTCAGCATTGAACCCGCAGGCGTAGAAAAAGTTTATGATCTTTACGAACCGCGCAGTGATACTTGGATTACAAACGGCTATGTTTCACGGGGATGCGGCGAACAGTGGCTTGGCCCATTCGAAAACTGCTGCCTCGGTAGCGTGAACTTGGCCCAACACTACACCGACGATGGCCGCGTAGACTGGGAAAAACTGCAAGAAAGCATCGCGCTTTCCACGCGCTTCCTAGACCATGTCGTGACGGCGAATGCGTATGTGCCCGCCGTGCCCCAACTGCGCGAAGCCGCCGAACGGGTGCGCCGCATCGGGTTGGGCATCATGGGCCTGGCGGATATAATGTACGCGCTGGGCGTGCGCTATGGCTCTGCCGAGGGGCAAGAATTCGCCAGCCAGATCATGGAATTTGTGCGGTACCACAGTATGCGCACCAGCATCGAATTGGCCCGCCAGCACGGCCCCTTCCCCGCCATCGAAGGCAGTCGCTACGACCCGAATAATCTACAGTGGACGATCCCCGCGCCGATTGTGGCGCATCAATCCGACTGGGGACGGCCCGAACTCGACTGGCACGCCATCGAGCGCGATTTACGCGCGCATGGCATCCGCAACGGCGCGCAGACGACCATCGCGCCCACGGGCACCATCGCCACGGTCAGCGGCTGCGAGGGCTACGGCTGCGAACCTGTGTTTGCGCTGGCGTATATGCGCTATGTGGTCAACAACGCGGGCAACAGCAACGACCGCGATATGCTGCAATACACCAGCCCGCTATTCCAACGCGCATTGGAACGCGCCGACCTGAGCGCAAAAGACATCGACAAGATCGTGAAGCAGGTCAACAAAACGGGCACCTGCCAAACCGTGATGGACGTGCCCGACGAAATCCGGCGCGTGTTCGTCGTGGCGGGCGATATCAGCGGCGAGGAACACATCCGCATGCAGGGCGCCA
>DAOTVD010000143.1:0-6617 GCA_034437075.1 Anaerolineae bacterium
TGGGGCGCTACGAAGCCCCACCGAACGAAAAAGGGTCCTTTAGCCCGCTCGCCCAGGGCGGCGAAACGCTCGGTGTCGTGTTGCGCACCCGCGCCAACGTGAAGCCCGTGTTCGTGAGCGTCGGACACAAAGCCACGTTAGACACCACCATTGACTTCGTCTTGCGCTGCACACCCCAATATCGCCTGCCCGAGCCCATTCGGGCCGCGCACAAACACGCGGGCCGTCTATAGCCCCTCGCTCGTATAGGGCAACACCACCCTGCTGATTTGTCCGCACCCAATATCTGACAGATCCGTCTATAGCCCCTCGCTCGTATAGGGCAACACCACCGTAACCTCAGTGCCCTGGCCCAGGTCACTTTTCACAGCGATGTAGCCCTTATGTCGTTCAGCAATCCGCTGCACGATGGCCAACCCCAGGCCCGTCCCACCGAGCCCTTGCACATTTTTGGCCCGATGAAAGGCCATGAAGATATGCTTAAACTCATCTTCAGGAATACCAATCCCTTCATCAGAAATGTTAATCATCACGGCCCGGGCATCAGCGGTGATGCTCACCCCCACCGCACCGCCCTCTGGGGAATATTTGAACGCATTCGACATGATATTGTTTAACATAATGCGCAGCAGATTTTCGTCCCCCTCTACAGTCGGAATATCGGCACCGATGTGCCAATCAACATGATGAGAGTTTTCATACAAAGGTAGGTATTCTGCTGCCACACTTTTGCAAAGCTGCACCATATCCAATGCCATCAGTTTAAGCGGCACCATATCCGCTTCTAGGCGGCTCAGCGATAGCACATCTTCCATGAGTTGGCTCATATGCACGGTTTGCTGCTGGATATTGCGCAGTTTATCCAGGCGCTTAGCTTCGTCTAGGCGCTCCCAATAGCGCTCCAGATTGCCCGCGATCATCTGGATGGACGCCAATGGCGTACGAAATTCATGCGACACGGTAGACACAAACCGGCTTTTCATCTCGCGCAACTGGCGTTCACGTTCCAGGCTCAGGCGCATTTGTTCTTCGGCATATTTCGCGTCAGATATATCGTGCATATTGCACACAATGCCGCGATGGTCGCCATCTTCCAACGGGGCCAGCCCGACTTCCAGGTAAAGCAGATTGCCGGCTTTGGTCATCGCCCGCAATATAATATGTTCGGGCTGGCTGGTCTTTTTTAAGCGGCGGAGGCTGGCAACTAAGAGCGGTACATCATCTTGCAAGAACAACTGCACCAAAGGCCAACCATATGTCTCGTCAATTGAATAGCCAAATAGGCGGTCAAAGGCTGGGTTGGTTTGCGTGATGCTACCATCGGCACGCGCCAGCACAATACTGCTGCTGCTATTGTTCAAGATGGCCTCTACCCGCCGGATCGCGCGCGCCAATTCTGCGGTCCGCAGGGCAACCCGCTCTTGCAAGACGGCGTTGGCGGCTTCCATCTCGGCATACAGCAGCGCATTTTCTAGCAGATAGGACGCCGTGCGCGCGTACATACTCAGCAAGCGCAGATCACCTTCCGAAAAGGCATCAACTTGTTCGTGTTGCAAATCCAGCGCGCCGACCAGACGGTACGACCCGACCAGCGGCACCACGAGTTCCGAGCGTGTGCGCGCATCGCCCACCACATAACGCGGGTCGTCCGTGACATCTGGCGCATAAATGATGATATTTTGGCGCATAGCCTCGGGCACCAGGCCGGGGCCATCGAGCATCAATTGCTCTTGGGGCTGCGCGTCATACTGCCCACCCCGCGCCAAGCGCCGAATCGTTTGATGGTCTTTATCCAGAATCATCAGACCACAATCGCTATGGCCGAAAATCTGCACCACGGCCTGAATCAACTGCTGGCTAAGGGTTTCCAGGTCAGCGTACGGCAAAATCATATCTAGCGTTTCGTGTAAGCGCCATAAATCATCAGCCTGGCGGCTCTCCCAGTTTTCCATACCTTGGTTGCCTGAACCATTTATTTGCATTTGCATTGACCGTCACTTTCTCACATTTAGAATGCGAAGCCACCCCAGACCGCGCGCCTCAATTACTTCACTATATGATAATTATTCGAATACGTGAACAGCATCTATTGCGATCACGGTACCATCACTGGCCGGGTTAGCACGCCCAGTATTGCGAATCGTCAGGGTATGAACGCCCGAACCCAGGTCCTGCAAATACACGCTCTGGCCGAACGTGCCCTGCGGGGCGTACCCGTCTACTTCTTGGTATAAGACATCATCAATATAAAGTTCGAAGATGCCAAAGTTATTATAGGCCACGAATTGCACCGCAATACTCGTGCCGATGAAATTCACAGCCAGGGCCGCGTCCGCATCTAAGCTGTAATGATAATGACCGCCATAGCCGTTGACCGATTCCATATATACCCACTCTCCGGCGATGCGGTTCAGCGCAGCGCTATCGTCGTCATACGTGCCCGGCCCAATCACCATGTCCGTGAACGGGGTCGCGCTGGGGAGCGGTGTTAAGGTTGGCGACGGCGAGGGGCTGGGGGTTGCGCTAGGCAAACGCACGGGCGTGACCATGGTCGGCGTGGGCTGAGTGGGAGTGACCACCACCGCCGCGAGCGTTTGCGGTGCCATGGCGGTCGATTGCGCGGGTGGCTCCGCGAACACATCCGCCACAGGAAGCGGCCCCGGCGTGGCGAATGCCGATCCGTAAAAGACCAAGCCCAAGGTTAACTGGCTAGCCTCCGCCGTGCGCAGTTGTAAATCACGCACTTGCAAGGCCCGTGACCGCATAGTTGGCACCCCCGCGAGCATCTGCATCAGCCGCTGAGCAGAACCTTGCATCACGATTTCGACATCGCGCAGGGTGACAGCCGCGCCCGTTTCCGCTTCAGCATCGCGGGTTTGCAAACTGACGACCTCAACTTCGTGGTTCGCTGCGCTATCGTACAAGGCCGCGAGCAAACCATCGATCTCCGTTTCGCTGAGCAAGCCGACAACGGCGGTCGCTAACTGGGTTTCGACATGCGCCCGCTGAGCGTCAATATCGCTCATATCGGTCGAATCGACGGCATCGCGCGCGCTGATTTGCGTACGGGCTGCCGCCACTTGTTGCCGGGCGTCCTCCGCTTGGCTATATGTAGGCGCGATCACCAGCGCGCCAAAAGCAAGATTACCCACCACGAGCAGCAGCGCTAAGCCCGGCAAAAGCAGCGCACGCGGTTCGCTAAGCATCTCACGCAAATCAACCGCTTTCATCGTGTTCCCCTTCAAATTCTGCCAAGATGGCAAACCGGATGTGGCGCGCGTCCTGGGTTGCCAGAGCCGAATAATCCGCCGGGGTGACCGTCGGGCGGCCCGTGCTGGGCTGGTTAATGACCTGCAAACTCTGGATGATAATCCGCCGGAAACCTGGCCAATCTTCAAGCCGCGCGCTATAGGTGCGTACATCGGTTTCATTGCGGGCGCGGCCTTCTAGGATGAGATGCCCGCCATAATGCGTCACATCCGTTAGCTGGAGGGTGTTTGTATCATAATCCGCTAGCACAGCAAACGCCCCTGGCCAATCGATTTGTTCGGCTTGCAAGCCCGCTACCTGATTTTCTACAGCGGCCAGGTCGCGCCGCAGGGCGCTCAGGGCGGCTTCAGCCGCCTGGCGCGTGGGTTCGGGCGCGGTCGGTTGGGCCAGTTGGGTTTCGAGTGCGCCTAGCTCGGCTTCTTGCACGGTGTAATCCGCCGTTAACGAGTTGCTGAGCAAATACAAGGGCAGGAACAACCCCGCCAAACTGGCCACCAGCAACAGTGCGATGAATTTTCCCGGCAGTTTAACGCGCGGAGTCGCGCTGGTCGTCTCGTGCATTATCATCACCTCACAGAACTTGCATGATATAGGGCCCCAAGGCCCCCAGACACAAAAACGGCGCATAGGGCAAGCTACGCTGTGGCGAAACACCCCGCGCCAACAAGCTCATCGCCACTGCCGCGCCTAGCCCGCCGCCGATGAGCAAGGCCGCCATGATCCCCGGGAAACCGAGGAGCGCGCCCAACACCCCCGCCAGCTTCACATCCCCCGCCCCAAGTTGACCGGGCTTGAGCCACCACACGGGCAAGAAACAAACCAGCGCAAAGCCGACACCCACGAGCGATAAGCGTAAGGCGTCCGCGCCGTTGGCCGCCTGCACGACCAGAATAATCGCCAAAGCCGGAACCAGCATGACATTCAGCACCAGGCGATGCCGCAGGTCAATCAGTGCAATGGCCAATAGAAAAGCATACCCAGCCAATATCGCCATGCCATCCGGCCCCAGGCGCCACCACACCAGGCCAAACACCGCCGCGCTGAGTAACTCGCAACCCGCGCGGACGACTTCCGAGGCGGAAGCAGGGCCACGCAACACGCTCGCTAACGCAAGGGGTGGTCGCTGGATGGCTTCGCCAGATGTGGCCGTCGTCATCGCCAAACGATCCGCGCCTTCGGCGGCCCAGGCCAACAACCAAGTCAGGCCAACGCCCATCAATGGAGCCAAGATCAACATAACGGCGCGCCTTGTTAGACTCGTAAGGCAGGTAAGGCCATGATGACCTCCGCGCCGCCCGCTTCGGTATTGTGCGCGCGCAACGTGCCCCGATGCGCTTCGGTAATCATGCGCACATAGGCCAACCCCAGCCCACACAACGCCCGACCGCCCCGGTAAAAGTGGCCGTCAATCGCAGCTAGGGCGTCTTCGGGCAAGCCCGGCCCGCTATCGCACACGCTAATGATGATTTCATCCGCACCGTACAGAAGGCGCACCAGCACGGTGCTAGCCGGGGGCGCATAGCGCAGGGCATTATCCAGCAACTTGAGCACGCTCCGATAAATGGTCTGCATATCGCCGCGCGTCCAATAGGGTTGGCCATGGATGTTGAATTCAATCTGGCTGAAACGCGCTTCGGCCACATGCGCCATGTCATCGATAGCCTTGCCGACCGCGCTGGCCACATCCGCCGGGCCATACACGCCGCCCGCCTGAGTCAGGCCGCCCAACTCGATGAGTTTATCCAGCAAGATGCTGGTTTGGGCGCTCGTGTCGTGCAATTGCTGCAATAAATAGATGTCTTCGACGCCCATATTCGGGCTGTCGGCCAATAAACTGATATACCCCTCGGCTGAGTTAATGAAGCGTTTCATGTCGTAGGTCAACCCTTCGTGGAGCAATTCGGCAATGCGCCGGATGCGGCGCGCGCCGCTTTCTAGGGCGGCGTACTGGCGCGCGGTCTGCACCGCCTGGGCAGTGTAGGTCGCCACCGCAAGCATGAGTTTTTCTTGGCCCGCGCTAAAGGGTTTACCATCGGCATGGTGTGCCACGGACAGCACGCCAATCGTCGCGCCACCGATGGTAATGGGCACATACATCACGGATTCGACCAGATAGCCCGTTTTGATCTTGATTTGCCCGCTGCCCGCATTACCCGTCGCGCGCATTGGCTTTCCAGACGAAACCACCTGCCCGGCCAGGCTACCGGTCAAGGGCAAACGCATATCCTCTTTGCCCTCCAGGCCCCGATGCGCTTCGAGCTCTAATTCGCCCGTGAAGGGATTCACCAACCAGACCGCCGCCTCGTTAGCGCCAAAGGCCCCATAGAGAATATCGACGGCAGCTTGTACGACGCTCCCGGTCTCCAAAGAGGCCGTCAGGCGCTGGCCGATTTCGAGCAGACGGTCGAATAAATCGTGCTCGGCGCGAAAAGCCACCCCAGCAGGCGACTCGGTACGGCTGAGTTGGATGTTAAGCTCCAAATGGCCCACCATCAGATGATCGCCATCCGTCAGCGCGTAGGGCGTATGGAATCCGATGCTGGCGCCGTTAAGCCAGGTGCCATTGGTACTGCCCGCATCCAGCACATACAAATGGTTATCGTCTGAGCGCAGCAGAATATGCCGCCGGGATACACCGAGTTGCTCGGCATCTTCGTAGCTCAACAAGGGCACGAAATCCGCGCCGAATTCGCCACGGCCCAGGGTTACTTCGCCGCAGACTTCCAGCGCCAGGCTACACGCGGGGTCGTAAGCAGGCATCAACCGGATACGCCAACCCGGTGCATCTGGCGCAGCATCTTCGGGCACGCGCCGGTAATGTACCCCGGCCTGGCGTTCGAGTTGCTCGCGCAGGAGTTCGTCATTCAGTTCGCTGGTTACCGCTTTCACACGGTCTTCGGATGTGGAACTCGTCATAATGTAATCTCCTCGGGGTTGGGGTCAGCCATGAGTTGGTCGTACAACGACTCGGCCATGTTTAGCAGATCGCCCGCGCGCAAGTCTTGGGCATTCGAGAGCAGCACCGCCCGCTGAGCCTCGGCTTCATCATCGGTGAAAACGCTGGTGAGCAGCGCTTGCATCTCGGACGCGACTTCAGGCTCTTGTGCCAGCGTTTCGTCGTTGGCATCTTCAATGGAGGGGGCACCTGCATCAGTGGCAGCGGAAACATTTGGCGGGGTAGCCAATGCCACCACTGGCACGGCATCCGGCGCTTCGGGCGCGAATGGTGCGGGCTCAACTTGCGCCACAAGTTGTTCGTCTCGGCGTATAGCCTGGCGTGCCCGGCGCCCACGCCAAGCGCCAACCAGAACCGCCCGCAGCACGGCGAGCACAGCCAGCAACAAGGG
>DAOTVD010000144.1:0-8736 GCA_034437075.1 Anaerolineae bacterium
GTTGTCGCCAATGGCAGTTTTGTAGATAGTGGAACCGCGTAAGTCGTGTTGTGAACCCGAAGATGGCTGATCGCTCATGATGTAAGTCCTATTCTCCCCAGCGGTGCGTAAGATTTCTTATCTTTATACCTTTAATAAGGACACTTCACAACATTAGATTGTCATGTAGTTGAATGCTTTTCAGCAGCCTATCACGGTGACGAACGCCGCAGGTGATCCCGCTAGCACCCTGCGCGCGATTTCGGTATGATTATTATTATATGACGCACAGGGGAGCACACACCCATGATTTTCATCTCGTATGGCCGCGAAGAACCCGCCACGAGCGTCGCCCAACAGTTTCATGGTGACCTGGACTACGACGGCGACCTTGATGAACAAACCGCCGCTGCTCACGCTCAAGATTTATCCCTTCGGAGTCATCATGCAGCGTGAGACGCCCCAGGGCCAAACCCAATGCTTGGTTGATCCCAATGAGGTCGCGACACAACCAGCAAACAATATCCGCCTGGAGAGTGGCCTGATCTCGCCGCATACCTTATATGTTGCACAAGAGGGCACACAGAAAATCATTGTGGAACATGGCCCACGCAAGAAGACCGCCATCTTCCTGGATGGCTCCGAGCAACCGCTGATCGTTCCCTTGCCTGATCTGCTGATGTTCCGCATCGCGTCCGAGAAGCGCGCGCCGTCCGTCAGCGTAAGCAAGTTGCCGCGTGTGTCATAGGTGTAGCCTGTTGTCTCGTTCATGGGGTTGGTGACATTGCGCAATTGCCCCACACCATCGTAAGCATAACTTGTGGTCAGGCTATTGGGGTCCGTCATGGTCAATCGCCGTCCCACGACATCGTATGTATAGCTTTCGCCTGTGCCATCTGGGTAGGTAGGTGATGCTGGTTTGGCGTCCGCGCTCGTCGTAGGTGTAGGTTGTGCGGCGGTTCAGCGCGTCGGTCATGGTCAAGACCCGACCCAGTGCATCGTAGGTGTGGGTGGTGGTCTCGTTCGCTGGGTCGGTCATGGTTAGGCGCCGTCCCAGAGTGTCGTAGGTGAAATTTGTAGACCGGTTCAGTGGGTCGGTCTGCGAGGTGACATTGCCGTAGGCGTCATAGGTGAAGGCGGTAGTTTCGTCATTCGCATCCGCACGAGTCAATGGGTCGCCACGATCACATCGAACCTGAACTGGATGCCCAAAAATAGCAGGTAATCGGTTGCCGAACCTAATAGGCAATTAGTATTGTCTGCCTACGCGGGGATTGTATCTCCGCGATAGGCGAGCACAATCTGTGTCTCTGGCACACCTCGTGCCTTGAGTGCATCAACCAGTTGCTTGTCATGCTGATCCAATTCAATGACAATTCGCTCATTCATCAGACGTGCCACGAGTACGGTGCCAACCAGACGTTTGCCACGTACTGTCGCAATATCAACAATGGTATAGATCTGTTCGGTTTCGTTGGTCGTCAGATAGGCATAATCGTTCAGACCTTCGCCGGTATAATGATCTAATTCTTCCAACAAAATCTGCTTTACGGTGGTGGTATCCATTTCACAATTTCCTCCGCAATCGGATCAAATACGACAAACGCAATACGTTGATCAAGGCGCTCTTGCATCACCCGTTGCGCGAGTGGATGCTCAATCATGATCTCGTAGTCTGCTTGAGTAATGGCAACATACAAGGGTGTATCATTGTCGATGTAGTCCAGGGCAGTGCGATAGGTTATATACTGTCCCACCAGCATCATAAACTGGTGAATTGGCGAATGCTCAAGCGATTTCACCTCAATAAGTACGATCTGCTCAGTCTGAGAGCGTGCAGCAATATCAATGAACAGCCTGCGAAAGTTATCGTTATCATCAGCAATGACGATGGCGTATTGTTCTTTAATAATCGTCCAACCCGCGTGGGTGAGACAACGGACAACCACATCATGGTTTTGATCAATGGCAGGCATTGCAGGCCAATCTCGCGACGAATTAGCTGTGCCTTTCATTATAGTATAATAGGAGGCTCATACACATTCACCCATTTACTGCCATCGCCCTGTTGTGATACCACCAATGTTTGCTGAGCCATGCCGGGATCGACTACGTCTGCAATGGGCGCACAGTGGGTACGGCGAATACCGAACACTTCGTCCACGGCCCGACTGGCTCGTTGCAATACGAAGCGCCGAACGGGAATTGGCAATTCGTGGCCAATGATGGGCTGAACTCCCTGCGGAGTGTGTATGATACTGTCGGGGATATGCTCTATGCGGCGGACTATGCGCCCTATGGCGAGATGTGGCATGTCATTGAGGCCCTGATCTTTCGGGCCTTGCTGTACGCAGCGCAGCATGAAACGTTACAGGCATTGCACACGCTCCATCGGGCGCTCAAGCTGGCAAAACCAGAGCGCTTTATCCGTCCATTTATGGACGAAGGACAACGGGTGATCGATTTACTGCGCCATCCAGCAGCGCGTGAGATCATCGTACAGGATGGACGCTGGTTGTTAACTGCTTTTAACTCCTCTGATACACCACTCTCGGCAACACAAATGTTGATCGACCCCCTCAGCGAGCGTGAACTGGATGTGCTGCGTTTGCTCAATTCGGACTTAACCGGGCCGGAAATTGCGCGAGAACTGGTGATTTCTCTCAACACCTTTCGCACCCATACCAGGAATATCTATAGCAAACTCGGCGTGAACAACCGCCGCGCCACGATCCGCCGTGCTACAGACCTCAACCTAATCTAATCCTTCAATCACATCACCAAATCACATCATCATGTGATGACCGCTCACCCCATCACCTTGTATTCTCATAACATCAATGAAAACGACCCTGATGAGGAGGATATAACAAGGCGCAAATAATCATGACGAACACATACACCATTCGTGTCAAAGGGCACCTATCACAACATATTGCAGTGCGTTTCGAGGGCATGACTATCTCCCTGACTGAAGCGGGCGAAACCCTGATCAAGGGTGAGGTGATCGACCAAGCCGCCCTGCACGGCATATTGAGAACTGTACGCGATAGCGCCTTGGAACTACTCGCTGTCAACCGACTTGAAAATATCACTGAAACCACCAAAGAAGAGAAAACATGACGACAACCATGAAAGCCATTGTCTACATGGAATACGGTTCGCCGGATGTATTGCGGTTGCAAGAAGTGGCCATTCCCACACCGAAAGCCGACGAGATACTCATCCAGGTGCGGACTTCGACAGTCACCACAGGGGATGTGAACATACGTGGCTTCACGTTTGTACCCGATGATATGAAACTGCTGCCCCGGCTGGTATTCGGTTTACGAAAACCAAAAAATACGATTTTGGGTACCGAGGTCGCGGGTGATGTTGTGGCCGTTGGCAAAGACGTAACACGCTTCAAAGTTGGTGACGCGGTGTTTGGCATTGGCTCAATGCGGCTCGGCGCGTATGCCGAGTATGTCACCCGTAAAGTGACAGGTGCGCTGGCCCTCATCCCGCCGGGCGTGAATTATGAGGAAGCCGTATCCGTCCCTTTCGGTGCGGGCACAGCACTTTATTTTCTTCGTAATCGAGCCACTATTCAGCCAGGGCAGCATGTGCTGGTTAATGGCGCTTCGGGCGGAGTCGGCAGTTATACTGTACAGATTGCGAAGGTATTCGGCGCGGATCATATCATCGACTACACCCGCGAGGACTTCACACAGAACCATGCAGCTTATGATTTGGTTGTCGATACCGTCATGGGCAAGATGACCTTCAAGCAAGCTAAATCTGCCTTGAAGCCAAATGGGCTCTATATGGCAATAGCCGGTGGCTTTCGCGAGATGCTCCAATCGATTTGGAATAAGCGGTTGATCACTGGCTCTCCCAGAGAGGACGCCGCAAGCATGACGACCTTGGCACAGATGCTTCAAGCTGGGCAGATCACCCCCTTCATTGACCGTACCTATCCATTAGAAGACACCACCGAGGCACATCGCTACGTCGAAACACATCGTAAACGCGGTAGTGTCGTAATTAACATATCGCGGAAGTGAGGCCATAACCGGGATCAAAACACTTTACCAGGTCAAGAGGTTTATCTACGTGGATAAACCTCACTTTTGCAATAGCAGATCGAAATACCCGCTAGTGAATGGCGTGATGAAAACTTGCTTGTACAATCAAGCTATGGCGACAACGATTTTATCCACGAAACTGCATATTCCTCGAACGCAGCCGCGCGTCGTGCTCTGGAGCAGACTGATCGAGCGGCTAAACGAGGCGTTGCACCACAAACTGACTCTCCTCTCGGTTCCTGCCGGTTTCGGCAAGACCACGCTGCTCAGCGAATGGGTGGCGGCTTCTGAGCGCCCGGTCCCCTGGCTGTCGCTGTGGGGACTAATCGCTGCGATTCCCTATGTGTTGGTGTACCTGTTGAAGTTCTTCGGCATCGACCCCGGCCTGGAAGTGTTGACAGCTCCGCTGGCTCTACAGGAAATGGTGATGGCACTCTGGTTAATCATCCGGGGTTTTAACAAAGATGCAGCCCAGGAACTGGACGAGGCTTACCAAAGTGCGCCGTAATCGCCCTGCTTAACGCTTGCTTTAGCTATGGCGTATAGGGCCTCATATGGTAAAATGTCCTGAAGCGAGTACAAATAAAATTGGCGATTTTAGATATTATTTTCTTATAGGTTTGGTGTATTGACCCTAGGCCATGTAACCTTGTTCGACACGAAAAGTCCTCACTTTTAAGCGTGAGGAATATGTCACATCATTGTTCATCAATTTATTAACATAATATGTCCACTATCTGCATTACAGGTGTTGCCGGTTTTATTGGCTCAAACTTGGCACAAACTTTATTAGAGCGAGGGTATCATGTTATTGGTTTAGATAATTTTTCGCAAGGTACGCCCCATAATATAGCAGACTTTCAAGAACATCCGCGCTTTAAGTTGATACAAGGTGATATCCGAGAGAAAGCGCTTGTTTTTCGGGCCGTTGAAGGATGCCAGGCCATAGTCCATTTGGCAGCA
The DNA here is from genome assembly GCA_034437075.1 of Anaerolineae bacterium. Taxonomy (GTDB): domain Bacteria; phylum Chloroflexota; class Anaerolineae; order Aggregatilineales; family J027; genus DAOTVD01. Next base: position 5,010 of record DAOTVD010000144.1, read on the forward strand.
TACAAAATCCCTCGCTATAGTGATGCTTACGATACCTTGATGATTAACGCTTTGGGGTCAGAAAATGTTGTGCAAGCTGCGATTGCCTCTGACGCTAAATTAGTGGCGGCCTCAACGTCAGATGTCTATGGCAAAAATCCGCAAGTCCCCTTTAGCGAATCTAGTGATTTGGTGGTAGGTAGCCCCTATGTAAAACGCTGGGCCTATGCTGTTTCTAAAATGTTTGAAGAGCAATTGCTGATAGCCGCCCATGAACGCTATGATATTGATGTGGTTCTCTTACGCTTTTTTGGTGGATATGGCCCGAATCAAAATTTGACTTGGTGGGGTGGGCCACAATCTGTATTCATCAATAATTCTCTTGAAGGTATACCTATTCCAATACATGGAGATGGTCAACAAACCCGTTCTTTTACCTATATCTCGGATCATGTAAAGGGGATTATTGCAGCCACTGAGCGTCCCCAAGCCAATAATCAAGTCTTCAACATTGGCAATACCACAGAAATTACCATTGAAGGCTTAGCGCGGCAAATTTGGAGAATGATCCGTGATGACGAACCTATAGCAATCGAATTTATCCCATATGAGCAATTCGGGAAATATGAAGATGTGCTGCGACGAATCCCCGATATTGGCTTAGCCCAAGATGTTTTGGACTTCCAGCCCGAAATTGATTTAGATGAAGGGCTTCGCCGTACCATCGCGTGGCAAATTAACCGACGGCGAAAACTCGGTATTCCCACCCCACCGACGCCCTTTGAAACATCTTCATGACCTTATATATTATCGTGCCAGTCTATAACGAAGCGGCAAACATGCCGATGTTTATGTCTGCGTTGACCAAGATTACGCATAAAAGCGACCAGCCGACTATGATTATATTGGTAGACGATGGAAGCACGGATAATACCCCCCAAGCAGCCAGACAGACAGCCCAAGACTTGCCCTTGACTGTCTTAGAACATAATCAAAATCTAGGGCCAGGTGCAGCTTTTGGTACAGCTTTTGAGTACTTATCCGAAACATTACAGGATGATGATTGGGTGTTAACTATGGAAGGCGATAACACCTCAATGCCTAACCTTGTTTCCCAGATGTTTCAACGAACTGAAGAAGGTTATACTGTTATATTAGCTAGTATCTATATGTATGGGGGAGGTATCCAGAATACGGCCTTGCTGCGCATTATCCTGAGCAAAGTAGCCAACACATTTGTTAGTGAGGTACTGGGCATTGCAGGCATTATGACGGTTAGCTCATTTTATCGCCTGCATCATGGTAGTGTTATTCGACACTTACAGCATCATTATGGCGTTCGTATCATTGAGCATCATGGGTTTGAATGCATGGTAGAAATGTTGATGAAACTAATCTATCTGCACACCCCAATTTCAGAAGTTCCCATGACATTAGATACGAGCAAACGCATAGGAAAAAGCAAAATGCGAATTGGCCGGACAATTCGTGGTTACTTTTCTCTATTTCTCGATAAAGCACGTTGGCAAAAATTAGCACGTACCCCCTAGAATTTTTCTAGTCTACTATGCCTGTAATTTCTTCTCGGCTTCTGTCTATTATACACCTTATAGTCTTATTCGGTATTTGCCTGTATGCAACGAGTTTTGCACTAGATAATACAGAATTTCATTCAACCATCACCATTATTGACGATATTACAATCGTCTACGCAAACCTCATGAAATACCCCGACATCTACGAGCATGATGTCATTTCGTTAGCGGGGCAAGCCCCGCTATATGGGTCAATTATAAACTGGGGATCAGGCGTAGTATGGTTGGCGGGTGTAACGCCTGAAGCTAGCTATTTTTTCCTAGTCTTTTTGCAATCCTTTATGTTGGGTATTTCTGGTTATGTCTTGACCTTGCGTATAACGGGCCAACCGTTGTTGGCTTTGTTTGCTACCCTCTTTTTGTACGCTGTACAACCATGGAGTTGGAATATTGCTCAGTTCGTGACGGTGTTCCCCACAGTTTATGGGCAACAAGTAGCGATTTCAGCCTCTATGCTATCCTTTGCTGCCTGGCTATACCATAAATATCCAGCCGCACTCGTATTGGGTGTTTTGTCGGGCCTTATTCATCCAATAATTGGCGGATGCACATTAGTGGTTTTGGGGCTTGTATGGCTATCTCAATTGTTGAGCCAGCCGACCCTATGGCGCTATAGCATAGGTTTTATCTTGGCGGGTGTGCTGCTCCTGCTACCTAGTACAATCGTGAATCTATCCATCCAGGAGCCTATCGCCGAAGAGGTCGTCTTGGCTCGGTTCAAGGCTAATTATCATTTAGCCCCCTTTCATAATTTGATGGATAATGTATACGCGGTGGCCTTCTTCGAGTGGGTGCTTTTGGTGATTTTGAGCTTACCTGGCTTACAACACACACATTCCACATACCCCCGATTCTTGGGTGGACTTGCACTCGCCACCATTTTACTATCCATCAGCCAATATCTCGGTGTTGAATACGATATTGCCGTGGCGATGCAACTGACTGGCACACGTTCCAATATTTTGTTCGTATTGGGGACATTGCCTTTGGTGCTGGCCTATACACAATATCTGATGGTGCAACGCAGTGGGGTGGGGTTGTTAGCCATGGTGTTGCTCTTGCATATTTTGGCAAATGATTCCCTCGGTTTCCCACGGCCCGTGTTAGTTGTATTAGCCATCATCAATGCTGGCTATCTCGCCGGATATGCTCTGGCTAGGCCGTGGTTGAATGATGTAAGCCAAGGGCTAGCCGGGATTGTGTTGTTAATCTGGTTACTCCATTTTACGGGTGTCTACACAAATATCGTGGCCAATGTCTTTGAACCCATATCAGCGCAATTAGCGCACCAAACCACTCAAATCGTGCTTTATGCTATTCTGATCGTCTTGCCATTATGGTGGGTGATGGGGCGGTATAAGCGTGACACGCGTTTGTATATCGGCGTGATGATGTTTAGCGTATTGTTAGCCATTTCGACTTATCTAATTTGGACGGTAAATCGCCTACAAGCAGGCCATCATCGATCATTTATGGCCAGTCAAGAATATGTTGACTTGCATGCTGCTCAGATATGGGCGCGCGAGAATACGGCTCCCGATGCGTTTTTTGTGGGGCCAGAAGTCACGTGGCGGGGTACATCACAACGCCCCTATTTGTATTTGTATCCACGTGCTTGGTATCTTTATTTACTAGATAATCGCCTGTACGAGCAACAACAATCGGTTTTGGCATGGCTCGGATATAGCGACGGCTCACATGGCCGTTTTTATCCGCCGTTCACGACGTTTCAGTTGCTCAATAGCCAAGATTTTTGGGCGATGCATCATGTAGAACATGTAACACATGCCGTGCGTGGTGGGGTGCATCGTCGGCCAGATAGCGTTCCACAGAGCCTAGATTTTGCCCAGGTTTATGCCAACGAGAGTGTTCACATATATGACATACGGCAGCCACAATCCGACGCAATGACGGCAGTCGATTTAGCTGTTCAAGAACGGTGGTATGACAGCGTGCCGGATGGGGGCGGGTATATGTTAGATGCCAGCTATGGGCTGAATTCGTTGCGTCCACATATTGTTTTGGGGTATGTGCCGGATGTACGTCGCCAGGCTCATCTGGCAGATCCATATGCATTGGATGAGCGCACGTATTTGGCCGGTATTTGGGAAACGGAGTATTCCAACGTCCTGTTGCGTAACTTGCAGATCGAG
>DAOTVD010000145.1:0-41553 GCA_034437075.1 Anaerolineae bacterium
TCGATCGCCTCATCAAAGAAACGAAAGAAGGCTGGGGTTAAGCCTCGATGCGCGGCAGGATGACGCGCGCGTTGATCTCTGCCAGGCCCGCGCGCAGAGCCGCCAACATGGCTGCGCCTTGATATAACCCCACAATCGCCCCGCCGGAGCCCGCGAATTTGGCGCTCGCGCCACACGCGCGCGCCGTTTCCACCATGCGGACTTGCCAGCCGGGCAAGCGCGCGATGCGCTGGCGAGTATCGAAATTGGCGTCGATGAGCGCCCCCAAGCGCGCCATATCCCCCGCCAAGAGCGCTGCGCGGCCTTCGTCCGTCAGGGCCGCGAAATCGGCCATCGCGCTCACGACCTCCGCATCCCCACGGGCAAAGCGCCCCCGCAAATCATTATGGAATGTTTCGGTCGGCTCGCTCAAATTCGTATGATAGGCCACATACACCGGAAAATCAGCCGGGATGGATAAACGCTCGTAGTGATAGCCCCTCAAACCGCCCTGCTTCTTAGCGCGTTCCGCTGCAAAATCCATATACACCAGCCCTTCATACACCTGAATCACGCGGTCTTGCAGCCCGGCCCCGATGCCAAGTTCGTCCGTTTCGACGGATAGCGCCAAGCTGGGCAAAATTGCCTGCGGGATGTCGATCTCGTAAAAGGCCATCAAGCAGCGTAAGGTCGCGATAATCAGCGCGCTAGAGCCTGCCAAGCCGACTTGCTGCGGGATGTTCGACTCGTAACGCACCGAAAAGGTGCGGTCGTGCAGCGGAATAGCATTCGTAGCGCAGTATTCCACGAAGCGCTTGATGGTCGCTTTAATCAGCCGGATGCCGCCATAATAGCCATGCAGGCGCACATCCTCGGCCAAGTCGTGGATGCTGCGAAAGCTGGCGCGGTCGCGCTCGGCCAGCACGATTTCCAGCCGATCCCATTCATACAGCACCACTTCGGACCAAAAATCCCGCACGCTGAACGAGATCGTCTTGCCGTTGTAGCCGTCCGAAGGATTGCCCAGCAAGCCCGCACGCGCATAAGTTCGTCGCCGGATGATTTGCATCAGCGGGTCTGCTCGGCCAGCAAATCCGCCAGAAAGCGCTGCAAAGCAGGGCCGTGTTTGTCATCCGCCAGGGCGAACTCCACGAACGCGCGAAAATACGCATCAAAATTGCCGATGTCGTAGCGCTGCTCATCCGGGCGCAAACGCACACCGTAGACTGTATGCCCCTCGGCCAGCAAAGCGCGGATGGCGTCTGTCAGTTGGATTTCGCCGCCTTTGCCCGGCGCGGTGCGTTCCAGCGCGTCAAAGATGTCGGGCGTAAAGATATAACGCGCGGCCACGGCCAAATCGCTTGGCGCGTCGGCGGGGTCGGGTTTTTCCACCAGATCACGAATCCGAAACACGGCGTCGGGCGCGTCTAGGGGTGCGGCGATGCCGTATTGCGATACCTCATGCGCCGGGACGCTCTCGAAGGCGATGACCGCGCTAGGGCGGTGCTCTTGAAAACAGGCTTGCATCCGCCGCACGACGTCACTTTGCGCGTGCAACCCGATGATGGAATCGCCCAGAGCCACCACGAAGGGCTGGTCGCCCACGAAGGATCGCGCGCATAGCACCGCATGCCCCAGCCCCAGCAATTGCCGCTGCCGGGTGAAAAAGTAGCGCGTGTTGATGCGGTCAAACGAGAGTTCGGCGAGTAGGTCTTCTTTACCTTTGGTGCGCAGGGTTTCGACCAATTCGTTATTCACGTCGAAATGGTTTTCGATGCTGGCTTTGCCCGCCCCTGTGACGAACAGAATCTGATCGACCCCCACGCGCGTGAGTTCCTCCACGATGTATTGCACCACGGGTTTGCGCCCCACGGGCAACATCTCTTTGGGTTGAGATTTTGTGGCGGGCAGCAAGCGCGTGCCCATCCCCGCGACCGGCACCACGGCAATATTGATCATCGGCGCTGCTCCGCAAAAAAGGCTTTGATCGTCTCCACCACGCGGGCTTGCATGCGCTCGGTTAACTCGGGATAAATCGGCAAGGCGAGCGTCTGGCGCGCGGCGCATTCACTCGCGGGGAAGTCCCCATGGGTGTGGCCCAAATCGGCAAAGCATTCTTGTTCGTGCAGGGGTACAGGATAATAAATTTCGGTGCCGATGTCGTGGTCTTGCAGATACGCGCGCAGGGCGTCGCGCGGGCCGACGCGAATCACGAATTGGTTATACACATGGCGCCCGTTGGCAGCATCCAGGGGCAGCACAACGCCGGGCTGGTTCGTCAGCGCGCAAGCGGCAGGGTCGGATGTGCAGCCCGCGCCCAGGCAGCCCACATCAGCTAGCGGGATGCTCAGCCCGGCTTGCGCGAACATCTCCCGGTAGCGGGCCGCGTTGGCCGCGCGGGCGTCCGTCCATGCATCCAGGTAGGCGAGCTTAACGCGCAAGACCGCCGCTTGCAGGGCATCCAGCCGGAAGTTGCCGCCCACCACGCGATTATAGTATTTCGGGCTGAAGCCGTGATTACGATACAGACGCAGTTTTTCATCCAGGGCCGGGTCGTTGGTGGTGACCATGCCCGCGTCGCCAAACCCGCCCAGATTCTTAGAGGGGAAAAAGCTAAACGTGGCCATATGCCCTACCGAGCCCGCGCGCGCGCCGTCCGCTTCTGCGCCGATGGCCTGCGCCGCGTCTTCGATGACGGTCAGATTATGCGCGGCGGCAAGCTGCATAATCGGCGCCATGTCGGCCATCTGGCCGTAGAGATGCACGGGGATAATCGCGCGGGTGCGGGGCGTGATGGCCGCTTCGATCTTCGCGGGGTCGATGTTGAAGCGCTGCGGGTCGATGTCCACGAAGACGGGCTTCAGCCCCAGCCGCGTGATAGCGCCCGCCGTCGCGAAAAAGGTATAAGGGGTGGTAATGACCTCGTCGCCGGGGTCAAGCTCCAGCACCATCATGGCCAACAGCAGCGCATCCGTGCCAGATGATACGCCGATGCCGTAGCCCGCGTCACAATACGCCGCGATGTCGGATTCCAACGCGGCGACCTCCGGCCCCAGGATGAAAGCCTGGGCTGCGATGACGCGCTGCACAGCGGCGTCGATCTCTGGGCGGATGGTGGCGTATTGGGCTTGTAAGTCAAGCAAGGGGATTTTCATGGCTTATCCTTCGCGTAAAGGCTCATCTTCGGGCCAAGCCAAGCAGCGTAGCGTGCCGGGTTCGGCTTCTTGATAGCGCCAACCGCTCAGCGGGCACCGGGCGATGCCATCCGCGTCCGGGGCGGGCAAGCGTGCGCCATGGCGGCTCATCCAACCCTTTTGTACCGCCGGCACGCCGACCATCAGCGCGTAGTCAGGCACATCCGCGCGCACGACAGCCCCCGCGCCGATGAAGGCATAGCGCCCTACAGTGATGCCGCAGACAATCGTACAGTTAGCGCCCAGGGTCGCGCCGCGCCGGATCAGGGTCGGGGCGTATTCGGCCTTGCGGTTGATCTCTGAACGCGGGTTGATGACGTTCGTAAACACGCAGGACGGCCCGCAAAAGACGTAATCTTCTAGCGTGACGCCCGCATAAATCGACACGTTGTTCTGAATCTTGACCCCGCGCCCGATTTGAACCCCCGCGCCGACGAACACATTCTGGCCCAGGCTGCATTCTGGGCCGATCTGCGCGCCAGGCATGATGTGGCAAAAATGCCAGATTTTCGTGCCCGCGCCAATCTGGCTGGGGGCATCTACCAGGGCGGTGTCATGCACAAAATAATCGGTCATGGTCGCAAGAGGCTATGCGCTTGGTCATCCACGGATAAGATCGGGGCATGGCGGATGTCATACGTCCATTGGGTGGCCAGGCGAATATCATCAATGCCGTAACCCTGCCCCCCTAGCGCGCGCTCATACACGCGCGTATGCAAATCGGTAAAGCCTTTGGTGAATTCGACCTCCTCGCCATCGACGTTAATCGAGCGGTAGGTGGTGCGCTCGCCGGGGATGGGCTCGAAAGGCAGGTCATTTTTGTCCACGGAAAGATACCAGGTGACATCCGCTTTTTCGAGCGCGGCAAAGCCCGAAACGCGCTTATCATCGCTGCAATATAGGCGTTGTTCGTGCACGGGGCCAAACAACCAGCCCAGCAGATCGAAAAAATGCACGCCGATATTGATGGCTACCCCGCCGGATTTTTCGGCCACGCCCTTCCAGGAATAGTGATACCATTTGCCGCGCGCGGTGATGTAAGTCAGCACTACTTGATGACGTTTACCCGGCTGGGCGTCGATCTTCTCTTTCAGGGCTAACAGCGCGGGATGCTCGCGCAGTTGCAGCACGACGTTAATGCGTTTGCCGGTTTCGTGCTCTACTTCTTGCAGCAAATCCAGGTTCCAAGGATTGATAACCAGCGGCTTTTCGCAGATGACATCCGCGCCAACGCGCATGGCCATCCGGCAATGGGCATCGTGCAGGTAATTGGGCGAACAAACCGACACATAATGCACGTGGTTGGCGGCGGGGTCTTGGCGCAGTTTTTCCAGGTGACGGTCGAAGCGCTCGGGCTCTTTGAAAAAGGCGATGTCCAGGTCAAAGCTATCCAGAATGCCGACCGAATCGTTGGGGTCTAGCGCGGCGACGACTCGATGCTGTGTATCACGTATCGCGCGCAGATGGCGCGGGGCAACATAGCCCGCAATCCCGATGATCGCAAAATTCATATAACACTCGCTACTGTTCGATTTTTGCGCTTTATTCTAACGGATTTGCGAACCGTGTAACAGCCACGTGAGCGCAGCGTTGGGGGGCGATTGCATCAAATCGGGACCTGGCAGGCTTTTTGGGACTTTGGGCATATTGCACACAAGGTTAATTCGTTTAGGGGCGAGGCCCGCCTCGCCCGAAAATAAATTTGTGGCGGGGCAGGCGGGCCTGCCCCCTATGGCTTGACCGGTTTTTGATGCGGTTGCCTTGAGCGCAGCGGTATCGCCCATTGCCCGGTTAGCGATTTTCTAGCGGATTCTCAATTTCTAGCCAGCAGCATTGATACGGCGCAAGCGTGATGTCGTAATATTTGCCGGTGATGGTTGGCCAGCGCTCCCCGGTGAGTAAATCCAGCGGTGTATGCCCCGCGAAGACGGGCAACTGAAACTGGCAAGTTTGTTCCTCGGCGCTGAGGTTAGCCACAATCAGGATTTTATGCCGCTCGAAGGCGCGCCAATACGCCAAAACGGCGTCATTGTCTGGCAGTTCGAAGGCGAACGTCCCCACGCCAAAGACCCAATAGCTTTTGCGAATGCCGATCATGTGCTTCATGCGGTTCAGCAAAGAATTGGGCTGGTCGCGCTGGGCGGCCACGTTCACGGCTTGGTAGTGATATTCGTCATCCTGGATGAGCGGCGCATAGAGGGCTTCCGGGTCGGCTTCGGAAAAGCCCGCGTTGGAGCCACTATGCCATTGCATGGGCGTGCGCACACCATTGCGGTCTTCTAGGTAGATGTTATCGCCCATGCCGATCTCATCGCCGTAGTAGATGATGGGCGAGCCCGGCAAGCTGAACAACATAGCGTTCAGTAGCTCAATACGCCGCCGGTCGTTATTCAGCAAAGGCGCCAGGCGCCGCCGAATGCCCAGATTCAAGCGCATACGCGGTTCGGGGGCGTATTGCTCCCACATATAATCGCGGTCTTCGGCGGTGACCATTTCTAGGGTTAGTTCGTCATGGTTGCGCAAGAAGGTACACCACTGGGTATTGTCGGGGATGTCGGGCGTGGCATTCAGAATATCAACAATGCTGGTGCGATCTTCGCGTTTCAGGGCCATGTACAGGCGCGGCATCACGGGGAAATGAAAGCCCATGTGCATTTCGTCGCCATCCCCAAAATATTCGCGGGTGTCGTGCGGCCATTGGTTGGCCTCGGCCAGCAGGATGCGCCCCGGCCAGTGTAAATCCATATGCTTGCGCAGGTCTTTCAGAAACTGGTGGGTTTCGGGCAGATTTTCGCAATTGGTGCCATCGCGTTCAAACAAATAGGGCACAGCATCCGCGCGGAAGCCGTCCAGGCCCAGTTCTAGCCAGAAATCCACGACCCTGAACATTTCGTCGCGCACTTCGGGGTTATCGTAGTTTAGATCGGGCTGTTGGGGGTAGAAGCGATGCCAATAGTATTGTTCGGTCTCGGGGTGGTACGTCCAGTTAGAGTCCTGCGAATCCACGAAGATAATACGCGCTTCTTTATACTGCTGGTCGGTATTGCTCCAGACATACCAATTGCGCTTGGGGTTATCGCGGCTACTGGCGGCTTCGATGAACCAGGGATGGTGGCTAGACGTATGGTTCATCACCAGGTCAGTAATAATGCGGATGTCGCGCGCATGCAGGGCATCGACCACGGCTTTGAAATCGTCCAGCGTGCCGAATTTTTCGTCTACGCTGTAATAATCGGCCACATCGTAACCATCGTCGAACATCGGCGACGGATAAAAGGGCGTAATCCAGACGCAATCAACGCCCAATTCGGCCAGGTGATCGACCTGACTAAGCAAGCCGATGAAATCGCCCCAGCCATCGCCGTTGCCATCCTTAAAGGCTTTGGGGTAGAGTTCGTAAAAAACTGCGCGTTTATACCACAAATCGTCTGACATGGCTGTAATCCCAGCAAGGTGTGTTTTCTATCAGGTTAAGTGTACCAAAAAGCCACGCCACGTATAGGGGGTAGCGGGATCATACCCGGCGCTCAGGGCACAAGCGGCGCGGTGATCTCGAAGCGATCCACATAGATGGTCGTGTTCTGGCCCACCAAGCCTAACTGAAGCTCCCCCGCCGGCAGCGGATTTTCCGCCACCGTGAGCACGATGTCATCATCAATATACACCGTGATGGTCTGCTCCTCGGCCAAAACCCCCACAACAAAGGGCGCATCTGAGGGCAGCGGCCAGGTACGGCGAGCGAGCAGGCGATTTTCGTCTGGGCCGCGTGCCGTCAGCGTGATGAGGCCATCCCGCCGCAGGCCCAGCCGATAGGCGCGCTCATCAGTTTGCTGGAAGATCAAGAATGTTTCGGCCAGGGCGCTGCTAGCCACCCACCGCACCCGAAAGGTGTAATACGCCGAGCGCAAGGGCGCCGCCAGGGCCGGGCCGACCACTGGAAAACGTTCCGGCGACAATGCGAACAGCGCCAAGTATCCCTCGCGCAGGATGGCCACCTCGGCATCATCCGGCCCAACCCAGGTGTTGACGTTGGTGGCGAAATTTTCGCTCAGTTGTTCGTGCCAATCCAGCGCGACGACCTCACGCGGGGGTTGGATGTCATCATCAAACAAGATGAACGGCTGGGTGGCTTCGGGCAAATTCTGGCAGGCTGTTCGCGAATTGATGTCGAGTTCGCTAGCGGGCACCCAGCCATCCGCCAGGCGATACCAGGCCCCGCCAAAGCGCTCGAGCGCCTGGCGAGTCCCCTCTGCGGGCCAAATCCAGACCCGCTCGTAGGCGAAATCTGGCCCGCTGCGCACATTGACATCACTCAGGGCGCGCACCTGGCACGGCATCGGCGTGATGGGCTGGCGCGCGAAGGGCGCCGCGTTGTCCTCGCCCCCCACCACCAACAGAATCAGCAGCGCAACGGCCCCGGTCATCATCAGAGCCGCGATGATGAGCAAGCTCAGCCAGTGGTTAGCCTTAACCCCAGAGGAGACGGCCTGCATGGGCGCGGTGACCTCCTCCAGATGACGCGGCGCGCTGGCGGGGTCGTAGGCGAGCGCGCGCGATTCGCCGGGGGGGCGCTCGTCTGCCGGGCGGGCAGGTTCGCCGGGGGAGGGGTTCGCGGGGGGCTGCATAGAGACTCCTGTCGTATGACCTTTCTTGCATCATAGCCCCCCAAGTGTCCCTTGGCAAATAGGCTATCCGCCGGGCATAATGAAACCATGCCGACGCAAGTCATCAAACACGGACGCATCACCTGGACGGACATCACGCGCCCCACGCGCGATGATGTAGAACTGCTTCAAGAAAGCTATCCCCATTTCCATCCCCTAGATTTAGAAGACTTGCTCAGCCGCCTAGAACGCCCCAAAATCGACGAATATGACGATTATCTGTTCACGGTCATGCATTTCCCAGTGTGGGATGCCGTCAGCAATATCAGCCGCCCCAGCGAATTGGATGCCTTCATCGGCGCCAGCTATCTCGTGACCATCCACGACGGCACTTTGCCGCCCCTGGGGCGCTTGTTCGAGCGCTGCACCCAAGATGACGACGCCATTACGCAGTACATGACCCACGGCGCCAGCCGCCTGTTTTACACCGTCGTCGACCAACTCGTGGATTATATTTTTCCGATTCTATATAAAGTCGATGCCAATATCCGCAATATTGAAGACGAAATCTTCCAGCGCGACACCCGCCAGTTGATTCAGAATATCGCCGTCATCCGCCGCGATAATATCGCCCTGCGCCGAATTGTACGCCCCCAGGTCGAAATAGTGGAAAGCCTAGAAAATACCGAACGGCCTTACATCCGCGAAGACCTGGACGTGTATTTTGGCGACATCCGCGACCACCTGAACAAAGCCGTAGACATCATCAGCGACCATAAAGAGGTGATCGAAGGATTGGCCGACACGGCAGATACCCTGGCGACGTATCGCACCAACGAAATCGTCCAGATTCTAACGGTCATTTCCGTGGTCATGTTGCCTTTGACGCTCATCAGCGGCATTTATGGCATGAATATCGGCCTACCCTTTCAAGATCACCCGGCTGGCTTCCTCATCGTGATGGGCATTATGGCCGGGGTCGCGGGCGGCATGCTCATGTATTTCAGGAAACGGAACTGGCTATGAGCTTGCAACATTTGCCGCCCCCTTCCTGGATCGACACGGCGCGTAGCTTGCGCGAACTGACCGAAGATTTGCACGCGCAGCCCTACATCGGCCTGGATACCGAGTCCAACAGCTTGTTTGCTTACCGAGAACGCATCTGCCTCATTCAACTCTCGGCGGGCGGGCACGATTACATTATTGATCCGCTGGCCATTGATGACATGACGCCGCTGGGCGAGCTACTCGCCAACCCGGCAGTAGAAATCATTTTTCATGCGGCGGAGTACGACTTGCTGAGCCTGGAACGCAATTTTGGCTTTCGGGTGCAAACCCTGTTCGACACCATGCAGGCCGGGCGCGTGCTGGGCGTGGCCAAAGTCGGCCTGGGGGACATGCTGCACACGCATTTTGGCGTCTCGGTAGACAAACGCTATCAACGCGCGAACTGGGGACAGCGGCCCATTCCGCCCGAGCAGTTGCGCTATGCCCAAGTCGATACGCATTACCTCATTCCCTTGCGCCATATCTTGTACAACGCGCTGGCAGAGCAAGACGCCCTCGGCGAGGCTGAAGAAATTTTTGCCGAAAGCTTGCGTTTCGAGCCCCGCCCGGCCAGCTTTGACCCCGACGGCTATTGGAAGATTTCTGGCGCGCGGCGCCTGAAGGCGCGCCAAGCAGCCCGGCTACGCGAGTTGTATCTATGGCGCGAAGCAATCGCCGAAAAGCGGGATGTGCCCGTCTTCAAAGTACTTGGCAATAACGTCTTGCTGAAACTGGCGCGCGCTAACCCGACCAAATTGCGCCATCTGAGCGAACGCGGCCTGCTTTCAAGCAAAGAAATCGCCCGCTATGGGCCGGGGATCATCAAGGCCGTGCAGCGCGGCAACGAAGCGCGCCCGCCCAAGCGCCCGCGCCAGACCAAGGCCGATCATACGCTTATCCATCGGCACGACCGGCTGAAAGCCTGGCGCAAACAACGCGCCGCCCAACGCGGCGTGGAAAGCGACATCATCATGCCGCCCGATACTCTATGGGAAATCGCCAAATCCGCGCCGCAATCCTTGCACGACCTGGCGGCATACACGCACCTGGGGCCGTGGCGTTTGCAAACGTATGGTCAAGAGATTTTGCAAATCCTCGCCGAGGATAGGGAGCCCTTACCATGAAGCCATACATCATCCTAGGCATCATCGTGGGCCTGTTGGGCAGCCTGGGGACGCTCGTGGCCCAGCCTCCGCTCGGCGACATCGTGCCTGGTGAAAATCAGTTCGATGCGATTAGCCGCGACCAACCCGCCGTGCTCTATCGCCTGCGCGCGCCCGACGAGGCCACGTTGGTGATCACGGTGCGCAGCCTAGCGGCGGACTTCGCGCCCATGTTGCGCATCTATGGCGAAGACGCGGTGCTGTTGGCCCAGTACCCGAACCTGAACGCTGCGTCCGAATTGCGCGTGGCCTTTTTGCCCGATCCTGAGGTCGATTACGAACTCTATATTCAGGGGGTGGACGGCGCGCGGGGCGAATTCGTGCTGGGCGTCGCCCGCGCGATAGACTCCGACCCCGCGCGTTTGCCCGTGCTAGAACTAACCATCGGGCAACAGATCGATAACCGCGTGTCGGAATCATTGCCCAGCCAGCGCTATCAATTCGCGAGTGTGGCGGATGGGGCCTTGCGCTTGCAACTGCGCAGCAGCCTGGCCGATGGCGGCCCTTCGATGGTCTTGCGCGATGCCGAAGGCGTGCCGCTAGCCGCCACCCGCGCGGATTTGCTCGGTGGCGTGTTTATCATCCCCGCCGGGGTAGGGCAAATCTACGAAGTGCAAGTGGTGCATAGTGGCGCCGAACGCGACGAAGCCTATACCCTGGCCCTATCGCGAGATGGACAAGGCGCGTCGCTGACCATCACCCTCACCCCTACGCCGACCATCACGCCCCCCATGCCGGATACAGCCACACCCCAACCCGGCACACCGACACAAACCCCCGAAGCGCGCACGTCGCCAGCGCCCACCACCTCGCCAGTTACGCCCCCCCCCAGCCCTTCACCGTCCGCCACGATTATGCCCGGGCGCGTGGTGATCCCCGACGATGGGCCGTGCGTCGTCACGCCCTTGGGGGATGTGGGGGTCAACATCCGGCGCGGGCCGGGCACAGCCTTCGAGATTATCGACGGCTTGACGGTCAATGCATTGGCGACCGTTATAGGCCGCAATGCGGATAATTCGTGGTGGCAGATCGAATATGAGGATGGCTTTTTCGGCTGGGTGGCCGACCGGGCAATCGAACGCGGCGGCGATTGTAGCGACATCGGCGTGGCGACGTTCGATGCCCCCTTCAGCGAACCCGGCGGTTTGCCCACCGACCGAGCAACGCCTACGGAGTAAACCCCATGACCAACCAGAACATTTTTCAGGATGAATGGCGCGCGTGCCTGGCCGAACACTATGTTTACGTGGTGCGCGCGGGCGACACGCTCACCGAGGCGACCCTGCGCGCCGTGTTGCTAGAAACGGGCTTTACACCCCAAGATATCGAGCTATTGCGCGACCAGGCATACGAAGAATCACCAGGCGACTAATCCTCGCACGCATCGCCGATATCGTCGCCGTCTTCGTCTTCTTGCGCGGGGTTCGCCACCAACGGGCAGTTATCGTCTTCGTCTAGCACCTCATCGTCGTCATCGTCCAGGTCGCAAGCATCGCCATCGCCGTCGCCATCCGTGTCAATCTGGTCAGCGTTGGCCGTATTCGGGCAATTATCCTCATCATCTACTATCCCATCATTATCTGTATCAGGCGGGGGCGGAGGATCATCATCTTCGGGCGAAGGCTGCGGCTCGGGTGTGTCGCTCGGCTCAGGCGATTCGGCCTCCTCGGGCGTGTCGCTGGGCTCAGGCGATTCGGCTTCCTCGGGCGTGTCGCTCGGCTCAGGCGATTCGGCTTCCTCGGGCGTGTCACTCGGCTCAGGCGATTCGGCTTCCTCGGGCGTGTCGCTGGGCTCAGGCGATTCCGTCGCGTCGGGCGTGTCGCTCGGCTCAGGCGATTCCGTCGCGTCGGGCGTGTCGCTCGGCTCGGGCGATTCCGTCGCGTCGGGCGTAGCGGTCGCGTCCTCATCGCAAGCATCGCCAATCTCATCGTCATCGGCGTCAGCCTGGTCGGGGTTGGCGACCGTGGGACAATTATCTACCGTATCGTTGATGCCATCGCCATCATCATCGACATCGCAGGCATCCCCGGCGCCGTCATCGTCTAGGTCATCTTGATCCGGGTTGCTGATGTTGATGCAATTATCGGTGGTGTCGGCGACGCCATCGCCATCGGTGTCGGTCAGGGTGTCGCACGCATCGCCGACGCCATCGCCATCGGTGTCCACCTGAGTAGTGTTGGCGTTCAGCGGGCAATTATCGGCGCTGTCTATGATACCGTCGCCGTCGTCGTCATTATCGCACGCATCGCCTAAGCCATCATCATCCAGGTCGGCTTGGTCGGGGTTGGCGGTATCCGGGCAATTATCGGTCGCGTTGGCGACCCCATCGCCATCGTTATCCGGTTCGGGCGTTTGGGTGGGCGCGGGCGTTTCGGTGGGTTCGGGCGTGGGCGTATTGGTGCGCGGGATGAACTGGCGCGGCGTCGGTTGTAGCCCGTCCGGCGTGGGCGTAAAGGTCTGGGTTACGGTCGGCGTGGGGGTGATGGTGGGAGAAGCGGTATGGGTGGCCGAGGCGTCTTGCTGCACCTGGGATGTCGGCGTGACGTCGGCGGATTCGTCCTCCTGCAAGAACTGCCATCCCAGGAACAAAATTCCCAGTGCGAAGATCAACCCCAGCGGAATAGCCATGCTGACCACGCGCAGAATCGCGCGGCTAGAGCGATCTTCCAAGGCCATCAGCCCGCGTTGGGCCTCTTGGTGCAGGGGGTCAAGTTGTAGGGCCTGGCGAAAATAATTGCGTGCCTGGGTGGGCGGTGTCAGGTATCCACTGAGCACCAGCGCCTCGATATGCTGGGGGTAATGCACCAGAATATCCGCCAGAATATCGCGCGCTTCGGCGTTGCGCCCTTCCAGAGTCAGGCGGTAGGCTTGGTCAAATAATTGGTTGGCTTCTTGAACGTTCATGGTCTATCCTTAGCGTGCCGTTCCCGCATCTAGCCGTATTGTATCATTCCTGCGAATGTCGCACAGACGAGCGTCAGGCGAGCGGCGGAATACGCACGGTAACTGTTGACGCTCGGTGAACGGGCATGATATACTGCTGAGCACATTGTAGATTTGTAGATTACGCCAAAAAGGAAAGCGCCATAGCCGACGAAGCACGCATCAATGAACAAATACGAGCCCCCAAGGTTCGCCTCATCGTTGATGAAAAAGGAAATTCTGAGAACCGTGGTATTGTCTCGATAGAAGAGGCGATGCAAATCGCTCGCGAACTGAATCTCGATCTTGTTGAAGTTGCCCCCAATGCCGACCCACCCGTGTGTAAGGTGATGGACCATGGCAAATATCTTTACAATAAGAAGAAGAAAGAACGCGAGGCTCGTAAGCAGCAAAAGCAAGTCGAAGTCAAAGAGATTCGCCTGCGCCCCAAAACAGACGATCATCATTTGAACTTCAAAGTGCGTGATGCGCGACGGTGGCTAAAAGATGGCATGAAGGTCAAGGTGCGTATCTGGTTCCGGGGGCGCGAAATCACCTACCCCGAACTTGGGCGCGATATCCTCGACCATGTGGCTGAAGAACTCAGCGACGTGGCCATCGTAGAACAAAGCGCAAATATGGATGGACGGTCGATGCTGATGGTGCTGGCTCCGGCACCAGACAAGAAAAAGTCGTAGCCTTCCGCTTCCGTTAACAATCGAAAATAAGCAGCCGTGCAGCCCATGTGCGGCGTTGTTGTGTGTATCAACGGAGATAAAATATGCCGAGGAAACAACGTACCGGGAAGTTCAAACTCAAGACGCATAAAGCCACGGCCAAGCGCTTTCGCGTGACGGGCACGGGCAAGGTCGTGCGCACCAAAGGCGGCAAAAGCCATTTGCGCCGCCGGACGTCCAAACGCACCAAGCGCCAGTTCACGACCATGCAACCCGTCGCCGAGAACAAAAATGCGCGCCGCGTGCGCAGCCTGGCCCCCTACCTGAGCCGCTACAAAGCCAACCCGCCGAAATAACGCAACCCGAAGGAGTAAAATCAGATGGCCCGTGTAAAGGGTGGATACGTGACGCGCCGCCGTCACAAGAAAATTTTGAAAATGACCAAAGGCCAGTGGGACACCAAACACAAGCTGTTCCGCCGCGCCAACGAAGCCATGATGAAAAGCCTGTGGTATAGCTACCGCGACCGCCGCCAACGCCGCCGCCAGTTACGCCAACTGTGGATCACGCGCATTAACGCCGCCGCGCGCCGCAATGGCATGAGCTACAGCCACTTTATCCATGGTATGCGCCAAAATAACATCGAACTCGACCGCAAAGTCTTGGCCGACATCGCCGTGCGAGATGCCAACACTTTCGCCCATATCGTCAAAACCGCGCGGGGCTAACCCCTCCCTGCCCCCCCGCTGTGATTTCCTCCGGCGATAATCCTAAGATCAAACTGACGCGCGCGTTGCTCAGCCAGAACAAAGCACGCGCGCGCCACAACCTAGCCGCCCTAGAAGGTACGCGCCTGATTCAGGACGTGCTGCACCAAGGCTATAAGCCCGAGTTCGTCCTATACCGGGGCGAAACCCCGCCCGAGTGGCTTTCTGAAGTGCTCGCGCTGGGCGTAGCGCCCAAAATTTTTGACGCCCTGGCCGATACGGACAATTCGCAAGGCGTTTTGGGCGTTTTTCCGCAACCACAACCGCCCACCGCGCCGCACGGCTCGCTGTGGCTGGCCCTAGATGGCCTGCGCGACCCCGGTAATATGGGCACCATCCTACGCACGGCGGCGGCGGCGGGGGCCGATGGCGCACTTCTGTTGCCTGGTTGTGTCGATCCGTGGAACCCCAAAGCCGTGCGCGCGGGGATGGGCGCGCATTTTCGTGTGCCGCTGTGGTTGTTGGGCTGGGATGATTTCGCGGCGGCTTTCGCCGGGGATTGGGCCGTATGGGTGGCCGATGCAGCCGCGCCAAAGGCCCAACCATATAGCCAAGCCAACCTGACGCGCGCCACCGTGCTTATGATCGGTAGCGAAGCGCATGGGGTATCGCACCAGGCCCGCCAACAGGCCACCGGCGCGCTGATGATCCCTATGGCGCGGGGTGTCGAGTCTCTAAATAGCGCCAGCGCTGCCGCTGTTCTTCTGTTTGAAGCCCAACGCCAGCGCGCCTTGGGCTGAACTACGTCACTTTGCGGGCCGGGATGACGAAGACAGGGCAGGGGGCCTCGGCCAAAACTTTTTGCGTCACGCTCCCAAATACCCAGCGGCTGATCCCGGTGCGCCCATGGGTAGACATCACAATGGCATCTACAGCCAAATCATGGGCGACTTCCAGAATAGCCGTGGCGGGCATCCCGGCATGGGCTTCGCAAATGACGTTTGCAACGGCGTCTTTCACCACATCGCGCTTGTTTTCCAGGTAGATTTCGGCATCTTCCAACAAATCAAGATGCATCGCGCGATACTCATTAGGGTCGGGGAACAAGTTCGTCACGGCTGGGACGGGCGGTTCGACGGCGGTCATGAGCGTCAAACGGCCTGCGGGGTCTACCACCCGCCGCGCGTAATCCAACGCTTGTTCCGAAAGCTTCGAACGATCTAAGGGCACCAGGATATGTTTTAGCATTATTTATTGACTCCACATTGCATAAGGGCCTAGCGTTTGGCTGGTGGCACCACCAACACCGGACACGGGGCCGCGCTGAGCACCTTCTGGGTGATACTTCCGAAGACCCAGCGGCTGATACCCGAGCGCCCATGCGTAGACATCACAATCGCCTCGGCCTTTTCTTCTTCGGCCACCTGGATAATCCCGCTGGCGGGCTCTCCCGAGATCACGCGCTTGATGGACGCGGGCACGTGTTGGCGGGCTTCGCGCAGTTTGGTGTCCAGGTAAGCATTGGCATGTTCGAGCATGTTTTCATGGATATTACCGTAATCGATGGGAACATGATAGAGCCCAGCATTGGTACTATGGTGACCCAGACGTTCGACCGCCGATACTAAGACGAGCTTCCCGTGTGGATCGGTGATAGACACCGCATAGGGCAAGGCGGCTTCGGAAATCTCAGACTCATCCAAGGGTAAGACCACGAGCTTAAACATACAGTTGTCTCCAAAATATAGTTTTTCATAAATATACAGGACGCTTGCGGGCTGGGGCAGCACGCAACGCCTGTGTATAAAGCATAACACGTTCGGGGCGCGGCGGCGCACCGTCTTCGCCCCAGCCCCAAGATGGTTTTGACAGCCCTATAGCGAGGTGATACACTATGCGCAGCTACGTGACATCCGTCACAATACGGCCTGCCAATTGGCAGACACAAACCCATACAGCCCGGTTAATCTGTCTCGTTTTGAAGGTGTAAATAAAATCAAACGAGAAAGATTTGAGGAGAGTTTGCATGGCTTCACCAACGGTTGCCAAAGCCAAAACAGCATCTCAACCTGACGAGACTGCTGCCCCATCCGCCCCCGCCGTACAGGTGGCGGGTGTATCCCGCCGCGAATTTTTATATTATGCCTGGGGCGCGAGCTTAGCGCTGTTTTTGGCCCAAAGCGGCGGCATGATTCTCTGGTTTTCCTTGCCCCGTTTCCGCGAGGGCGAGTTCGGCGGCATTATCGCTGTAGACCCGAGTGAGATTCCTGAAGCCGGTGCACCCCCGATGGACAGGCCGGACGGGAAATTTTGGGTAAGCTACACCGAAGACGGCGGCGTGTTGGCCCTGTATAAAGTCTGTACGCATCTGGGCTGTTTGTACGCCTGGGTGGATGCCAACAACCGTTTCGAATGCCCCTGCCATGGCTCGAAATTTGCCCAAAATGGCGATTATATCGAAGGCCCGGCCCCGCGCGGGTTGGATCGTTTCGCGCTGACTGTGGTCACGTCATCCGGCGAACAACTCGTCACCGATGTCACCGGCAACCCCGTCTTTGTGGATAAAACCCAGGTGGCCGAGGTGCTGGTCGATACAGGTAACCGCATTCAACTTTAGCGAACACCGTTCAGCCGAGGAGTACATCATGTCCGTATTGCCCGTTCCCTCTTTCCTCGATGATATAAAGGAAAAAGGCTTACGTAAGGCCGTCTGGGAAGCGGCGGATAACACCGTCGAACGCATTACGGCGGGGATGAATATCCAGGATATTCGCGAAGCGCTGCGCGGCGAGGAGCCCTCCCGGCGGCCCAACCCCCGCCTAACGCCCCATGCGGATAGCTTTTTCTTGCACATTCGCCCGTCGTTCTATCACGAAGCCGTAACAGGCATCTACCCCACCATGCGCCTGGGCTTCCTCTCCACCTATTTTTTCTTCTTAGAAATTATCACTGGCCTCTTTTTGATGGTCTTTTATACCCCATCCCCCGAAGTGGCCTACGACAACATGCTCAACATCCTGGGTAATGTGCCCATGGGGCAATTCATGCGCGACCTGCATCGCCTGGGGGCAGAGGCCATGGTGCTGTTTGTGGCCTTGCATATGTTACGCACTTTCGTGACGGGGTCGTACAAAAAACCGCGCCAGTTTACCTGGTTTACGGGCGTTATTTTGCTGAATCTGACGCTGTTGCTCAGCTTCACGGGCTATTTGCTCCCGTGGGACCAATTGGCGTTTTGGGCGGTGACCATCGGCACGAGCATGGCCGAAGCCGCGCCGCCAGAAGTCGTCGGCACGAACATTAATTTGCTCTTGCGCGGCGCGCCGGATATTGGGGCGGGTGGTTTGCTGCGCTTCTATCTGCTGCATGTCTTCGCCTTGCCGCTGCTGACGATTGTGTTCTTGTTTGTGCACTACTACAAGGTGGTGCTCCACGCAATCAGCTTGCCGCCGGGCCTGGAAGAAGTCGGCACGGATACCGCTAAGCGCGTGCCCAAGGACAAGCGCGTCTACTACATCCCAGATGTTTTATCGACCGAAATCATGTGGATCGCCATGGTCACGCTCATCATGGTGGCAATGGTCACGTGGTTTTTCCATGCACCGCTCGAAAACCACGCCGACCCGCAATCGACACCGCTGCACACGGTCGCGCCGTGGTACTTCCTGTGGATTCAGGGCATGTTGAAGCTGGGCGATAAGGTCTTCTGGGGCTTGGTGATGCCCGGCGTGGTGTTCGGCTTCTTGGCGATTTTGCCCTACTTGGATGTGACCCGCAGCCGCCGCTATGCCCATCGTCGTTTCGCGCTGACGGGCGGTATGCTCGCGGTTTCGCTGCTAGGCGTGCTGACCTTCATGGGAACGCCCTGGTACGGCGTGGACACCGCTGGCGACCAGGAAACCGCGCAGGCCCTCATCCCGGATGAAGGCGTCGGCCCGGTGCGTGCTATTCCCTATGACCAACTCGTTGTGACCGCCGAACGGCCCATCTACGAGAGCGAACTGGGCAACCTGGCAGACATCGACGCGGCCTTCTCGGAAATCTCGATTGTCATCGCGGAAGATAACCTGAGCGAACTCGAAGACATGTACGCCGAAAGCCACCCGTATTTGTGGCACGCGATAGAACTTTTCCACGAAGAACTGTTTGAGGTCTATGGCGATGATTTGGAGAACGCGCGCGGGTACTTCATCGTCACCCAACAGCAGCCGGACGTGCGGCGCTTCCAGCTTCAGATCACCTGGGATGCTGAAGACGAAGACGGCAACACCTTCCGCGAGACATCCGGCAAGAAAACCTATATCCATGCAGAAGCCGAATGGCACGAGCACTAAGCCAACCATCCCGGTAAATGGACACGACGGGCGGGCACTGGCCCGCCCCTTTTTCTGAACGACCTATCAGGGGGTTAGAGAAAGTTCGATGGCAGACAACTCTCAAGAACGCGAATTCAAACCGCTGTACATCGCGCGCAATATGGAAGCGCGCATCCTCATCGGCATTGCCAGCGTGGCGGCCACCATTATCCTCATCTTCTGGATTGCGATTAATGAAAACGCGCGTATGGAGGAATTCACCCAACGCGCCGAAGCCCGGTCCATCGAGCAGGGCGCCGCGCTGTTCGAGGCCAATTGCACCACCTGCCACGGCACCGATAGCCGAGGCTTGCCCGGCGTAGGGCCAGCGCTGAATACGCCGCACCTGTTCGGTTATGACTATTTTGCCGAACTCGATGGTGACATCACGCTGGTGAATGCCCGCTTAGACAGTGCCAGCGACCCCGCCCAGCGGGCCGAATTGACCGCCGAGTTAGATGATCTGCAATTGCAGCGCCAATTGCTGGAAGATGAAATTCTCTACGATTATGGCGATACGGTCGAAGCCCTGGACGCCGCCATCACGGCCCTGGATGAAGAAATTAACGTCTTCATCCAAGACCAGGTGACGCGCTTGCAAGAACAACTCGACGCCGCCGAAGGTGAAGACGCCGACGCCATTACGACACAGCTTGATCTGCTGGAAGGCGTCAACGCGGCCCGCTTGCCGATTTACATCCAGCAACGCGAAGCGCGCGAACTCGCGCCGTTGCTCTCCGAGCGGGATGCTTTGCTCGCGATGACCGAAGAAGACACCGCCGAAGATAGCGCAGACACGACCGAAGACGCCGCCGAAGATAGCGCAGACACGACCGAAGAAGACGCCGCCGAAGATAGCGCGGATACGACCGAAGACGCCGCCGATAATGGCCTGAACGCCGCAGACAATCAGCGCTTAATCGAACTCGAAGGCGAAATCGACGCCTTGCAAGATGAACTCTCGCCCTATCGGGGCTTTCTGGAAGACCGCGCGGGGCTAGTGGCCGAACGCGGGCGCTTCCAGGCCGTGACGGACGCCTTTAACGAACTGGGCCGCCTGCGCAACGAGATCGACGCCTTGCAAGATGAACTCGACGCCTTGCCCGAAGCGCCCGAAGAAGGGGCCGACCCCGACGCCGTGCAGCGCGAAGAACTGCAAACCCAGATCACCGAATTGACCAACCAACTGGAATCCGCCGAAGTGGACGCCACCCAGGCCCGCGATACGCTGCTAGAAAACAACGACATCCCCAGTTGGAACGGCTACGACCCCACCGATCCCAATCGCCTGGATCGTCTGGATCAAGTGGCGTGGGGCAATACGCTCTATGCGTACATCGAAGGGACGCTGGTGGGCGGTCGTCCGGGTAGCGCGAACTATTGGCCGCAACCGATGGTGTCGTGGTCAAACGAAACGGGCGGTCCGTTGCGCCCCGACCAGATTCGCAACCTGGTGGAATACATCTTGAATTACGAACGTGATTTCACTATCGCGGACCTGCGCGCGGTGCGCCAATTCTCGCGCGTGCCCGTGGATGGCGCCACGGCGGGCGATGGCGGCGACGCGGTCATCGGCACGGATAATGTGACGCTCATCCAGCAAGAAATCAGCGCCGGGCTCGAAGCTGGCGAACTGAGCGAGGGCGTCGCGGCCAGTGGCGAAAACCTGTTTGTGCAATATGGCTGTAGTGGTTGCCACGGCGACCAACCCGGCACGGGGCCGGCATTGCCCGGCACATGGTCGCACGCCGAAGAGAACGAAGGCGACCGCCTGACCGCGACCGGCTTCGAAGGCGACCCCACCGGCTATATCATCCACAGCATCGCGCAACCCAACGCCTACATTGTGGAGGGCTACGCCGCCGGGCAGATGCCGCAGAGCTTTACGACCGACCAAATGTCGTACCAAGAACTGATCGACATCGTGGCTTACATCCGCGCCCAAGATTAAGCCATCGGCACGCGCCACATCTTGACGTGCGAGTTATGACCAACCAGCAATACGCTAACAAGGGGCTTAAGCCCCTTGTTAATTTTTTACCCGCATAGTTTGCTTCGCGCCCGCTTGGCTTTGAATGTTGACGCCCTTTCCTTTTTGGCCTATCCTTTGGGCTAGTTGTGCTGACACCAGCACCTCATCAAAGGCCCTGACCGGGACGAGTAGGCCCGGCACCTGATGCCAGAGACGGCGCGCCGTGGCTGTAAGCGTGCCGCATCAGCCCGTGCCCAAAACCCCCCGCGAGCCGCATCCCCAACGCGCCAGCTAGTAGGCGATGCCGGGTAGCGCCGTTAGCCGCTATAACGAGGTCTTTTGCCCCGCGCAAAGGACGAAATTGGGTGGAACCACGTGAGCAACTCTCGTCCCAATGTTGTGTGGATGCAGAGTTTTATTTGTTTATGCAGGGGCGTTTGTGCGCCGCACGAGCCCCACAAAAGGAGTACACCATGCTGGTCAAACGTATCTGGACAGAAAATCACGCCGACCCGGCGCTCGAATACCCCATCGACG
The DNA here is from genome assembly GCA_034437075.1 of Anaerolineae bacterium. Lineage (GTDB taxonomy): Bacteria > Chloroflexota > Anaerolineae > Aggregatilineales > J027 > DAOTVD01. Next base: position 21,158 of record DAOTVD010000145.1, read on the forward strand.
TCGATGTTATGGTGGAAATGGAGAATGGCGAATTGTGGACCGCGCATTTCGTCACGATCCTGTATTTGCAACAACAAATGGAACTCTCCGAGGCCATGGCGGAAGCGCAAACCGGACTGGGGCGCGTGGCCTTCGTGGCGCTCGAAACACCACATGTCATCGTCAACCGCATTAGTTCGGAAGCCATCGAAGATATTGTCGATAACCTGATGGTGCTGGGCACCTTCGAAGCCGTTTTTGATCTGGTTATCGACACGCCCGAAGGCGCCGAGCAAAACGCCGTGGAGGAGCAGTAACCCCCTATGCAGCGCTATGAAGATAGCCACCTATACCGGATTCGCCATTCGATGGCCCATGTCATGGCCCAGGCCGTGCTCAAGCGCTTCCCCGAAGCCAAAGTCGCCATCGGCCCGCCCATCGAAGATGGGTTCTATTATGATTTCGACCTGCCGCGCCCCATCAACGAAAACGATCTGAACGGCATCACCAAAGACATGAAGAAGATCATCCAAGGCGAACACGATTTCGTCCGCCGCGAGATCGACGCTAACGATGCCATCCAGATGTTTCAGCAGCGCGCGCAACCCTATAAGGTCGAATTGATTCAAGACCTCGTGGCGGATGACCCCCACGCGGTCATCACGACCTATACCCAAGATACGTTCGAGGATTTGTGCCGGGGGCCGCATATAACGAACACGCGCGAACTCAACCCGGACGCCTTCAGCATTACCTTCCGCGAGCCTGCCGGGGCCTATTGGCGCGGCGATGAGAAAAATAAAATGCTCACGCGCATCTATGGCACGGCCTGGGAATCGCCCGAAGAACTGCAAGAATACCTTGATCTGCTGGAAGAAGCCCGCCGCCGCGATCATCGCGTGCTAGGCCAGCAACTCGGCCTGTTCGCCTTTAGCCCGACGGTCGGCAAGGGCTTGCCCCTGTGGAAGCCGCGCGGCGCGACCCTGCGCAATATCCTAGAAAACTTCCTGCGCGAAGAACAAGTCCGGCGCGGGTACGATCCGGTCGTCACGCCACATATCGCCAAGCTGGATTTATACGAAACCAGCGGCCATTATCCGTACTACAGCGATAGCCAATACGACCCCATCGAGGTGGATGACGAGCGCTTTTTGCTCAAGCCGATGAACTGCCCGCACCATATCGAAATCTATAAGAGCGATAAGCATTCCTACCGCGATTTACCCGTGCGCTATGCCGAATTCGGCACGGTCTACCGTTACGAGCAATCCGGCGAACTGGCGGGGTTGACGCGCGTGCGCGGCTTCACGGTGGACGATGCGCATTTATTCGTCACGCCCGAACAACTGGTGGATGAATTTATTGGCGTGGTGGATTTAATCCAGTACGTATTTAATTCATTGGGCTTGCTGGATTTCCGCGCGCGGGTGGGCGTGCGCGACCCCCAAAGCGATAAATACGTCGGCGCGGATGAAGGCTGGGAGCTCGCCACGGCGGCCATCAAACAAGCCTGCGAGCAACTCGGCCTGGATTACGAAGTGGCCGAAGGCGAAGCCGCGTTCTATGGCCCCAAGCTGGACTTCATCTTCCGGGATGTACTCAAGCGCGAATGGCAACTAGGCACCGTGCAGGTAGATTACAATCTGCCGGAACGCTTCCAGATGGAATACATCGGCGCGGATAACCAGGCCCACCAGCCCGTGATGATCCATCGCGCGCCCTTCGGTAGCCTAGAGCGCTTTATCGGCATCCTCATCGAGCACTTCGACGGCGCCTTTCCGCTGTGGCTGGCCCCCGTGCAAATCGCCGTGCTGACCGTCAGCAACAAGGTAGACGACGAAGCTGCCGCGCTGGCCCAACGCCTGAAGGACGAAGGCTTCCGCGTGGAACTGTTCACGCGCGGCCAATTGGGCAAGAAGATCGTAGAAGCGCGCAACCAAAAAATCCCGTATTTGCTGGTCTATGGCCCGCGCGATGTCGAAGAAGGCACCGTGTCCGTCCGTTTGCGGGATGATACCGACTTGGGCGCTATGCCGCTGGCGGATTTCATCGCCAAGGCGCATGACCTGGTGGCGCAACGCGCGCTGACGCTGGACTAACGCCCATGGATATGATGCTGTTTAGCGCCGACCACCATATCGAGCAAGATGACGCGCGCTGGCGCGTGGTGGATATCGCCCATGGGGGGGCGCGCATCGAGGTTAGCGCGGCGGGGCTAGCCTTGGCGCCGGAGGTCGCGCAGGCGTGCGACCTGCTCGGCGCGCGCGTCCCCGTGCAGGCGATTCGGCAGGTGGCCGTTCAGCGTGTGGCAGAATCTGGGGCGTGGGGCGTGGGCTTTTTCTGGCGCCGCGCCCCAGACGAGGACATCCGCTGGTGTTTCTTACTGGCCTGGCCCGCCGCATTGCCAGACGCCGCCCAACAGGCTGCCACGGCGGCGCAACACATCGCGGCGGTGCTGAATGTGCCGTATGTGTTTGCACAGGCCGACTGGCGTGCACCAGTTATTCAACTGCGCCCGTTGCCGGTGGCGCTGGGCGAATGGACGTTGCGCGTCGGGCCGAGCGGCCTAGTGTGGACGGTGACCCCACAGCGCCAAGTGCGCTTTGCCGCGCGGGTGATGTTTTTTTTCGTCGCGGCGCTGGCGTTTGTCTTGCTGGGGGGTGGCTCGTTGCGCTCTGGCCTGGCGGAAGTCTCGCCAGAGTGGCTGCCCCTGGCCGCTTTTGGCATCGCTATTGTGGTGTCATATAGCGCGCTAGAAAATCTATCGGCGGTCTTGTTATACCGTCGTGTAGTGGTGGATGAACACGCGCGCGAGGTGCGCAGCGAACGCGCCCTGACGCACTTGGTCGATTGGCGCGTGCCCTTCGAGCAGTTAGATTATGTGTTGGTCAGCCAAGAGCCTGCCCGCCCGGTGGGGCGTCGCAAGCCGGATGACCCCATGCAGATCGAACAGGATGTGTGGGTGCATCTCTACGATGGCGAACAGTTCCATCTGGTGACGCATATAGAAGGCAACCGGGGCCAAAGCCATCGCTGGGAGGACATCCGCGCGCTGAAAGCCTCCACCGTTACGCGCCAACCGCTCGATTTAGCGACGTATGATACGCCCGTCCATCATGCGGCGCTGTACACCGGGCATAAGCTCAATGCGCCCGTCTATGTGGATATTCGCTAAGGGGGAGTACTCGCTTGGAAGCCGATTATAGTTCGTATAAGGCGCAACCCGACCGCGCACGCCTGACCCAGATTATCCTGTTTGCGATTATCGTGGCGACCTTGCCGTGTTATGTGGTCGGCGCGGTATTGCTGGCCGTGGCCCCCGCAGATGACGAGCGCGCCGATACAACAGATGATCTGCAACCGCTGGACACCACCGAAGAAACCAGCCCGACCCCCAGCGCTACCCCCACGCCGCGCGATACGCGCGTGCCCACGGCCACGGATGATGGCTTGCAAGCCACGCCGCGCCAATTCATCCCGCGCACGAATACGCCCGTGCGCACCAGTACGCCCACGCCCACGCCCGTCCCGGATGCCGATGGCGATGGCGTGCCCGATGGCATCGACAACTGCGCAGGGGTGGCCAACCCCAACCAAACCGACAGCGATGGTGATGGCCTGGGCGATGCCTGCGACGACACACCCCAGCCCGTGGCCGATGCGGATGGCGATGGTGTGCCCGATGCGACGGATAATTGCCCCACCGTGAGCAACCCCAACCAGGCCGACAACGATGGCGATGGCCAGGGCAATGCCTGCGACCCGCAACCCAACGGCCCCGACGCCGATGGCGATGGCATCACCGATAGCGCGGATAATTGCCCCAACAATAGCAATCCTGACCAGGCGGATAATGACGGCGATGGCCTGGGCAATGCCTGCGACCCCAGCCCCGATGGCCCCGACACCGACGGCGATGGCGTACCCGATAGCACCGACAACTGCCCCAATACGCCCAACGCTAACCAGACCGACACGGACGGCGACGGCCAAGGGGATGCCTGCGACCCCACCCCCAACGGGCCCGACGGTGACGGCGATGGCGTGCCCGATAGCACCGACAACTGCCCCAACACGCCCAATGCCGACCAGGCCGATAATGATAGTGATGGGGTCGGGAATGCCTGCGACCCCACGCCGGATGGCGATCCCCCCCCCGACAACGGCGGGGATGATCCACCCCCCGACAATGGCGGGGATGACCCACCTCCCGACAATGGCAATAATCCACCGCCCGCTGATGAATAGAATAGGATCGTATATATGAGTTTTGACGTAAAAGCACACCTGAAGACCATGACCGAAATGCATGCCCCCTCTGGCCACGAGGGGCCGATGCGGGCCTATCTGCGTGAGGTCTGGGCGCCGTGGGCCGATGAATTTCAGGTGGATGGCCTGGGGAGTTTGCTGGCCACCAAACGCGGGGATGGGGCCGAACCGCGCCCGCGCATCATGCTCAGCGCGCACATGGATGAAATCGCGCTGATGGTGGGCGAAGTCCGCGATGGCTACGCGCGGCTCAGCCGCATCGGCGGCGTGGATAACCGCACCTTGCAAGCCAAATCGGTGCGGGTGCATGGCCAGCGCGAACTCATCGGCACGGTGGCGGCGGTGCCGCCGCATATTTCCAACCAAACCGGCGATGGCCGCTCGAACTATCTGCCACTGGATGAACAATGGGTCGATTTTGGTTTGCCCGCCGAGGAAGTCGCGCAGCTTGTGCGCGTGGGCGATCTTGTGACGCTGGACGCGCCCATGCTGGAACTCAAAGGTGATAAACTGGCGGGCAAAGCCATGGATGACCGCGCCTCGGTGGCGGCGCTGAGCCACTGCTTGCATCTCTTGCAGCGGCGCTTGCATGCCTGGGATGTCGTGGCGGTGGCTTCTACGCAAGAAGAAGTCGGCTTACAGGGCGCGACGACCGCCGCGCATTTGGCCGAACCCGATTTAGCGATAGCCATCGACGTGACCTTCGCCAAACAGCCCGGTTACACGCCGGACACCGCGCCGGATTTGGGCAAGGTCGTGCCCTTGGGTGTCGGCCCGAACTTTCACCCAGGCTGGACGGGATTCATCGAAAAAATCGCCAAAGAGATCGACATCAAAACCGCCGACGACCCCATCAGCGGGCGTAGTGGCACCGATGCCTGGGCCATCCAGACGGCGCGCCAAGGCGTGCCCACCGCGCTCATCAGCATCCCGCTACGCAATATGCATTCCACGGTGGAGACGCTCAGCCTGCGCGACATCACCCGCACGGGTCGCCTGATGGCCGAAGTCATCATGGCCCTGGACGACGACACGCTGAACCGCATCGCCTGGGATGCGGCGAGCCAAGAAGAAGGATAGACGATGATTTTACAAACGCTTTCCGAGGCCGTCGGTGTCTCGGGCGACGAGAGCGCCGTGCGCGCGCTCATTCGCGAGGCCATCGCGCCGCATGTGGACGAGATGCGCGTCGATGCCATGGGCAACCTCATCGCGCTGAAAAAAGGCACGGGCGCGCAACCGCTCACCGGGCTGGCCGTGGCGCATATGGACGAAGTCGGCTTTATGGTCACTGGCCACGATGGCAGCGGCTATCTGATCGTGGAAAGCATCGGCGGCATTGACGATAAGCTGCTGCCCGCTTTACGTGTGTGGGTCGGGCCAGAGCGCACCCCCGGCGTTTTCCTGTGGAAGCCGATTCATAAGGGCCGCAGCCAAAATATCGTGACGCTAGAGAATATGCGCATCGACATCGGCGCGGGGGGCAAAGACGCCGCCGCGAGCGCCGCCCCCATCGGCACGCGCGTGGCCTTCGCCAGCGAATACCTCGCCCTCAGCGAGAAGGTCGCGCGGGGCAAAGCCTTTGATGATCGCGCGGGCTGCGCCGAGTTGGTCGAGATCGTACAGGGTGATCCGTTGCCCTATGACCTATACGCCTGTTTTAGCGTGCAGGAAGAAGTTGGCCTGCGCGGCGCGAAAGTCTTGGCGGAGAGCATCCAGCCCGATTTCGCGCTGGTGCTAGAAGTCACGGCTTGCCATGAAGTCCCCCAAGACCCCGACGAACCCGATATGACGACGGTCACGAAACTGGGCCACGGCCCGGCCATCAATTACATGGACCGCGCCAGCATCGCGCACCCCGGCCTGCTGGCGCATGTCGTCGCCACCGCCGAGGCCGAAGGCATCCCGCATCAGTTTCGCTCGCCCCAATTCGCGGGCGGCACGGATGCGGGCAGCATCCACACCAGCGGCGCGGGCGTGCCCGCCCTGACGATCTCGCTACCAGGGCGCTATATCCACAGCCCGCATACGTTGTTATCCCTAGAAGATTACGCACACGGCAAACAATTGGCGCATACCGCCCTGGCGCGCATGACGCCCGACATCCTGGAGAGAACCACATGAAAGACTTGATCCGAGACTTAGTCGAAGCCTGGGGGCCATCCGGCTTTGAACATCACGTCCGCGCGTATATCCGCGAGCAAGTGGCCGATTTGGCCGACGAGATGCGCGTCGATGCCATGGGCAACCTCATTTGCCGCATGGGCGAAAAGCACTCGGACGGCCTGCGCGTGATGGTCGCCGCGCATATGGACGAAATCGGCGTGATGGTCTCGCATATTGACGACAACGGCTTCGCGCGCTTCACGAATATCGGCGGGGTGAACCAGCAGCACTTGCACGGCCTGCGCGTGATGTTCGAAAATGGCCTGGTGGGCGTGGTCTACGCCGAAAGCAGCGGCGACCGGGGCAAAATCCCCGGCCTAAACGGCTTTTACATCGACGCCCAAAACGGCGAAGCCGAAACCCCGATCAAGGTCGGCGACCCGGCGAACTTCTGGCGCCAGATGGACGAGCGCGGCAGCCGCTTGACCTCCAAAGCCATGGATGACCGCATCGGCTGCGCGGTGGCCATCGAAACCATGCGCCGCCTGAAGGATAGCCCGCACGAGGTCTATTTTGCTTTCACCGTGCAAGAAGAAGTCGGCCTGCGCGGGGCCACCACCGCCGGATATAGCATTTACCCCGACCTGGCCATCGCGCTGGATGTGACGCTGACGGGCGACACGCCCAAGGGGCCGATGAAAATGGCCGTCGAACTCGGCAAAGGGACGGCCATCAAAGCGCTAGACGGTCGTCATATCGCGCCGCCCGCCGTGCGCGAACTGCTCGTGCGCCGCGCCGAAGCCCATAATATTCCGTATCAAATCGAAATCTTGAGCGGGGGCACCACCGACGCCGCCGCGATTCAACTCGCGCAGAGTGGCGTTCCGGCGGGCACCATCAGCATTCCGTGTCGTTACGTGCACAGCCCCAGCGAAACCGTTGACCTGAACGATGTGCAAGCCTCGGTCGATCTGCTCGTGGCGGCCCTCAGCGAACCGATTACGGGCATTCAGCCGGAATAATCGCCGGTTGGGTTTATTCGAAGCGCTGGGCCATATGAATGAGCGTGCGCTCGTGCAGGAATCCGCGTTCTAGCAAGCGCGCGCGCATGGTCTCGTCATCGGCGGGATGTTCCGTGTAGGCATTGCGTAGCCCGCGCTGCGCGCGCCGCAGCACAAAATCCAGCAGATCGGCGTGATGTTTGGCGGGCACCCCCGGCCCGGCGATGAGGTCAAAGCGCAAATTGGAGGAGCCAAAGCGCGCTTCGGTCAAGATCAACGCGCGGGGGGCGCGGTTGGCATCGCGCAGCACGAAGGTCTCGCGCGTGTCGAAGCTGAGGAAGCCCATCACCAGCCCCCAGGCCGACATCCGCCGCCGGAAACGGTGCGCCGGATGCAGCCAGCCGATGCCACCGCGCGCGTCTGGTCGGGCGCTTTGGATGAGATCATAGGCCGGGCCGCGTTCGTGATAGGCCAGGTAGGTCAGGCGTGGGGCATCGTCGCGGGCGGCGGCGGGTTTGCGGTCGCCATGCCAACGCCAATGGCCAAAAGCGCGCTGTTGATGAAAGCCCAAGTCTTCATAGAGCGCGACGGCACCATCATTCCCGGCATCCACTTGCAAGATCGCGCCGCGCCCGCCCAATTTTTGGATGCGCCCCAGCCCAGCGCGGCACAGCGCGGCGGCGATCCCCTGGCGGCGGTACTCTGGATGGACGGCCACGTTAGCAATCACCCATCGTTGGTCGTGCCCGGCGGGGTAAAGCGAAATATTGCCCACGATGCGCCCGTCATGCTCCCACACGAAGCCCTGCATCAAACCGCGCAGGGCTTTATCCAAACCATGGAAGACCCACAACAGCGGCCCCAAGGCGGCCATGGCGCGCATTTCGCGCAGCATCGCGCGGCCCTGATTATCTATCGTGTCCTGAAAACACAATTCGATGAGGTCTGTAATCGGCGCGAGGTCGTGGCGGATGTGTACCGGGCGCAAATGCCCCGCTATATCCTGGGGTGGGCCATCGGAGGCAGGAGCCGAGCGAGGCATTAGGCCGGGCTCAGCGAAAATGATTCAGTAGTGAGGTCAGCAGGGCGTAGCGTTGGGGATGGCGGCGGGCCGCCCAGGCATTCCCCCAGCGCTCGCGCCGAGCCAATTCGTAGACCTCGCCGGCAATCGTCCAGGCGGCGTCAGGCTGCGAGAGCGCGCGGGCGCGTTCGGCGCGGCGTTGCATCTCCTGCGGGCTAGCTTGCAACCACGTTGCGACGGCTGCGGCGACGGCCTCCGGCGTCGGCGCGAACACGCCCACGTCTTCATCCAGCAACAGCGCGATATTGCCGTCTTCCTGGCCGGGCACACGCCCGCTGATGATGATCGGCAAACCCGCCATACACGCCTCGGAGATGGTCGCGGGGCCAGCTTTGGTGACGATCATATCGGCAGCCGCCATGAGGCGCGGCATGAAATCCACAAAGCCGAAAATATGCGCGGGATTATGCCAGGCGTGGGCCTCTAATTGGGCGCGTAAGGTTTGGTTGCGCCCGGCCACGATGAGCAATTGACAGGGCGCGCCTTGCGCATCCACCGCCGCCGCGATTTGCAAGAGCGGCCCCATGCCCTCGCCACCCGCCACGAGCAACACAGCGGGCAAGTGGGGGTCGATGCCCAGTTCGCGGCGGGCCTGGGCTTGGGGGGCCAGGTTGCGCACAAAATCGGGATGCACGGGCAAGCCCGTGACGGCAATCTGCCCAGCGTGCAGGCCCATGTCTAGGCCGCGTTGGCGCGCGGCGGGGGTCGGCACCAGGCAACGCTCTACGCGCGGGTCGTACCAAAAGGCATGGGCCGTTACCAAATCGGTGACGACGGTCATGAATGGCGGGCGCGGCGTCTGCTGGCACAGGATATTCATCACCGGGCGGGCGATGACCGAATGCACGTTCAAGATGACGTCCGCCGGGTGTTCGGCCAACATACGCTGGATGCGCGGACGCCAATAGGCTGTCAGGAGGCGCACAATCCAGCGACTGGTAACCGGGTGGTCGCTCATCGTGTAGGAAAGTTGCCATAGGTGCTGGGCATGGTTCACCCACAGCGGATAAATCTCGGGGGCGTGGTTAAACGGCACTGGCGTATAATCGCGGAAGACATCCACCATATCGAACACCAATTGCCCGGCATAGCGTTCTTCGGCGGCGGCCCGAATCGCCTCGGCGGCGGCGCGATGACCGCCGCCCGTATCCGAGAGCAAAACCAAAACCCGGCGGGGTGTCTCAGGGTTGGGTGTCATGGCGCGCCTCAACGCTTTTAACCGCTTTATTAAATTGGCGGCGGGGCATCAGCAGGCGACGTTCGCAGCCGCAGCAAAACAACCCCACATCTGCCCCCATACGAAAGACCCGCCAACGTGTGCTGCCGCAGGGGTGGGGTTTGCGCATGACGACGATGTCACCTGGGTTAATTATGTCCTTCATCGTTTTTGCCTGTGTTTTGGCCAAAGCACTCGCTACAATAGCACCGAACGCGCTAATTATTCAAGGGACATCCCGTGAGTTCACGCTATCTGGCCTACCAGGCGCAGGTTGGGCGCGCGATTCCATTCCCGCCGCCGGTGCCATCTCCAAAGAATACCCATCCCCTAACGGCAAAGCAACATCTCTATTTGCTCGGCTGGCGGGCCGGGTTGCGCCTGGCGCATCCGTGGGTCGGGCGGCGGGCGGCGGGTTGGCGGCCTGTTTTCCCGGTGGGGTGCCACAACAGCGGCACGACCATCTTGGCCGATCTCATCGCGCGGCACCCGGCCATCGTGAATTGGTCCGAAGCGCCGGAAGTCTGGGCGCCGGACAACGCCTTCCTCAGTTGGGGAATTTTGCCCGAGCCCACCGCCGCGCAACCCTTTTTGTTTGATCCGCTGGCTTACGAGCGCGACCCGCAGACCCACGCCGCCGCGCTGCCCTGGATTCGCAGTGTCTTCGGGCTGTTCGCGCTCAGCCGAGGGCGGCGGCGCTTCCTGAATAAAAATCCGCATATGACCATCAACGTGCCCTATCTGGCGGCGGCCTTCCCGGCGGCGCGCTATGTGTACATCCGGCGCAATGGCTACGCCGTCGTGCAATCCCTGCTCTCGAATTGGCGCCCCGTTTTAGAAAGCGTCCGCGCAGGGACGGCCAGCGGCACCTGGGCGCAACTGCGCGAGGCCCTGCCCGCCGCATATTTTGATGATTCGCTGGCGTGGGTGCGGCGTTGCGCGGCCTATTGGTGTGAGATGGACGACCACGCCGCGCGTGACCTGGCCGCGTTGCCCGCCGAGCAAGTTTACAGCACGGATTATGAAACGCTGTGCGCCGCGCCAGGCGACACGCTGCGCGCGATCTTGCAGCATTGCGGCCTGGACCCCGCGCGCTATCCCTGGGCGACGATGCCCGCCCTAGAAAACCGGAACTATAAATATCGCGAACGCCTGACGGCGGCGGAAATCGACACCATTACCGAAGTCGCAGGCGCGCACCTGGCGCGCTATGGCTACCTGCACGCCGCTCCCGAAACCGGATAGACGCGCGTCATGGATCGTTGGCTCGTCAAAAAAATCGCGCAATTCATCTTTTTTCGCTATCGCGGGGTGCTGCACCCCGAACTCGGCAAATGGCTCGACCTGGCAGAGCAAGACCGCTTGCACCGCCTGGCCTCTCGTGTGAATGGCGCGCACCATCTGATTTTGCAGCCCGGCGCGCGTATTCTCTCGCCGGAAAACCTCACCTGCGGGGCCCATGTCGCGGTGGGGCATTATAGCATCCTGCGCGCGCAAGGCGGCATCACCTTGGGGGATTATGTCGTTATCGGGGATAGCGTGATTCTCGCCTCGGCGGGGCATCCGGTGGGCGAACTGTATTTCGATAATACTTGGCAGGCGCCCATCCGCCTGGATGCCAACGTGTGGGTGGGCGCTAACGCGCTGATTCTGCCCGGCACCCATATCGGCGAAAATAGCGTTATCGGCGCGGGGGCGGTTGTCACGGGGGATATTCCGCCCAATAGCGTGGCGGTGGGTGTGCCCGCGCGGGTCGTCAAACAGTTTCAGCCCGACCCAGCCACCCTGGCCGCACAACGTGCGCGCATCGAGGCGCACTGGCCGCCAGACCCCGCGCGCTAGCCCCCGCTAGGCGTTATCGGATCCGCCGAAAACATGGACGCCACCAGATACGAATCATCCAGTACCAGCGACTCATAGCGGATGTGCTCTGGGGCGGGTTGGGCCGGTTCTAAATGCGCGTTTAGCTCGTATTGGCCCAACAACCCAACGACCTTTTCGGCAAAGGGTTCCGGCATCACACCTAAGATACCATCCCCGGCTTGCAAAATGGTCGCTAGCGGGGCCGTTGGGTTGAGTTCATCCACCATACGCCGGAAGGGATCATACAAGCCGTAGGTTTGGCCATAAAGCTGGTTGATGCGCAGCATTAAATCGTCCACATCGCGCGGGGTGCCGTGGAAGTGCACCTGCTGCCAAGCGGCGTTATGCGGATACAACAGCGGATTATCCGTGCTATGCACCAGGTTGGCGAACAAACCGACCGCCAGGCGGTGCTCTTGCACGCCAATGGCGCGGATGATGTATTGCCCGGTGGGTGAAATCGTTTGCTGGTCGGCGTTCATGACCGTGGTTTGCAGAATAAGCTGCACCTCTTGCGGGGTGCCGCCTAACTGCGCCGCCAACAAAACGCCGTAATGATCCTCGCGCGCTAGGGCGGCCAAAATCTCGGTTAGGGTGGTGTCTGAGGTGGGCATAAGCTTCTCCTGATGACTTAGGCGGATTATAGCGCGCGGGAATTGCCTGGGGCCATGGCAAAATGCAGGTTAGGGATGGGTTATGGTCGTGCGCATGCCTTTGCTGATAAGTTTTCCCTGTGCGGGTGGTGTGTTATACTGAGCCCATATATGGATACCGAAAGCCTGTTTCACATGTGGGGTGCCCGCTTGCAAAGTTGGGGCCTTTTGCCCCTGGCCCAGACCGGGCTAGAGGTCTTGCAGCCTCTAAGCCCATTTGCTGCGCAGGCGTTATACGTGCTGCAACCCACGCTGGGGCTGTTCTTGGATGGGCACCAGGTGGGCGCATGGGCCGCAGCGCTAGAAGACCCGCAGACCGTCGCCAACTGGCGCGCTATGCTGGATGAGGTGTCAGATGAATGATTTTGCAATTATGGCCACCATTGGCTTGGTGCTAATTGCGTTGCTGAGTTCGTATTTGGGGAGTATTGTGGTGCGCCAACGCCGCACCCCCTTAGATTTACGGCCCTTGCCCGGCTATGCCGTCCTACCGCGCCTGCTCGATGCGTCTGTAGAGAGCGACCGGCCCGCGCATATCTCGCTGGGTGCGGCCAGCATCGGTGACCAGGGCACCGGGGCCGCGCTCGCTGCCGCCGAAATTACCTACTATTTAACGCGCCGGCTGTCCTTCGAGCGGCGCTTGCCCCTCATCACGACCTCAGACCCCCTAACATTATTGGTGGCTACGGATACGCTGCGCCGGGCGTACATCGCGCGCGATAACCTGGATGCCTTCCGGCCCAACGCCATCGCCTGGTATCCCCAAGGCGAGCGGTCGCTGGCCTTCGCCGCCGGGGTCAGTAGCCTCGCCGCTAGCGAGCAGAGCACCGCGCATCTGTTGCTGGGCACGTACGGCGCCGAACTCGCGCTGATTGGCGAATCGGCGGCGCGCCATCGCCAGCAAATGGTAGCCAATAGTACCTTGTTGGAAGGCCAGGCCGTGGCCTATGCTATGGCAGATGAAACCTTGATCGGTGAAGAACTTTTTGTTGGTAGCGCGTACCTCGACCGCGATAATGTGTTGCATATGTCCACGCTCATCGCGCAGGATACGCTGCGCTGGGTGGTCATCGCGGGCATTCTGATCGCCATCTTAGTGAACCTGGTGACCACATGAGACGCCGCTTACCCCTGAATGTCGTATCGGCCATTGTGGCGTCGTCCATGGCCCTCATCACCATTATCCTATTGTTAGCCACCGGAGATGGCCCCCAGATTATCGTGGGGGGGATTTTGCAATTGGTGATCGTCACTGCCGCGTTTGCTGTGCTCATCGGCATTTTTAATTTGGTGAGCGTGCACACCCGGCGGATCACATCGCGCCAGAGCGGGTGGCTGTATAGCGGCGTGGTGCTGCTGGCGGCCTTCGCGGTGTTGCTCTTGCGCGCGCTGGATGTGCGCACCAGCGACGCCGAGCCTGCGCTCGTGTCGGATGTCGTGTTCGAGGCCGTGCAGGTGTCGCTAGAGTCCGCCTTGGCGGGGTTGTTGTTTTTCTTTTTGGTGTATGCCGCCTACCGCTTCATGCGCGACCGCGTCTCGCTGAGCGGATGCTTGTTCACGTTCTCGGTGCTGATCGTGCTGGCCGGGTGGATTCCGCTACAAGGGTTGGATGCGCTGCAAGGCGTGCGCGATTGGCTGTTGCGCGTCCCGGCTACGGCAGGCATCAACGGCCTATTGATTGGCATCGCGTTGGGCACCATCACCGTCGGTATTCGAACCCTGATCGGGCAAGAACGCGCTTACAGAGAGTAAACCATGTCGGATCGAAACTTTGACAATGACCTGCCCCCTTGGATGCAAGGGGAAGATGATCACGACGAGGGCACCGACGCGGGTGACGAAACGCCCCTGTGGGATGACGCGCGCCCAGGCACCGTACCAGGCCGGGGGGATGATCCTTTCGCGGGGATGACGGGCAACCTTCCCTGGAACGCACAAGCCAGCGCCCCCAGCGATGACCCCTCCAATTTTGAAAACTGGCTCACCGAAACCGGGGCCCTGAATCCGGACAATTTGCCCGCCGAATTGCGCGCTGATGAGGCTGACACGGGCGATGATCTGCCCGATTGGCTGACGGACAGCCCCCAGGCGGCGGACAACGACGCGACCTTAGCGGTCGAAATGCCTCTATTCGATGCCACCCCCGAAGACGCCGATGATGATCTGCCCGATTGGCTGACCAGCCTTTCAGCGGCGGCGGACGACCCCGACGCGACCTTAGCGGTCCAAACGCCCATGCTCGACGCCGAAGATACCCAGACAGATGATGACGCGCCCGAACCCACTATCTATCCACCGTTAGCCCGTACAGGCCCGCCAGCGGTTTTTGGTGAAGATGACGACGATCTGCAAGCCTTGCTGGCTGACGATGACTTTGCCACAGACGACACCCCCGCCGAGGATTTGCCCGACTGGCTCTTGAACCCCACGACCACCACCCCAGAAACCGAGGCCCTCGCGACAGATGAAGACGATCTAGATTGGTTAGCCGAGAACGCCCCCGCCGAAGACCCCGCAACTGACGAAACCGAGGAAACGCCGCTAACCTTCGAAGAATGGGCCGCCCAAAACGACCCCGAGGCCGTCGCGCCCCAAGATGACCTGAATTGGATGGCGGACGACACGGCCACCGACGACGACCTGACCTACGAAGAATGGGAACGCCAGCAAGAAGAAGCCGAATACGCCGCCCAACACCCTGATGATGACATCCCCTTGCCGGATGAGGGCGATGTGCCCGATTGGTTCGCCGACATCGACGCTGACGCAGCACCGGCCCCCGGCGGGGGCGCTCCGGCAGACGATTATCTGCCCGAATGGTTTATGGGCGTAGAAGAATTAGACGATGCCGACGCGCCCGATTGGCTGAAGGGCACATCCATGGGCGGGGCGAGCACGCCGCCCCCCGCAGACTTGCCCCATGAAGATGATGTGCTGCCCGATTTCGATGCGCTAATGGGCGACCTAGACCTTCCTGCGGATGACGATGATCTGCCCGACCTAGACGACATCACCAGCGGCGAAGCCGCCCCCAGCAGCGGCATCCGACGCCTCGCCCCTAGCGAGCCACTGTCCGACCCACCATCTGACGCGGTCGCGCTGGATGATCTGCTGGGTGATTATGACGCTGATGACGCCGAGATCGACATGCCCGACTTGGACGATCTCGGCAGGGATGACGCGCCCGCCGCTGCCGATGAAATGGATTGGCTAGTGGCATTGGCGGCCAGCGCCCCCAGCGAGCCCCCCCGCCCAGAAGTTGCACCCCCATCCGCCGAAGACGACGCCTTCAGCTTGGATGATCTGCTAGGTGCCGATGTGGACTTACCCACGCCAGGCGGCAGCCCAATGGCCCTACCCGCCGATGATGATCTGGGCTTTGATGACGATTTTCTGGCCGATTTCGGCACAACCGCCCCCGTAACCGAACCAACGGACGCGCCCGAACTGGCCCCCGCCGAAGGGCTCGCCGAGGGCGATGTGCCCGAGTGGATGCGCGCGGCGGCCTCCTCGGCCAGCACGGGCGATGAAGTCATGCTCAAAGTAGGCAACCTGGAATCGCGCATCGAACAGGTGCCGCCCTTTTTGCTCTCGCCAGAGCTACAAGCCCTGTTGACGCGCAGTGCTGCCGTGGTGGAGCAAACCCCGGCGCAGACCTCCCAGGTGATTGACGAAGGGCCGCTAGCGGGGGTGGAAAACGGCCTGGCCGTTGACCCCTACCTGACCCGCCCCGGCAAGCTCTACACGGGCGAGGGCGCGGTAGATTTGAGCCCCACGCAAGAACTACGTCTGGCGTCCATCCAGCGAGTGCTGGCCATCGTGCAGCAAGAACAAGACGCCCATCGCATTGATTTTGAATATGGTATCGGCGCGCCCGAAGACGATTTCGACGCGCCCGAACCCCTGGCCCCACCGCCCCAACGCCGCCGCCGCGCCCGCCAACGCATCCCGCGAGATCGGCTGGTGATGACGGTACTCCTGCTGATCGCGCTGTTGGTGCCCTTCGTGACGGAGGTCTTGCATGTGGCCGAAAGCCCCCCCACGACCTTGACCGAAGACGCGCAGCCCGTCGGTGCCTTGGTGGATAGCTTGCCCACAGATGACGCTACCGCGCGCGTGCCCGTGCTGGTCGCATTCGAATATGGCTCCACGGGCGCGCAAGAACTTGACCCCCTGGCGGAGGCCGTCCTGCGTGATATTCTGGCCCATAATGGCTATCCGGTCGTCTTGAGCACCCATCCGCTTGGGATACTGCGCGCCGAGCAGGTCATGCGCGAGCTAGCCCAGGACGACGCCTTGCTCGAAGCCTTGGGCCGCTTTGACCAACCCCCGATTCCCGTTACGCGGCCCGATCTAAGCCCGCCGTCCGGCTGGGTTAACGCGCGCGTGGGTGTCGATGTGGCGGGGCGCTCGCGCGCGGGCACCGTGATGGGGCTCATTGATCCCCCCCCGATTATCCCGCCAGTGAACTTACAACCGGGCGAGCATTACGCGGTATTGCGCTATCTGCCCGGCGGCGCGGTGAGCGTGCGCGCCTTGACCGAATCGGTGGCCTTTGGGGCCTTGGTCTTTCAGAGCGATATCAGCGGCGCCAATACCAACCTAGAGATGGATGTCATCACAGATGATTCGTTCGCGTTTGTGGTGGTCGTGGCCGAGCGCTACGACGAGGTGCGCATCTGGGCCGAGCAATTAGCCGAGGTGCAGGTGCCCAAGGTCGCGTTGGTGAGCGCCGCCGCCGAACCCCTGGCCCGGCCTTACCTCTCGGCGGATGCCTACGACGGCATGCTCAGCGGTATTCAAGGCGCTTTGATGTACGATGCCGCGCGCAACGCCGATACACGCGCCGCGTATGATGCCCCCGATAACCTGGCCTTGCCCGACCCGGCGCTGGGGCGTTGGCATGGGGCCGCGTTGGCCGCGCTGTTGGCCAGCACGCTGATTAGCCTGGGCGCGCTGTATAACATCTTGCGCGTGGTGCGCGAAGGACGCCGCAAAACATGAGCCTAGAAACGCTAGACCTCATCACCGGATGGGCTTCGCTCATCCTGACCTTGCTGATCTTTAGTTATCTATTGGGCGATAATCTGTTATACCGCATTGCCGTGCATATCCTGGTGGGTGCCACCGCCGCCTATGTGGCGATTGTCGCCACCGAAAGCATCATAGCGCCCTGGTTCGAAGCCACCTTGTTAACGGATGCCGACGAGGCTATCGCGGTTCGGCTTCTGGGGCTTATTCCCATCCTGTTGGCGTTGTTTTTGCTGCTGAAACAATTGCCGGGCATCGCGCCCTATGGCAACCTGGCGCTGGCCTTCGTGATTGGCGTGGGCGTGGGGGTGGCGATTGTGGGCGCGGTCATTGGCACCATCGTGCCCCTGGGCACCGAAACCGCGCAGGCGTTCGACGAGGGC
This sequence comes from Anaerolineae bacterium, assembly GCA_034437075.1. GTDB lineage: Bacteria > Chloroflexota > Anaerolineae > Aggregatilineales > J027 > DAOTVD01. The sequence continues at coordinate 38,740 of DAOTVD010000145.1, forward strand.
CTCACCTTCAACGCGCTCTTGCTGGGGGCGGGCACGCTCAGCACCTTGGTCTATTTTCAATATCTGGCAAAACGCGATATAAAAGGAGATGTTTCGCGCCGATTGCCCCTGCGTTTGGTCGCGGGCTTTGGCAAAGGTATTCTGGTGATTAGCTTGGGCGCTATCTATGGCGGGGTGATTCTCTCTAGCCTGAGCATCCTGAGTGGCGTCATCAGCGAGCAAGTCACCTTTTTGCTCGAACAGATTGGTTAAGACCATGGAATCATATCTGATAACGGATTTTGGCATCACCCATACACGCAGTGTATTGTTAGATGTCGTCGAAGGGCAATACCGCCTCATTGCCGGGACGATGTCCCGTTCGACGACCCTGATGCCCGAAGCCGATGCGCTCCTCGCGCTAGAGCGCAATGTCCTGACTTTGGAAAACCAAACCGGGCGCACCATCATTAATCGCGACCCGAAAAGCGCCCAAATATTCTTGGGCCAAGCGCTCGATGGCAGCGGTATCGGCCATTTTTTGGCCACCGCCAGCAGCGCGGGCCGCTCGTTAGAAGCCGTGTTGGTGGCCCTGATGGATGATTTTAGCCTACACAGCGCGCAACGCGCCCTAACGGGCACCTATGTCGAAATTCTGGAAACGCTGACCCTGACGGACATCGCCACCGAAGAAGACCGCGTGAACCGCATTTTGCGTAATCGCCCCGATGTGATCTTGGTGACAGGCGGCACGGACGACGGCAACGAAGATGATGTGCGCGATCTGGTGCGCCTGGTCGAACTGGCCATTAAGCTCGTGCCGGGCTCGTCCAAGCCCAACGTCTTGTATGCGGGCAACGCGCGGTTGCAACCGTGGGTTAAAAAACGCCTGGAAGATGACTGCGTGATCTACATGGCCGATAATGTCCGCCCCGCGCTAGACACCGAGAACCTGAGTTCGGCCAAGATTAAACTCGCCAACGTCTTCGACCAGTTTCTTAAAACCCAATCCGATAGCTTTCGCCGGATTTCGGACATGAGCCGGGGCGATGGCATCGTGCCCACCGCGCAAAGCATCGACCGCCTAATGCGCTACTTGGATACGCTAGACACCCAGCGCGGCGCGCTGCATATCGACATCGGCAGCGGCACCAGCACTCTGTTGGCGATGCTCAACCAAGAAGGCACAGACGAAATCCGCAGCAATTTGGGGCTGGGGCATGGCGCGCCGAGCGTGTTGCCCCTGGTCGATTGGCGGGATGTCCAGCGCTGGGTGCCGTTTACCATCAGCCTGAGCGACCTGGAAGCCTGGGCGCTGAATAAATCCATCGCACCGCATACGATCCCCCAAACCATGGACGAACTCTTATTCGAACACGCCATTACCCGCGAGATTATCCGCGCGCTGGTCATCGCAGAAAACGCGGCTTGGACGAAAAAATTGCCGCCCTTTTCACCCATTATCCTGGCGGGGGCGGTCTTTACGCAGGGTGTCCCGCCGGGCATGGCGGTCTTGATGGCCTTGGACGCCTTGCAGCCAGAAGGCGTAGTACAGCTATGGGCCGATCCTTTTGCGCTGGCGGCGGCGCTGGGCGCGGTCAGCCTCTACGAACCCTTAGCCGTAGTGCAAATTGTGGATAGCGGCGGTTTCATCAATCTGGGTACGGTCTTTGCGCCCAGCGGGCGTTTGGGGCCGACGCGCCTGGGGCGCATGGCCGTGACGATCACCCGCGCCAATGGCGAGGTCATCACCCAGGACGTTAGCGCGGGCGACATTTGGTGCGCGCCCGTGCCCGCTGGCGAACAGGTCAACGTGTCCATTAAGCTCGCGCGCGGGCTGAGCCTGGAAGACAAACGCGAATGGGAAGGTTCCTTGCGCGCCGGGAGCGCAGGCCTCATCTTTGATATGCGTGGGCGGCCCTTGCAATTGCCCGCTGGGCGGCGGCGTGGGCAAACCCTGGCCAACTGGTACCAAGCCCTGGCTGGCATAGACATCCTGGCGGGTGTGCATAGCGCCGATACGCCAGCCATGGACGCGATGACAGCCCTCAGCGGCGGCATTGACGATGCCGACTTCCCGGATTATAACGCTTTGCCCGAGGGCGGGCTCGATCCGGCCTTGGCGGAGGCTAGCACGGCGGATAGCGCGCCCGAGATGCCTTTGCCAGAGGATTTCGCCCTGGATGATTTCGATTTGCCGGAAGAAACCCCCGCGAATGATGGGTTAGATGATTTGCGACGTCTGAGATAAGCATGAGCGATTATTTCCCTGTCCACGCGCTACTGTTGGAGCATACGCAGATTGATCGCGAGCGCCGTTTGCCGCCGAATGTCTACGGCACGGTCGAAGTTAACGCGGGCGATGAAGTCGTGTTTAATGATGTCGTGCTGCGCGGGCGCCGCACCTCGGATTATGTGATTGTGGATGTGGCGAATGCCTTGGGGCTAAACCCCGAAGCCGATGCCGAGCGCTTGGCGGCTGCGATTCCCTTCAAGCCGAATGACATCATCGAGCCGGGGACGTTGTTGGCCACGCCGGGGCGCGGCATCCGCAAGCGGGCCATCCCGCGCGCGCCGGTGTATGGCCGGGTGAGCCTGGTGGAACATGGCCGCGTGATTTTGCAACAAGAGCCCGAAGTCGTGCAGGTATTCGCGCGCTTGCCCGGCACCGTGGCCGATGTGGCCCAAGACAATAGCGTTATCATCCGCAACCGGGGCGCGTTACTGCAATGTGCCTGGGGGAATGGTCAATTCAATATGACGTTCTTTAGCTTCGAACCGGGGTTCGAAGCGGGCGAAGGCGCCTCAGAATTGTCTGGATTGGCGGATATCCTC